>DASPGI010000001.1:0-16831 GCA_035620695.1 Alphaproteobacteria bacterium
AGCTTTTCCGGTTGCACGACGAGATCACCGGAGCGGTTGCCTCGCGGCTCGCCGTGCAGATCGATTTCGCGGAGCGCCGCCAGGAATCCTATTATCCGCGGAACATGCGCGTCTATGGGCTGGTGCTGCGCGGCCAACAGCTCATTCTACAGTATTCGAGGGACGCGAACGCCCATGCCCGGCGCCTGTTCGAGGAGGCGCTGGCGATCGCGCCGGACTACGCAAGGGCCTATAGCGCGCTCTCGCGCACCCACAACCTCGATTGGCGCTATTCTTGGTCGCCGAGGCCCGATGAGTCGCTCGACGCCGCGGTCGAGCTGGCGCGCCGCGCGGTGCAGCTCGATCCGCTCGATGCGCGGGGCTTCGCCGAGCTGGGTTTCGCCAGTCTTTACAAGAAGCGTCACGACGAAGCTCTTGCCGACTATGCACGAGCGATGGCGCTCAATCCGAACGATGCCGACATCATCGCCGAATATGCCGACGCGCTCGTCTATGCCGGTCAACCGGCCAAGTCCGTCGAGTTGCTGGAACGGGCGATGCGGCTGAATCCTTGTTATCCGGACTGGTACCTGTGGTATCTGGCGGATGCCTACTTCACGATGGCGCGGCATGAGGATGTGATCGCCACCGTTCAACGCATGCTGAACCCGGACGAGGGACGGCGGATGCTCGCCGCCAGCTACGCGCATTTGGGCCTGATGGAGCAGGCTCGCGCCGAGGCCCGGGAGGTGATGCGGCTGCATCCGGGCTTCACCATAAACCGCTGGCGCGACCGGCCGCCCTATCGCGACCGGGCCATCCTGGATCACTTCATCGAAGGCATGCGCAAGGCCGGCCTGCCGGACTGACGCAAAAAAAGCCCGGCTGTTTTGGATGCCGTTGCTGCTTTCGAGAAACAGGGTTGCTGGCTGGGGGACCTGTATACTCACCCCAGCAGGCAAATTCCCAGGAATCTTAAGCTTATTCAGCCCGGCGTTCCATGTTGGAGAGCAGTGTGGCCGCTTTGGACTACATCCGCGACGGCGACACGCTGGTGGTGACCAAGCTGGACCGCTTGGCTCGCTCCACTGCCGACCTCCTTCGGATCAGTGAAGCCGTGGAACGCAAGGGCGCTCGCTTGCGCATCCTGGGCCTCGACCTCGACACCTCCACGGCCACCGGGAAACTCCTGCTCGCCATGGTAGGAGCCATCGCCGCATTCGGGCGAGAACTGATGCTTGAGCGGCAGCGCGAGGGGATCGCTGCAGCGAAGGCAGCAGGCAAGTACCGTGGGCGGAAGGCGACTGCGAGAGCGAAGGCGGATCAAGCTCGGGCGCTCAAGGATCAGGGCCTGGGTGCCTCTGAGATTGCACACCGCTTGGGGATCGGGAGAGCCAACGTGGTATCGGGTGCTTCAAGGGGCCTGAAGGCGCCTGAGACAGCAGTAGAATGTCCTGGGCCAAACCAGCCATGCCGTGTTCCTATGCGAGGCCAGCAGCGTTCGCGGTGAAACGGACGGCAAGGAGCAGAGCATGACGTTTCTTGTACCCTGGACCAGCCAACTCCTGTCGGTCCTGCGAATCATGTCGGGTCTGCTGCTCCTACAGCACGGCACCGCGAAGTATCTCGACTTCCCCGTGGGGCCAATGAACGATGCCTCGCCGCTGACCATGGGCGGCTTCGCAGGCATTCTGGAGCTGGTTGGCGGCGTTCTCCTGGTGATCGGCCTGTTCACCCGGCCCGTGGCGTTCATACTCTCCGGCATGACCGCGGTGGCGTATTTCTACGCGCACGCCCCGCAGGGCTTCTTCCCGATCCTCAACGGCGGCGAGCTTGCAGTCCTCTACTGCTTCGTCTTCCTCTTCCTGGCCGCGGCAGGCGGCGGTCCCTGGAGCGTGGATCGGCTGCGCGGCACAGAGCACGAGACACCTCTGGCCCAGAAGTAGGGAGGACGATAGCCACGGCACTGCGGAGAGTGCTCTTGACGTGCACTTGAACGGTTGCGGAGAGGATGGCTGGGGGACCTGGATTCGAACCAAGACCGCTCGGTCCAGAGCCGAGAGTTCTACCGTTAAACTATCCCCCAGCGCGAACGACGGCTCCCCGGCGGCACGAAGGTGCGAAGGAAGCCGACAACTGGATTTCTAGGCCGGCCAAAGGCGCACGGGCCGCCCGGCGGGTCCGGAATTTAGTGCCTGCCACGGGGGCGTTCAATTCAAATCGGGCCTTCGTTGGGCGATGCTCTCCGCGCGCGGATTGAAACTGTTCTTTGGCCTGCGGGGCGCCATACCCAGAAGCCGACGAATGGTGGGCTGGAGCGGCCCGCGCCTCTCCGGGGGGGACCCCTCCAAAGGCGTATCGGAGACCTCCTCTAGTGCAACGCAGCAACAGGAATTGGGCGAAAATGGGGCGTTTAGCAACGCCCAGTTTCCTTGGCCCACGTGGCCCCTGTAGACTCGAACGAGAATTGTGGAAGAGTTGTGACCGGGGCCCTTCGGCGGCGCATTCGATGTCGGAGCGCCCACAACCCCGTCGATCGGAAGGGGGATCGCGTTTCCATGTCGGCCGCGGAGCTGCAAGAGGCGCGCGATCCGCACAGTTCGGCCTTGGCGCTGAAGGCTCCGACCTATGCCGCTGTCGATGTCGGCACCAACAATTGCCGTCTCTTGGTCGCTCGGCCGGTCGAAGGGGGCTTTCGCGTCATCGACGCCTTTTCGCGCGTGGTGCGTCTAGGCGAAGGCCTGGCGGCTTCCGGCATTCTGTGCGAGTCCGCGATGCGTCGCACGCTGGAAGCGCTTGCGGTCTGCGCCGCCAAGATGCGCCGGCGCGGCGTCACCACCGCTCGCGCCGTGGCGACCGAAGCGTGCCGGCGCGCCGACAATTGCGGCGAGTTCCTGGACCGCGCGCGACGCACCACCGGCATTCGCCTCGAGATCATCTCCTCCGCCGAGGAGGCGAGGCTTGCGCTCGACGGCTGCGCGCCCTTGCTCACTTCATCTGCGCCCTACGCGCTTGTTTTCGATATCGGCGGTGGATCATCCGAGTTGAATTGGCTCGAAGTCGATGCCGGCAAACGGACCACGCTGTTGGGATCGGTGTCGATGCCTCATGGCGTCGTGACGTTGAGCGAACGCCACGGTTCGGGCCGGATCGGATCTTCAGAATATGAGAGCATGGTCGCGGAGGTCACGGCCGCCTTGGAGCCTTTCGAGGCCCGCTACCGGATTGGTGCGAAGGTCGCCGACGGCCTCGTGCAGATGCTCGGCACCTCTGGAACGGTGACGACGCTGGCCGGCGTCCATCTCGGGCTCGAGCGCTATCAGCGCGCGCTGATCGACGGCTACACGCTCGATTTCGGCGCGATCGCCGCGGTCAGCAGGCAGCTGGCCGATATGGACTGCACCAAGCGTGCGATGCTTCCGTGCATTGGCCCCGAGCGCGCCGATCTCGTTGTCGCCGGTTGCGCCATTCTGGAGGCGATCTGCCGGATCTGGCCGGTGGGACGCGTGCGGGTCGCCGACCGGGGCCTGCGCGAGGGCATCCTGTTTCGCCTGATGGGCCGCCATTCGGTCGAGGGGCGCGCCGGCATTCCTGCGTGAGCGGTTCACATCGGCGCCCCGGCAAGGCGAAACCGGGAGGCAGACAACTCACCGTAAAGGTCAAGACCGCCGGCAAGCGGTCGGCCTCCTCGACGCGCTGGCTGGCGCGCCAGCTCAACGATCCTTACGTCGCCGAAGCCAAGCGGCTGGGCTATCGCTCTCGCGCCGCTTTCAAATTGGCTCAGCTGGATGACCGTTTCGACCTGATCCGTCCGGGTGCGCGCATCGTCGATCTTGGGGCCGCGCCAGGCGGTTGGACTCAAGTCGCGGTCGAGCGCGCCCGGTCGGCAATGGGCCAAGGATGCGTGGTCGCCGTCGACCTTTCGCCGATGGAGCCGGTTGAGGGCGCCCAGGCGGTGCATCTGGACTTCCTTGCCCCCGAAACGCCAAGCCTCATTCGTGCCGCGCTGGGCGGCCCCGCCGATCTGGTGATGAGCGATATGGCCGCGCCCGCAACAGGCCATTCCAGGACCGACCATTTGCGCGTCATGGTCCTGGCCGAGGCGGCCCATGCCTTCGCGCGGGAGGTGCTGGCGCCGGGTGGGGCCTTCGTGGCAAAGCTGCTGCGCGGAGGCGCCGACAAACAGCTCCTTGATGCGCTGAAGCGTGACTTTGCCGCCGTCCGGCATGTGAAGCCGCCCGCCAGCCGAACCGATTCGGCTGAGATTTATGTGGTGGCGACCGGCTTCCGGGGCGGGTAGGGGCGCTCTCGCGGGGCAGGGTTGCCGGCTCACCGACTTGCCAGACGCGCGCCGACAGCCATAATCCCGGCCAGCCTTGAAACAGGTGAGTGGAATGCGACGGAACCGAGACCTCCCGCGCGGACGCATTGAGCGGCTTGAGATCGAGAGCGAAGTGCTGCGCGGCAATCTGCAAGGCGACCCCGACTGTCGCGAGCTGCATGTCTATTTGCCTCCCGGACGATCGGACGGCGCCGGGCTGCCACTGCTGGTCGATCTGGTCGGTTTCACAGGCTCGGGCATGAGCCACACCAATTGGAAAAATTTCGGCGAGAATGTGCCGGAGCGCCTCGACCGGCTGATCGGCGAAGGAACCATGGGTCCGGTGGTAGTCGCCTTTCCCGACTGCTTCACGCGGCTCGGCGGCAACCAGTACGTCAACAGCACTGCGGTCGGGCGCTATGAAGACTATCTCCTGCAAGAGGTGGTGCCCTTCGTTGAGCGTCGCTTCTCCTGTGGCGGCGCGGGCAGGCGTGGCGTTTTCGGCAAGTCTTCCGGCGGCTATGGCGCGATCGTTCATGCCATGCGCCATGGCGGCTTTTGGAGCGCGGCCGCCTGCCATTCCGGCGATATGGGATTCGAGCTGACCTATGGGCTCGACATCCCGACCGCACTGAACGAATTGGCCAAACATGGCCGCTCGATCTCCGCTTTCCTGGCGCATTTCGAGAAGTCGCCCAAGCCGACGGCGAAGGAGACGCAGACACTGATGTTCCTTGCAATGGCGGCGACCTACGATCCCGATCCAAGCCAGCCCTCCGGGATTCGGCTACCCTGCGACCCGGAGACGGGAGAGCTGATTGCCGATCGATGGGCCAAATGGCTGGCGCATGACCCGCTGGTGCTGGCCGAGCGCTCGGTCGACAGCCTCAAGCGGCTGAAGGCATTGTTCATCGATTGCGGCGATCGCGACCAGTATCACTTGCATTTCGGGTCGCGCCGGCTGCATCGCACTCTGGATCGGCTTGGCGTCCCACATCACTATGAAGAGTTCTCCGACGACCATTCCAACATCGACTATCGCTTGGACCACTCCTTACCTTTCCTGGAGCGCGCGCTGCGCTGACTGAGCTGAACCAAGATCATGTCCAAATCCGAACACGTGCCGTCCTACTACGCGGCGAGCGCCCATGCCGCACCGAAGTTGCCTGAGCTGGAAGGCGAGATTCGCGCTGATGTCGCAATTGTCGGCGCTGGCTATACCGGCCTTTCCGCTGCGCTGGAGCTGGCCTCACGCGGTTACGAGGTCGCGGTTCTGGAGGCCCATCGGGTCGGCTGGGGTGCCTCGGGGCGCAATGGTGGCCAGATTTGCACGGGATTTTCAGCCGGCCTGGAAAAGATCGAAAAATGGATCGGGCTGGACGATGCCCGCAAGCTCTTTGCCATTGCCGAGGAGGGCAAGGCGCTGATCGGCGAACGCGTTAAGCGCCACGGCATCGCCTGTGATCTCAAGTGGGGCTATCTCCACGCCGCACCGAAGGCCCGCCATGTCGAGGAGCTGAAGTGGGAGCGCGACGTCGCCGAGACGCGCTTCGGCTATGAGCGGTTGGATCTCGTCGATCGCGACGAGGTCCACCGCATGATCGCAAGCTCGGCCTATGTCGGGGGCCTTTATGATTCCGGAGCAGGGCACCTGCATCCCTTGAACTATTGTCTTGGCCTCGCCAAGACGGCACGCGAGGCCGGTGCGCGCATCTTCGAGAACTCCAAGGTCGAGCGGCTGGAGTTGGGCAAGCCCGCGGTGGCCGTCACCCTCAAGGGTCGGGTCACCGCCGATTTCCTTGTGCTGGCAGGCAATGCCTATCTTGAGGGTCTCGTGCCCCAGATTCGATCAAAAGTCATGCCCGTGGGCACCTATATCGGCGCGACCGTCCCGCTTGGTGAAAATCGTGCCAAAGCGCTGATCCCGGACGACATCGCCGTCGCCGACACCAACTTCGTGCTCAACTACTTCCGGCGATCGGCTGATCATCGCATGCTGTTCGGCGGACGCGTCAGCTACTCGACGATCATGCCGCCCTATCTGCCACGCGCCATGCGGCACAAGATGCTGCACGTATTTCCGCAGCTCTCGGATGTGACGTTCGAGTATACCTGGGGTGGCTTTGTCGCGATCACGGTCGAGCGCACGCCCGATATCGGCCGCATCGCTCCGAATGTGTATTACGCGCAAGGCTATTCCGGCACCGGCGTCGCGCTCAGTGGTATCGTTGGCAAGATCCTTTCCGAGGCCATTGCCGGTCAGGCGGAGCGGGTGGATCTCTTCGGCAAGCTGCCGCACACGCGCTTCCCCGGTGGCGCGGCCTTGCGCACGCCTCTGCTGGCGGCTGCAATGCTATGGTATCGCTTGCGCGATTTCTTGTGACAGGCTCCGCTAAGCTCCTTCCTGTCAGCGAGGCTCCGGCGCCCGCCGATTTGGCGCCCTACGTCCTTCTGGGCACTCGCCTGATTTGGTGGCGTCTGAGAGGGTTTCCAGGATAGGGCAGTGCGGACGGCGGCCGCGCCGGCAGGCGCGTGCCAAACGTTCCAAGACTTCCAGCATCCGCGAGAGATCGGCGATGCGTGCTTCTATGGAGCCAATATGGCGGCGGGCAATCGCCTCGGCGGCTTGGCAAGCACCAGTGCCGTCTTCGGCCAGGGCGACCAGTTCGCGGATTTCCTCCAGAGAGAAGCCAAGCTCCCGGCCGCGCAGGACAAAGGCCAGCCTCCGCTTATGCCCATCGCCATAGACGCGATGGCCGCCAGTGGTACGCAATGGCTGTGGCAAGAGTCCGATCTTCTCATAGTAGCGGATGGTCTCTACAGGGCAGCCAGTGCTCAGAGCCAACGCGCCAATACGGTCGTCGCCTGCTCGCGCGGTCGTGAACGAATGCATCTCGGATTCCTCTTGAATCTGTAGTCACTGCAGGTTCTAACCTCCATAGCTCGGAGGTCAACAGGAGTCTGAAGGTGATGCCGGAGTTCCCTCAGGAAAGGGCCGCCTGGCAAGCTTGGGCGGGACTGCCCGCGATCGGGAGCGTCCTTGGCGCGGTTGGCGCATCGGGATGCTGCGTACTTCCCGTCGTCCTGTTCGCTCTTGGCGCGACCGGACCCTGGATCGGGGAACTGGCCGCCTTCAGTCCCTATCAACCCTATTTGCTTGCTTTCTCGATTGCCGCTATCGGAGTGGGCGTCTTCGAGCTGTGCCATCGCGCTCGCGTTGAATGCTCAGGCGACAGCTGCGCTGCGCCGCGTAGGCGGTTTCTCGTCAAGGCCGCGCTCGGCTTCGCCGCCGCTTTGGTGATGCTCAATCTGGTCTGGCCGCGGATTCTGCCGCTGCTGTTTGGGTAACGGGGAGAAAGCTGGTGCGATCGGGTGCAGCTGGATTGGTGTTCGGTGCGGTGCTCATGCTGGCTGTATCCGCACCTTCGGCCGCACCCCGCGAGGTGACGCTGGACGTGGCCAATATGTCGTGCCCCGCCTGCCCCTACATCATTGAGCAGAGCCTGCGGAATCTGCAGGGTGTGCACGCGGTCGAGGTTTCCTACGAGGAGAAGACGGCCCGGGTGGTTTTCGATGATGCGGTGACTACGCTCGAGGTCTTGAGAGAGGCCACCGCCGCCCTCGGATTCCCGTCCACACCACGGGGGAACTCGTGAGCGCCATCTTGCAGGCCGGCGGCCGGCCGGTTCTGGTGTCGACCCTGATCTGTCCGGCTTGCGGGCGCGAATCGTCCGAGGCGATGCCGACGGACGCCTGCCAATATCTCTGGGACTGTCCGCGCTGCGCTGCGCTGGTGCGGCCCAAGGCCGGTGACTGCTGCGTATTCTGCTCCTACGGTAGTGTGCCTTGCCCGCCCAAGCAGGCCGAGCTGATCAACATCGGCTGCTGCCGCTGACAGCGTCGGACTGGAACCGCACTTGAGTTTTCGCAAAGTCCGTAGAGTTATGCTGGCAGGCCCGCCGAGCCGAGCGCCTCGCTCAAGGGCGCGGCCATCGATGGGTGAATGTCGAAGGCGGCGCAGGTTGCGCCGACGGTAAAGCCGGGCTCCAGTTCAAGCACCCGCGCGGCAGCGGACCTCGCCGCCTCGCTTCGCCCAAGCTTCGCATGCGTCGCGGCAAGCAGAAAGTGCGCAGAGCTCCAATAGGGATTGGCCTGGAAAACCTTGTGCGCCGCCTCTGACGCTGCTTCGTACTCGCCCCGCTTCAAGCGGCCGAGGGTGATTGAGAACCAGGACGCGTAGTTCATCGGATCAAACGGGCTCAAGCGCAGTGCGCGCTCGCCCCATTCGATGCATCTGTCCGCTTCGCCGGCAAAGGCCATAACGACACTGCCGAGAATATAGGTGAGCGCGCAGGACGGGCTGAGAGCCAGCGCCGTCTCGAAAGCCTGGCGCGCGACCTCGCGCTCGTGCGCGACCAATCCCATGACGAAGCCGCCAAGCGACAGCGCAGTGGCGTCATCGCGTCCTTGGGCAATTGCCGCGTGGGCATGGCGAATTGCCCCCAGGCGGTTCTCCTCGCGCCTTCCGCCGCGCGCATACAGGATTTCATGCGCCCAGGCGGCGAAGCCATGCGCCAGCGCGTAGTCGGGTTCCATCTCGAGTGCTTTCTCGAGAAGAGGAAGCGCCTTCGCGGCCTCCTCCGGCATCGCTGGATAGACATGCGGGACGGCGCGCAGAACTAGATCGTAAGCGTCGAGATTCTCGGGTCGCTTGCGTTTGACGCGTTCGATTTCCGCTTGGCGGAGGCTCGGCTCGATGGCGGCGACAACGCTCATCGTCAGCTCGTCCTGGAGGGCGAAAACATCGTCGAGCGTACGGTCATACCGGTCCGCCCAGACATGCCGGCTACTCTCCGCCTCGATCAGCTGCGCGGTGACGCGCACGCGATCGCCCATCTGACGGACGCTTCCCTCGAGCACGTAGCGCACCCCCAACTCGCGTGCAACCTGCTTCACGTCGACCGGTTTGCCCTTGTATGCGAAGCTCGAATTTCGGGCGATGACCAAGAGCCACTTGATGCGCGCAAGGCCGGTGATGATGTCCTCGACCATTCCGTCGGCGAAATAGTCCTTTTCAGCGTCGCCGCTCATGTTTTGGAAGGGGAGGACTGCGACGGACGGTTTCTCGGGCATCGACAAGTGCGCTGGCGGCTCGGTCGAAGCGCCAGGCGACGGTCGGGCCGAAGCGGCGAGGCCGACTTGAACCGAGTAAATCCTTACCGGCTCGGCGATGTTCTTGAGTAAGGCCTCGCCGAGATCGCTGATCGCGAGATCGAGCCGCGACCGTACTTGGCGGTAGGCGTCCTCGGACAGGCATATCGAGCCTGGCTGAGCAACGCCCTCGAGCCGTGCGGCGATGTTGACGCCCTCGCCCATGAGATCGCCATCGCTCTCCTCGACGACGTCTCCCAAATGGATGCCGACGCGGAACTCGATCCGGCGCTCGGGCGGCAGTCCGGCATTGCGCTCGACCATTGCCGTCTGTATCTCGATGGCGCAGCGAACGGCATCGACAACGCTTCTGAACTCGACGAGCGCACCGTCTCCCGTTCGCTTTACGACCCGTCCACCGTAGACTGCGATGGTCGGATCGATGAGATCGCTGCGGAGCGCCCTGAGCCGCGCCAAGGTGCGGTCCTCATCGGCCCCGGTGAGCCGACTGAATCCGACCACATCCGCAGCCAGGATCGCAGCAAGTTTCCGTTGTTCGGCCATTGCCGCTTCTCCGAAAATCCAGGCTACCAATATAGCCGAGTTGAGAGAGGATTTCGGAGCGAAGAAGATTCCGACCCTGTTCAGGACCGGCGCATATGCGTCGGCGAGCAACGTCCTAGTCCAGCCAATCGCGGAGCCTGTACCAGCCGATCAACGCCGAAACCGCCGGCTGGCGTAGGGACCAGAAGGGCATCGGCCGGATGCTCGTGACGGGCAAGCCCAGAGCCTCCGCCGGTGCGCCGAGGATATGGTCGGCGAGTAGCTTGCCCATGCGGCTCGCCAGGGCGACGCCACGCCCGTTATAGCCCAGAGCGGCGGTGAGGCCAGGGGCCGGTTTGTGGATGTGCGGCAGATGGTCGGCGGTGAGCGCGACTTTGCCAGACCAGAAGAATTCCCAATCCAGCCCGTTGTTCAGCTGCGGAAACAACCGGCCCGCCGCCCGTCGCAGCCGCTCATAACGATCGATGCGGGCCTCGCCATAGGGAGCGCCGCGCCCGCCCATCAGCAGCCGGCCGTCCGGATCGAGCCGGAAATAAAGCAAGAGCCGCCGCGTGTCGGAAAGCGGTTGCCCGCCGGGCAGAACCGTCGCGCGTAGATTGTCGGAGAGTGGTTGTGTCGCGACCTGGAAGCTGTTGACCGGCACGAGCGAGCGCTTCAATCCCGGCCAGAGATCGTCGGTGTAGCCGTTGGTCGCGATGATCACGCGCTCAGCCGTCACCGCGCCATCCGGTGTCTGGATGCGCCAGCCCTTTTGCTCCTGGATCAGCTTCAGCGCGGGCGAGCGCCCATGGATACGCGCCCCGGCGGCGAGCGCGGCGCGGGCAAGGCCACGCGCATAGGACAGCGGTTGGATCATGCCGCCTCGCTCGTCGAGCCAGCCGCCGAAATAGCGGTCGGTTCCGGTCATGCGGGCGATCTCGGCTTCGTCCAGAAACCGGACCGGCGCGCCTCGGCGGCCCCACTGCTCGACGCGCCGCTTGACGATGTCGAGCTTGGACCTTGCATGAACGCCCTGAATCCAGCCCTTGCGGACGGGCGAGCAGGCAATGCCATGGTGCTTGATCAGGCCAAAGACGAAATCAGCCGCGCCGCCGGAGATCTCGTTGATCCGCTCGCCGCGCTCCGAACCGAAGAGCGTGACCAACTCGTCAGGGTCATATTTGAGGCCGGGAATGACCTGGCCGCCGTTGCGGCCCGATGCTCCGAAGCCCGGCTCCTCGGCCTCGAGCAGGAGCGTATCGACCCCTACCTCGGCAAGATGCAACGCAGTCGAAAGCCCGGTGAATCCTCCGCCGATGATTGCCACATCGGCCTTGGCGTCGCCCCGCAGCGCGGGCACGACCGGTGCCGGCTCCTTCGCCGTCGCTGCCCAGAGCGAGCGCGGCTCAGTCGGGTGCGCGACTGGCATTATCGCTTCTCTTCCCTCCTCGCGGGGGAAGGCCAAGAGCTCACAATCCGATCGCGTCGTCCGCAGGGGTATAGGGCAGCCTCAGCGCCTCCGCGACCGCCTTGTAGGTGATTCGGCCGCGATGGACGTTGAGCCCGTTCTTCAGATGCGGATCGTCCGCCAGCGCTTTGCGCCAGCCCTTGCTTGCCAACGCCACCGCGAAGGGGAGCGTCGCATTGTTGAGCGCGAAGGTAGAGGTGCGGGCCACCGCGCCCGGCATGTTGGCCACGCAATAATGGACGATGCCGTCCACCACATAGGTCGGGTCCGCGTGCGTGGTGGGCTTGGAGGTCTCGAAGCATCCGCCCTGATCGATGGAGATGTCGACCAGCACCGAACCCGGGCGCATCCGTTTCAACATCTCACGCGTGACCAGCTTGGGCGCCGCCGCACCCGGCACAAGCACCGCGCCCACAACGAGATCGGCACCGGTGACGTAAGTCTCGATATTTTCCATGGTCGCGAAGATGGTGTTCAGCTCCGCCCCGAACTGAAGGTCGAGCTCGTAGAGCCGCTCCAGTGACTTGTCGATGACGGTGACATGCGCCTCGAGCCCCATCGCCATACGCGCAGCGTTCGTACCCGCAACACCGCCGCCGAGGATCACCACCCGAGCCGCCGGCACGCCCGGCACGCCGCCAAGCAGCATACCCGAACCGCCTTGTTCCTTCTCCAGACAGTGCGCGCCGACCTGAATCGACATACGTCCGGCGACCTCGCTCATCGGTGCGAGCAGGGGCAGTCCACCCCGCTGATTGGTCACAGTCTCGTAGGCGATCGCGGTCACTCCGCAGTCGATCAGGCCCCTCGTCTGCTCCGGATCGGGAGCCAGATGCAGATAAGTGAACAGAATCTGCCCCTCTTTGAGCTGCTTCCACTCCTGAGGCTGCGGCTCCTTGACTTTGACGACCATTTCCGCCTTGGCGAACACCTCCGCGGCATTGCGTGCGATCTTCGCGCCGGCCGCCTCGTAGCTCCCGTCGTCAAAGCCGATCCCGGTCCCGGCGCCTGTCTCGACGAGCACCTGATGGCCATAGTGCAGCAACTCGCGCACGCTGCCCGGCACCAGGCCGACGCGGTATTCGTGCGTTTTGATTTCCTTGGGAACCCCGACCAGCATCGATCTTCTCCGACCAAAGTGAATAACGAATCCGCGCCGCCAAGGCTAAACCATGGCGGCGCGGAGGAGGATGCGCCGGCCGGGCTAATCCGGCCGGAAAGCTCGTGAAGGTTAGTGCAGCTTCTTTAGAACCTCGCCGATGGTTCCGAAGATCTGGTCGATATGACTCTTCTCGACGATCAGGGGTGGCGAAAGAGCGATTGTGTCGCCGGTCGTGCGCACCAGCACTCCTCTTTCGTAGCAGGTCAGGAAGGCATCAAAGGCCCGCGCCGCGGGCTTTCCGGGGCGCGGCTCCAGCTCGATACCGGCGACGAGGCCAAGATTGCGCAGGTCGATGACATTCGGCAGCCCTTTCAGCGAATGGACCCCGTCCTCCCAATAGCCGGACATGTCGCGGGCGCGCTCGAACAAGCCTTCTTCCTTATAGAGTTCCAGCGTGGCGACCCCGGCCGCGCTCGCGACCGGATGTCCGGAATAGGTGTAGCCGTGGAACAGCTCGATCGAGTTCTCCGGGGCGTCCATGAACGCATCGTAGATGCCCTTGCGGCAAATCACGCCGCCCATCGGAATCGAGCCGTTCGTCAGACCCTTGGCGCAGGTGATCATGTCCGGCTTCACGCCGAAATATTCTGTGGCGAAGCTGGAGCCGAGACGGCCGAAGCCGGTGATGACCTCATCGAAAATCAGAATGATGCCGTGCTTGTCGCAAATTTCGCGCAAGCGTTTCAGATAGCCCTTGGGGGGAACCAGCACCCCGGTCGAGCCTGCGACCGGCTCGACGATCACCGCGGCGATATTCGAGGCATCGTGCAGGGCGACAATCCGTTCCAGCTCATCGGCCAACTCCGCCCCATGCTTGGGCTCGCCGCGCGAGAATGCGTTCTTTGCGGGCAGATGCGTGTGGGGCAGATGGTCGACCCCGGTCAGCATGCTGCCGAACGTTTTGCGGTTGGCGACCATTCCGCCGACCGAGATGCCGCCGAAGCCGACCCCGTGATAGCCGCGCTCGCGCCCGATCAAACGCTGGCGCGTGCCCTCGCCCTTGGTTCGGTGATAGGCAATCGCGATCTTGAGCGCCGTATCGACCGATTCCGAGCCGGAATTGGTGAAGAAGACATGGTCGAAATCGCCAGGGAGTAGTTGGATCACCTTCGAAGCCAGCTCGAAGGACGCGGGGTGCCCCATCTGAAAGCCCGGTGCGTAGTCGAGCTTTGCGACCTGCTGCTGCACCGCTTCAACGATCTTCTTGCGCCCGTGTCCGGCGTTCACGCACCAGAGCCCGGCCGTCGCGTCCAGGACCTGGCGTCCCTCGATGGTGGTGTAGTGCATATCCTTGGCGGAAACGAACAGGCGGGGTTTGCTCTTGAACTGACGGTTGGCGGTAAAGGGCATCCAGAGGGCTTCGAGATTGTTCGGGCTGGGCTCGAAAGCGCGCGCGGTGGCCGAAGTCATCGGGGAATCCCTCCTGAAGGGGTGGTTGCGGGTGGCAACTGGATGGAAATCTAACGAAGCCTAACCGTGATCAAGAAAATAGACAATGACGATTCGGGTTAGGCTTGATCTGTGGCCTTTGCCGCTACTACTGTGTCAGAGTGTTTAGAATGTTCAACGGACTTAACAGAGCATGAGCGATTTCGATCTCGGCGCGCGGCTGCGCGCGATGCGGTTGATGCAGGGTCTCTCGCAGCGCGAGCTGGCCAAACGCGCCGGCGTCTCCAACGCCATCATTTCGCTGATGGAGCAGAACCGCACCAGCCCATCGGTGGGCTTGCTCAAGAAAGTGCTCGCCGGCGTGCCGATGTCGCTTGGAGATTTCTTCGCCGACAAGCTGACGCCCCGGGGCCAGGTCTTTTATATGGCCCGGGATCTGACCGAGATCGCCGGGCGAGGCGGGCTTTCCTACCGGCAGGTCGGCCGAGACCTGGCGGGACGCGCCCTGCAGATTTTGCATGAGAGCTACGCGCCGGGCGCAGATACAGGCGAGACGCTGTTGCGCCATGAGGCGGAGGAGGGCGGCGTCCTGATCCGGGGGCATCTGGAGGTAACGGTGGGAGATCAGCGACGGGTGCTAGGGCCAGGAGACGCCTATTATTTTGACAGCCGACTGCCGCACCGCTTCCGCAATATGGGAGAGGAGGAATGCGAGGTGGTTTCGGCCTGCACCCCTCCAAGCTTCTAGGCTAGTGTCGGGTTTCGTTCAGGAACCTTGCAGAGCCTGCCATTCCTCCAAGGACAGTTCGCCGTTGGCGTCCGTATCCGCGGTCTGGAAGCGTTGATTTCCGCCGTTCCGTAATTCTTCCTGATCTATGGCGCCGTCGGAGTTGACGTCATAAGTGCTGAAGAACTGCGAGCTGTCCACCGCCTTGCCGTCCTGACTTTGCCGCTGAGCCATGTGCTGATCGACTTCCTGCTTGGTGACCTTACCGTCACCATCGGCATCGAGGCGGAAAACGGCCTTTGAGCGCCAAGTCTCCATTTCCTGTTGGCTGACTGAGCCGTCGCCATCGGCGTCGATGCGCTTGAACATCATTTCGAACCGGCTGCCGCTATCTTCGGCTCCCGTCGTCCCGGCACTGTCGATTCCCGTTTGCGCCGCTGCCGCGACCGTAAAACCGGTGCCGAGCGCGAGCGCCGCCGCCAGGGCGAGCAGGCCCCTCGAAGCGCGAACTTTCATGAAATCCTCCGTATTCTGTTGTCGGAAACCACAGGTCCGGGCATTCCCGAGACCTTGGGGCGCATGCCTCGGCAACGGTTCAGCCCTTGTCCGGTTCGCCCAGATTGCCCGAGTTCGTCCGCGACCTCTCATAGAGAGCAACGGCCGCAGCATTCGAGACATTGAGCTGGATGAGCCCGGGCCCGCTCGGCAGGCGCACCAGCACATCGCAATGCGCGCGGGTCAACCGGCGCAAGCCCGCGCCCTCCGCGCCCAGCACGAAGGCTATGCGTCCAGTGAGGCTCGCGCCGGCCAGGGGCTGCGAAGCCTCGGCGGCCAGCCCCAGGCACCAGAACCCGGCTTTCTTCATCGATTGAAGTGCCTGCGCCAGATTTGCGACGCGCAGCAGCGGTACCTGTTCGAGCCCACCCGACGCCGCCTTCGCCAGACTGCCGCTTTCCGGAGGTGAATGATGATGGGTGGTGACGACCGCCGTCACACCAAACGCGGCGGCCGAACGAAGGATCGCTCCGACATTGTGCGGGTCGGTCACTTGGTCGAGGACGAGCAGCATCGCCTGCGGTCCGGCATCCGCCAGCACCCGGTCGATTGCGGGAATGGGCAGCGGCAGCACCTCGACCGCCAGACCCTGATGCACGGCCTCGTTTCCCACTTGCGCCGAGATCTCCTCGGCCGTGACGATCGCAAGCCGATCGCCCAATCGCGCCCGTGCGGCTTCGATGTCGGCTGCGAATTGCGCTTGAGTTTTGGCAGTGGTGAGCAGACGGGTGGTCTGCCGGCGTGGGTTACGTATGGCCGCGAGCGCGGCATGATGGCCATAGATCCAGTAGCGACCATCCTTCGTGCCCGCGCCGGCCCGGCCCGGTCGACCCGGAGGCCGCTCATGCGGGCGGGAACCCCTGCCTTTAGGTCCCGGCCGGCCGCCTGCGCCCGGGCGTCCGGAGTATCCTCTGTCGCTCACCTTGCGTCTGCTCATGTCCTGACCTATTATTTATATGAAGAAGGGTGAAATTCCGCAGGCGTCCGCCGGAGGCACGGGGCGAGGCGCAGGGCGGTGTTTCGGCTTTTGTTTTCGGTTGACAGGCGTTCTCAAATCCTCATAGTTCGCAACTCCGCTGCGC
Organism: Alphaproteobacteria bacterium; assembly: GCA_035620695.1. GTDB lineage: Bacteria > Pseudomonadota > Alphaproteobacteria > JAREAF01 > JAREAF01 > JAREAF01. The sequence goes on from DASPGI010000001.1 coordinate 16,378, forward strand.
TCGGGCCAAGCGGATCGGGAGGGGTGCCCGAGTGGCTAAAGGGGACGGGCTGTAAACCCGTTGGCGCACGCCTACGTAGGTTCGAATCCTACCCCCTCCACCACGACCCGTCCCGAGGCAGGATGGCGGATCAAATTGCTGGCACCCGCGGGTGTAGCTCAATGGCAGAGCTCCAGCCTTCCAAGCTGGCTATGCGGGTTCGATTCCCGTCACCCGCTCCAGTCTACCGGCCCGGGGTTGGCTGGATGCGGATGATGGAGAGCCCCGCGCGCCGCGGACGCGGGGCATCGAACAAGTCGTATGTCGTCGGACTACGGCGAAATTGGCAACGGACGGACGACCGATGGCGAAGGCGAAGTTTCAGCGGACGAAGCCGCATTGCAATGTGGGGACGATTGGTCACGTGGACCATGGCAAGACGACGCTGACGGCGGCGATTACCAAGGTGTTGGCG
>DASPGI010000002.1:0-58597 GCA_035620695.1 Alphaproteobacteria bacterium
GGCGGCGCGTCGCCATGGTCCGGTTCATCCAGCTCGCGCGCATAGCGGTGCCCGGCATGGACCGCCCATGCGATCGGGGCAGGCGCCAAAGCGTCCCCGATGAGCTTGACCGAATTAATGCCGGCGTGTCGCCAGTCCGTCTGCCGCGCCTTCAACTCCAGAAACAAGGTGTCGTTCGGAATCCGCGCGGTCACCAGAACGACCGCTTCGGCTTCGAGCTGGCTTGGCCTGCCTGTGTAGGCGCAGGCCAGACTGGCGCCTCCATCGCCAATTTCGGTCAGGATGCGGGAAACAACGATCCCGACACCCCGCTCGATCAATCTGCGTTGAATGAAAGCCTGCTCCAGAGTGTTCGTCGTCCAATCCGAGACGCGTACCGACGGCGTTACCAAGGTGACGGCATTCCCGTTGGCAATCAGCAACTCGGCCAAGACACCGCCCATGTAGAAATGATCATCGTCGTAGAGAATCACGCGACCTGCGGGAAGCCGCCCGGCCATAAGATCGTCGGGCGTGAAGACAGGCAGTCCGGGCTCTTTCGGCAACGGTAGCGTTCGCGCCCGGCCGACGCCATCGCGCCGCCACAGGGACCCGGTGGCGACCGCCACATGCTCGAAGCCGAAGCCGAGCACCTCTTCCGCCGTGAGGGCACTGTCGAAATAGGTTTCGACATTTGGCATGCGGCCGATCTGGCCGGCGCGATAGTCGCGAACACGCGCCCAGGCGGCAAGACCCGGCAGTCGGCTCTCGCGGGCTACCCGGCCCCCCAGCTCCGTTCCTGCCTCGGCCAGCGCCACCTCGTAGCCGCGCAAGCCCAAGGCGCGCGCCGCCTCGAGCCCGGCCGGTCCTGCGCCCACCACCAGCACTTTGCCGCTCCGGCCCTTCGCATTCATGCGCTCGGGATGCCAGCCACGGCGCCATTCCTCCATGAAGGTCGGATTCTGCGTGCAGCGGCTCAAGGAACCGGTCATATCTCCGGTGATGCAGATATTGCAGCCGATGCATTCGCGGATGTCGTCGATGCGCCCCTCTTCGATCTTCTTGGGAAGGAAGGGATCGGCGATCGACGGGCGCGCCGCGCCGATGAAATCGAGGATGCCGAGCTTCACTTGGCGCACCATCGCATCCGGCGAGGTGAAACGGCCGACGCCCACGACCGGTTTTGTGGTCAAAGCCTTGATGCCACGCACCAGCTCTTCCATGTGACCCTCCGGGGCGAACCGCGAGGTCCCGGAGCACCAGTCCCAGGACCCGTGCGCGAGATCCCAGAGATCGGGAAGCTCGGCCAACATCCCGATCAGATCGTGGATCTCGGAGTTGGTAAGGCCCGCTTCCCCCATCATCTCGTCGAGGAGAATCCGCACGGGCACGGCGCAGCGGTCGCCGACCGCCTCCTTGATCTCCACGATCAACTCCTTGAGCAGTCGCGCGCGGTTCTCCAGCGAGCCGCCATACTCGTCCGTCCGCTGGTTGGTACGCCGCGACAAAAAATGCTGCACCGCGCCAAATCCATGTGCGCCGTAGACACAGATGAGGTCGAACCCGACCGCTTGCGCACGTTGCGCAGCAATCCGGTGCCAACGCCGGAGGTTGCGGATATCCTCCTTGTCCATTGCGCGAGCCTGCACCGGGTCGTTGGTGAAGGTGAGGATCGGCAAGTGCATCGGCCCGAGCGGCACCTCGCGCGAATAGAAATTCGGTCCATTCATGCCGCTGTAGCAAAGCTCCGTCCCGGCGAGCGCGCCATGCTCATGGATGGCTTCGGCAATGCGCGCCAGCATCGGCATGTCACGTTCCTCCCAGAGCCGTAGCTCGATGAAGGGCGTGATCTCGGAGCTGTGATGAATCTCCACCTGCTCGGTGCAGACCACCGCCCAGCCGCCCTCGCTCTTCACACGGCGCATCTCGGCATTCGCCGATGGATCTCGGTAGCCGGCTCCGTTGCAATGCGGCACCTGGTAGAACCGGTTTTTGGCCGTTAGAGGCCCGATCCTTACCGGCTCGAAAAGGATGTCGTAACGCGGGTCGCGCTTTGTGAGTTCGGGCACTGCTCGCCTCCTCGGTTCTTTCGTAGTGCTGCGGCTCCTGCTGCTTGACAGCGGCCGGAACTGCGCTTTGCTTCTATACTATGTTCTCAGAAAAGACTCTGAGCTTGAACGGGAGGAACGTGACCATGCTCAGCTCATCTTCGGCCTCTATCGGTCGTCGTCGCTTTCTCGCCGGTTCCGCGGCCGTCGCAGTCGGCGTCACGTTGATGCCGTCTCGTGCCCGTAGCGCCGAAGAGAAGCAACTCAATGTCTACAACTGGGACACTTATATCGGCGAGACGACGATCGCCACCTTCACGGAACGGACCGGTATTGCGGTACAATACGACCTCTATGCCAATAACGAGGAGCTGTTCGCCAAGTTGAAGGCGGGCAATCCGGGCTACGACATCATCATCCCCAGCGACTACATGGTCGAGACCATGATCAAGCTCGACATGCTGGTGCCGCTCGATCATTCCAAGATCCCGAACAAGAAGAACATCGCGTCGAAGTTCCAATCACTGAGCTACGATCCCGGGCTGAAATACTGCGTTCCTTACATGTGGGGAACGGTTGGGATCGGCTACCGCAAGTCCAAGCTCGAGGCGGTGCCGGACAGCTGGAAGGTGATCTTTGACAGTGACGCCCATTCGCAAAGGATCGCGCTGCTTGCCGATCAGCGCGTCGCGATCGGTCTTGCGATGAAGTATCTCGGCTACCCGCTCAACAGCACCGACCCGGCGCATATCAACGCCGCCCGCGACTTGCTCATCAAGCAGAAGCCTCATATCAAGGCTTTCGCGCCCGATCAGGGACAGGACATGTTGCTGGCGGGAGATGTCGATGTCGTCATGGAATGGAGCGGCGACATTATCAGCGCGATGGCGGAGGACGCGGATATCGGATTCGCCGCACCTAAAGAAGGCACCTATCTATGGGTCGACGGCGCGTGCATCCCTGCCGGCGCGCCCCACCCCGAGAACGCGCATGCTTTCCTCAATCATGTGCACGATCCGGAGGTGAATGCGGACATCGCGAACACGACAAACTACGCAACCTCGAACGAGGCTGCGAAGCCCTTCCTAAAGCCCGAGAACTTGAACAACCCTGCGATCTATCCCTCGGCTGCGGTGGTTGAGAAATCGGAGGGCCTGATCGATGTTGGCGATGCGACCCGCCACTATGACGAGGCATGGATTCGCATCCAGGCCGCCTGAGGCCGGGTTTGGAAATAGGTTCTGGTCGGTGGCCCCGCGACCACGGCGAAATTACCGTGGTCGTCGGGCGGGCGAGCAGTGGCGTTCTTTGTAGCTGGTGATCCGCGAGGCCCTCGGTAACAGCCTGTTCCTGGTCAATATCGATCTATGACGACCATGCCGAGAGTGCCGAACTCGTCCATCGAGGCAAGAACAGACCCCGCCTCCTCCAGCGGGACGGTGCGGCTGACCAGTGCGCCGGGACGGAGCATTCCTCTTTCCACCAGTTCCAGCATGGAGCCGAAGCGCGGGGGCGCCATTCCCATGCTGCCGAGCAGCGTCAGCTCGTTTGTGACCACGAAATCGATGGGCACCGAGACATCTCCTTGCTCGGCGGCGCCGGTCAGCCCGATCTGCAAATGCCGGCCCCGCTTGCGCAAGCTCAAGATGGCGTTGCGGCAGGTGGCCTCAATGCCAAGCGCGTCCACCGCCACCTGAACCCCGCCCCGGGTCATGTCGCGAATAGCGGCGACCGGGTCATCGACTGAGGCATTGATCACGGCAACCGCTCCCTGCCCGCGTGCGGCCTCGAGCTTGTGCGCATCAATGTCCACGGCGATTACGCTGCCGCCGGCGGCGGTGGCGATCTGTACGGCAGATAGGCCTATTCCGCCGCATCCATGCACAGCGACCCATTCGCCGGGCCGGACCTGCGCTCGGTCGATGAGCCCATGGAAGGAGGTCATGAACCGGCATCCGAGGCTGGCTGCCTCGACGAAGTCGACCGATTGGGGAAGGGACACGAGATTGATGTCGGCGTGGGGCACCGCAACCCGCTCGCCGTATCCTCCCCAATAGCTCCAGCCCGGCGATGGGCCCGCCTCGCAGACATGGTGGTTGCCGCTGAGGCATTGCTCGCAGGACCCTTCGCCTTGGCTGAAGGGCACGATCACCCTGTCCCCCGGCTTGAAGCGGGTGCAGACACGGCCGACCTCCACGACCACGCCGCAGAACTCATGGCCTAGCACGAACGGGAAATCGAACTTCGCACCCATCCAGCTCCAGTCGCCGACCCAGGTATGCCAGTCGCTCCGGCAGATGCCGTTCGCCTTGACCTGAACGCGCGCGCCATGCTCGGGCAGGGGCGGATCCGGCAGGTCACGAATGACGAGTGGTCGACGAAATCCCTCCATGGCGGCAGCTTTCATGAATTCACTCCCCACCCGTCTTCGTCGTTTCGAGCCTTGTTTGCGCAGTCGCGAAGTTGTTATCGGAAATCAACTGGTGTCGTAGGGATTCTTGCCGAACACCAAATCAAAGCAAACCGAGCTCCTTGAGCTCGGCGCGCAGCGAGGGCGGCAGGTCCTCCGAACCATCCTCGCCAAAACGATCGGGCGGCGCCTCCTTATCTTCGAGATAGCGCCAGCCTTGGATGGGCTTATAGGGTTGGGCTTCGGTTTCAACCAGTTCCGGATCAAACCGGATCGCGCAGGCCTTGCGTCCCTCGTGATCCACCACCGGGTCCAGGCCCAATATGCGCTGGCGCACGCGGATCGCCCCTTTGATGATCCAGTACATCGAACCACCTGCAAGTATTTCCTCGAAACGCTTCGGCCGGTTGCGCGTGACAAATTGCAAGAGCGGTCCCAGACCCGCATTCAGGTTCGTATTGAGGCGTTTTTTCTGCACCGCACTGAGATGCTGGACGCTGTCGATTCCGACCGCCATTTTTACGAGATGTAGCATGGCCGGGACCTAGCGAACTCGGCTCGCCAGCGCAAGTCCTGCCCTGGAGCCCGAGCGGCGCCCGAGCGCGGCGGAGATGAAAGCGCCCGCCTCGGTAAGCCTGGCAAGATCCACGCCGGTCTCGATGTCGAGCCCGTCCAGCATGTAGAGCACATCCTCGCTGGCAACATTGCCCGATGCGCCAGGCGCATAGGGGCAGCCGCCGAGCCCGGCCACGGCGCTGTCGACGATCGCCACGCCCAGTTGCAATGCCGCGAGAATGTTGGCCAGAGACTGCCCATAGGTGTCGTGGCAGTGCACGGCCAGCCGCTCGATAGAGACATTGCGCGCCACCGCTTCGACCACCGCCTGGATCTTGCGCGGCGTGCCAGTGCCGATGGTATCGCCCAACGACAGCTCCTCGCAGCCCATCCGAACGAGCGCCTGCGCGACGCGCGCCACCGCGGCCGGCGCGATCGGCCCTTCATAAGGGCAACCCGCGACGCAGGAAATGTATCCGCGCACGCGAATGCCCTTGCTCATCGCCATTGCGACCACGGGGCGAAAGCGCTCCAGACTCTCTTCGATCGAGCAGTTGATGTTCCGCTGCGAAAACGTTTCGGAGGCGGCGCCGAATACCGCGATCTCCTCGACGCCGGCCGAAAGCGCGGCTTCGAGGCCCTTCATGTTCGGCACCAGAACCGGGTAGCGCACACCCGGTGCTCGGCGAATTCGGACGAGCACCTCTGCAGTGTCGGCCATCTGCGGCACCCATTTCGGCGAGACGAAGGCGCCGGCCTCGATCACCCTCAGCCCCGTCGCGGAGAGGCGGTCGATCAATTCGACCTTAACCGCCAGCGGCACCGTCGCAGCCTCGTTCTGAAGACCGTCGCGCGGACCCACTTCAACCATGCGCACCCGTTCCGGCAGGCGCATGTCCGCTCAGCCCTCCGCCGCTTCCAGCACGATCAACTCCGCGCCGTCTTCGACCAGGTCGCCGACTGTATAGTGGATTGCGGCGACCACCCCGTCAGAGGGCGCGATGATGGCATGCTCCATCTTCATCGCCTCGAGCGCCATCAGCGTCGTGCCGCGCCCGACCCGGTCTCCAAGCCGCACGCCAACCGCAGCGATGCGGCCGGGCATCGGCGCGGTGAGACGCCCGGCGCCGGCCACCCCCTCCCCTGCTCCCGCCAAAGGATCCAGAACTTGAAGCTGCCACCAACGCCCCTCGACAAAGACTGAAATCTGATCGCCCTCGCGCAAGGCCGGAGTGCGGGAGCGTTGATCGCCGATCCGGATCGGCAGCACGCCATCTTCGGCCGGCGCGACCTCGGCCTCAACGGCGCCGCCTGGCAGGTCGATCAGGAAGCGCGTGCCTCGGAAATGCACCATCACATCAAGGCGGCGGCCAAGTGCGTCCTGGAAGGCAAGCGGGCGGCGCGCCTCGCCGTTCAGGCGCCAGCCTGTCACCTGGTGCCAGGGCGAATATGGATCCGCGCCGGACCGAGCCGCCTCCCGCGCGCCCTCCCGCCGCTCCTGGATCAGCGCCAGTGCCGCAACGGCAAGCGCGGCATCGGGGGGCAGAGTCTTGCCTACCAGCTCATCGCGATGGCGCTCGATAAATCCGGTATCTACGGCGCCCGATGTGAAGGTGTCATGGTTCGTGATGGCCAGCAGCAGATTGAGATTGGTCGTCACTCCGCCGATCCGGCATCGCGTCAACGCCCCATTCATGCGGCGGATTGCGGCAGGCCGATCCTCTCCCCAGGCAATCAGCTTGGCGATCATCGGATCGTAGTGAAGCCCGATCAGATCGCCGGCCCGCACGCCGGTATCGACCCGTACCGCCGGCGGCTCCTCGGGCAGATGCAGGAACGATATCCGCCCGCCGGTCGGCAGGAAGTCGCGTGCGGGATCCTCCGCGTAGAGACGGACCTCGATCGCATGGCCGCGCGAAACGACGTCTTCAGCCGCAAGGGGCAAAGGTTCACCCGCGGCGACGCGGAGCTGCCATTCGACGAGGTCGAGGCCGGTGATCATCTCGGTGACCGGGTGCTCCACCTGGAGGCGCGTGTTCATCTCCATGAAATAGAACGAACCCTCTTCCAGGATGAACTCAACCGTGCCTGCGCCGACATAGCCGATCGCTCGAGCGGCGGTGACGGCCGCCGTGCCCAGCGCGCTCCTCAAGGGTCCCTCGAGGTCGGGCGCCGGCGCTTCCTCGATCACCTTCTGATGTCGGCGCTGCACCGAGCAATCGCGCTCGAAGAGATGGATGGCGTTGCCGTGCGCATCGGCGAAGACCTGGACCTCGACGTGGCGTGGCCGCGTGAGATACTTTTCGACGAGAACGCGATCGTCGCCAAAAGCAGCCGCAGCCTCGCGCTTGGCGGCGTCCAGCGCCCCTTGGAAGCCATCCTCTGAATCGACCTTGCGCATGCCCTTGCCGCCGCCGCCTGCGGAGGCCTTGATCAACACCGGATAGCCGATCCGCTTCGCTTCCTTGGCGATCGCCGCCAAGCTCTGGATGTCGCCGTGATAGCCGGGCACCAGCGGCACTCCGGCATTGCCCATGATCGCCTTGGCCCTGCTCTTCGAGCCCATTGCACGCATCGCCTCGGGCGGCGGGCCGACGAAAATCAGCCCAGCCGATGCGCACGCCTCAGCGAATTCGGCATTTTCCGATAGAAAACCGTAGCCGGGATGGACTGCCTCAGCGCCCGTCTCGCGCGCGGCGAGCAGGATGTTCTCGACCGCCAGATAGCTTTCGCGCGCCGGCGGCGGGCCGATCCGTACCGCAAGATCGGCCTGCGCGACATGCATCGCCTCGCTGTCGGCATCGGAATGAATCGCGATCGTGCGAAGGCCCATGCGACGCGCCGTGCGGATGATCCGGCACGCAATCTCGCCGCGATTGGCGATGAGGAGAGAGCGGAACATTAGTGTCGCCAAGCCGGCTTGCGCTTCTCGAGGAAGGCGGCGATTCCCTCGCGCGCCTCCGGCGCTGCGCGGATGCGGGCGATGAGGGCGGAGGTGTGGTCGATCAGGAACTGGTCCGCCACGTCGCCTGCAATCTGCGCGATCAAGTTCTTGGCCTCCACCTGCGCCAGAGGCGCGCCTTCCCTCAGCATCGCCACGATCTCGTCCGCGCGGTGCGCGAGCCGCTCTGCCGGGACCAGTTCGTGCACAAGACCGATGCGCTGGGCGAGCTCCGCGTCAAACCGCTCGGCGGTCAGGAATAGACGCCGTGCCCAACGCGGGCCTATCGCGCCGATCACATAGGGGCTGATCACCGCCGGCACCAGTCCCAGCCGCACTTCCGTCAATCCGAAACGGGCGCCTTCGGCGGCGAGGGCGATATCGCATGCGGCCACGAGCCCCACTCCGCCGCCATAGACCGCCCCCTGCACCAGCGCGACGGTCGGCTTCGGCAGCGTGGCGAGCCTATGGAGTAACCGGGCAAGGCGCTCGGCATCGGCTCGGTTCTCTTCCTCGGAATTGGCGGCCATGCGCCGCATCCAGTCGAGATCCGCGCCTGCGGAGAAGCTCTCGCCCCTTGCTGCAAGCCGCACCACGCGCAGCCCCGGCTGCTTCGACACGCCATCAAGCGCCGACATGAGCTCGGCGATCATCGCCTCGTCGAAGGCGTTATGCATCTCCGGACGATTCAAGGTGATGGTCGCGACATCACCGTTGGTCTGCGTAAGGATCCTATCCATGGCTCACATCCGGAACAGACCAAAGCGTGTCGTCGGGATCGGCGCATTGAGCGCCGCCGATAGCCCGAGCCCGAGCACCATGCGGCTCTCTGCCGGATCGACTATGCCGTCGTCCCAGAGACGCGCCGTCGCATAATAGGGATGACCCTGACGCTCATACTGTTCGCGGATCGGCGCCTTGAACCGTTCCTCTTCCTCCTCGGGCCATCGCTCCCCGCGCGCCGCCAAATTATCCTTGCGGATCTGCGCAAGCACGTTGGCCGCCTGCTCCCCGCCCATGACCGAGATTCGCGCATTGGGCCACATCCACAGAAAGCGGGGCGAGAAAGCGCGGCCGCACATGCCATAATTTCCAGCCCCGAAGCTGCCGCCGATGATCATGGTCAGCTTCGGGACCGCGGCCGTCGCGACCGCTGTCACCATCTTCGCACCATCCTTGGCGATGCCGCCCGCCTCGTATTTGCGCCCGATCATGAAGCCGGTGATGTTCTGAAGAAAAATCAGAGGAATGCCGCGTTGTGCGCAGAGCTCGATGAAATGCGTACCCTTGAGCGCAGATTCCGAGAAGAGAATTCCGTTGTTCGCAACAATGCCAACGGGGTAGCCGAAGAGACGGCCGAAGCCGCAGACCAACGTCGTGCCGTAAAGGCTTTTGAACTCGTCGAACTCGCTTGCGTCAAGAATGCGGGCAAGGACCTCGCGGACGTCGTAAGGCTTGCGCGGGTCCATCGGAATAAGGCCGTGAATCTCCGAGGGATCATAGGCAGGATCGCATGAAGTCTGAAGACCAATGGGCATACCTTTGTAATAGTTGAGATTTTTAATGATGCGTCGTGCCAGGCCGAGGGCGTGGGCATCGTCCGACGCCAAATGATCGGCGACGCCGGAGGTGCGGGTATGAACTTCGGCACCGCCCAGGTCTTCCGCCGTCACCTCCTCGCCGGTTGCAGCCTTCACCAAGGGCGGACCGCCAAGGAAGATGGTCCCCTGCCCCTTCACGATGACGGTCTCGTCCGACATGGCAGGCACATAGGCGCCGCCCGCGGTGCAGGAGCCCATCACCACAGCGATCTGCGGGATCCCCTTGGCCGACATGGTCGCCTGGTTGAAGAATATGCGGCCGAAATGATCACGGTCGGGAAAGACCTTGTCCTGGTTGGGCAGGTTCGCGCCGCCGGAATCCACCAAATAGAGACAGGGCAGCCGATTGGTTTCGGCGATCTCCTGCGCGCGCAAATGCTTCTTCACCGTGATCGGGAAATAGGTGCCGCCCTTCACCGTCGCGTCGTTGACTACGATCATGCATTCGCGCCCGCTCACCCGGCCGATGCCCGTGATGATTCCCGCCGAGGGCACCTCGTCGTCATAAAGGCCGTGCGCGGCGAGCTGAGAAAGCTCCAGGAACGGCGAACCGACATCGAGCAGCAGGCGGATGCGCTCGCGCGGAAGCAGCTTGCCCCGCGCGACATGCTTCTCCCGCGCCGCCTTGCCGCCACCCTCGCGCACGCGATCGGCTTGGTGTCGCAAATCCTCCACCAGCCGCACCATCGCCCCGGCATTGGCTCGGAACTCTGCCGAGCGGGTGTTTACGGCGCTTTTCAGGACAGCCATGACCCAACACGCTCCCCTTGCCTGTCTGAGCATGCCCGGCCGGGGACTGAGCCGACAAGAGGGCTTGGTCGCGACAAGCCGGGCTGCAGGTTCGATGATTCTGGAGATCTCGAAGAAATTGCCATGTTATGAAAACGATCAGAGGGCACCCCGCAGCTCCTCCATCTCGCGGACGCGCAACCTTCTGTTGGCGGTCACCAGCCGGCCGTCGCCAGCCAACGGTCGAGCTGATCGAGGCGATCGTGGCCCCAGAAGGGCTCGCCGTCGACCAGGAAGAAGGGTGAGCCGAACACGCCCTTGGCAATGGCCTCGTCATTAATGGCCTTCAGCCGCGCCTTGACCTCAGGCCGCTGAAGAGCCTCCAGAACCTCGGCGCGATCGAGCCCAAGGCCGGCCGCGACATCCGCTGCTTCCTCGGCGCTGATCACCGCCCTTCCCTCGACGAAAGCGCGAGCATAGACCGCTTTGGCGTAGCCGCGCGCAGCCTCGCGATCTCGTCCCTCAAGCCAATAGAAGAGGCGCGCGGCTGCAATCGAAGCGAACGGAAACGGCTCGGGAAGGCGGAACGGAATGCCGTAGAGTCGGGCCGTGCGCGGGATGTCGCGGGCGGCATAAGGACCGCGCAACGGCTGCTGCAATAGCGGCGACTGTCCGGTGGTCTGGAACAGCACGCCCAGCAGGAACGGGCGCCAGCACACCCCGCGCCCATGGCGCGCCGCAACCTCCTCAATCCGGCAACTGCCGATATAGCCGTAGGGCGAGGAGAAATCGAACCAGAACTCGATTGGCTCCGTCATGTTGCGCTTCGTCCCCTAAGTGGACCACTAAGGCGTTCCGTGCAACTGACGCGCCAATCCGTCTGCAATCAGCTCCGTCAGTTGGGCATGGATGACCTCGCGACTTTGATCGCTGGCCTCCCGACAGATCGCGTCACTCTCGCCTGCTTCCTTAAGGATGGCCGGTCCTTGCGGCTTACAGAGACTGAACGCACTAAACTCAGTGGCACCGGGTATCGTGTAGTATCGAGCGCCTGGGATGGCTGAAGCAAGCTCAGCAGCCCGCAGACCGGGTCGGATTGCATCGAGGCCGCCTAGATTGATGATTTCTACCGGCACAGTGATGCTGGAAAGGCTTTCGGATGAAAGGATCGCGGCTAGTTCCGGATCGACGGCGATTGCAACCTTGACGCGTCTATCGAAGTTCGAGCGCGTCAGACGTTCGGTATCTGTATTACGCAGATCGACGCGTTCTCAGCAAACCAGGCGCAATCGACGCCGATTCCGCCCTCGTCGCAGGATCTCATGAATTGATCCGCGTCGAGATTCGCCCCGACCAGGGACAGTACAGACGTACCTCCCAGAAAGAATCCGACAGCACCAACTTTTTCGCGGTCGAGATGGTCAGACCATTTGGGATCATTTTCCAGTGCGGAGAGCGTTGCGCTAAGGTCGGCAGGACGCCGCCAAATCTCCTGCATTGCAATGTCCGCATCACGTTGACCCAGCGTTGGTCCCCGCACCACGGCGGCCATCAAGCCCTGAGCCGCGAGACGCGATCCAATCCAGTTGCTGTGGTTGGGCGCCGCCCTAATGCCCCCGTGCGAGACTAGAATGATCGGAAGGGGTCCATCCGCAATCGGCGCGTCCTGCTGCCCTTCGACACCTTCAAATACGGAGTTATCGCCAACACGAACTGACGTTCCGCTCGCCTTCGCCGGATACCATAGCGTCACGTTCAACACTCGATCCGTATCTGGCACGTTTATTGTCATGGTCGTCACGCCGACCATTTCGACTGCCTCCGCCGAGAAACCGATGCCCGAAATAGTCAACAGAAACCCCATTGCCACGATTGATCGCAACTTCGCTTCTCTCTGGATGCTGACTCTTCTTAGCGCGGCCATTAACCTACGTTGAGCGGCGCCGTGCGGTAACCTCGATCTCGATCTTCATGCGCGGGTCGATCAGCGCGGCGACGAAGGTGGTGTTGGCCGGCCGCGCCTCCCTGCACCAGCGCCCGATGATCGGAGCAATGCGGTGAAACTCCGCGGCGTCCGTCAAGATGATGCGGATGCGTGTGATCTCCGCCATGCCGGAGCCCGCTTCCGCCAGCGCCCATTCGATATTGCGGAAACACTGATCGGTCTGCTCGACGACATCGTCAGAAATAGTGCCGGCGCGGTAGTCGAAGCCGGTGGTGCCGGATACGAACACCCAGTCGCCCTCCGCCACTGCACGGGAGTAGCCCGCCAGCTCCTCGAATGAGGAACCCGAAGAAATCCGCATACGCTCCATTTTGGCTCCTATTGCAGACGCTCGATGGCGATGGCGGTCGCTTCGCCGCCGCCGATGCAGAGCGAAGCCACGCCGCGGTTCAGCCCTTTTCGCTGCAAGGCTGCGAGCAGCGTCACGATGAGCCGTGCTCCGGAAGCGCCGATCGGATGGCCAAGCGCGCAGGCTCCGCCATTGACGTTCACCCTCTCATGTGGAAGCCCGAGGTCGCGCATCGCCGCCATGGTCACCACGGCAAAAGCCTCGTTTATCTCGAAGAGATCAACCTCCTCGGCACGCCAGCCGACCCGGTCGAGCAACTTGCCGATTGCCTGAACCGGCGCGGTGGTGAACCAGGCCGGAGCCTGCGCATGCGCTGCATGAGCCTTGATCTCGGCCAGGGGGCGATGGCCACGCCGCTCGGCCTCGGACCGACGCATCAGCACTAGCGCCGCCGCCCCGTCGGAGATCGAGCTGGAATTCGCGGCGGTCACGGTGCCGTCCGGACGGAAGGCCGGCTTGAGTGTGGGAATTTTCGAGGGATCGGCCTTCATCGCCTGCTCGTCGGCGTCGACGATGGTTTCCCCGCCTCGACCGGCGACCCTCACAGGCACGATTTCGACGCTGAAGCTGCCGTCCTGGTTGGCGCGCTTGGCCCGCTTCAGCGATTCGGTAGCGAAGGCATCCTGCGCCTCTCGGGTGAACTGATAGGCCTCGGCGGTGTCCTCGGCATAGGTGCCCATCAGGCGGCCCCTGTCATAGGCGTCTTCCAGCCCGTCCAGAAACATGTGATCGAGCACGCGGCCGTGACCCAGCCGATACCCCCCGCGCGCGCGGTCGAGCAGATAGGGCGCGTTGGACATGCTCTCCATTCCGCCGGCGACGACGATCTCTGCGCTGCCGGCCTGGATCAGGTCATGACCCAACATCGCCGCCTTCATCCCCGAGCCGCAGACCTTGTTGACCGTCGTGCAACCGACCGATTGAGGCAACCCGGCGCCGAGGCCGGCTTGACGCGCCGGCGCCTGCCCGAGGCCGCCCGGAAGCACGCAGCCCATGAATACCTCGCTCACCTGATCGGCCGCGAGTCCGGCCCGTTCCAAAGCCGCCCTGATCGCGACAGCTCCCAGCTCCGGCGCAGCGAGTTCCTTGAGTACGCCCTGGAAGGCGCCCATCGGCGTGCGCGCCGCACCGACGATGACGACGGGGTCATGCTTTGTCATCGCCCTTTCTCCGTCATTTCCGTCTCGGGCGGCGCACCAGCTCGCCGCCGCAATTGGGACAGATCCGGTTCATCGCCATGGCGCACGAAGCGCAGAACGTGCATTCATAGCTGCAGATATGCGCCTCTCCATCGGCACTCAATACCGTGTCGCATTTCTCGCAGGCTGGCCGCATTTCCAGCGTCATTCTTCGCTCCTCTCCGCTACCTGGTCTCCTCGAACAGCTCGCGGCCGATCAGCATGCGACGAATCTCGCTGGTACCGGCCCCGATCTCGTAGAGCTTGGCGTCCCGCAGCAGCCGGCCGGTTGGATAGTCGTTGATATAGCCGTTTCCACCCAGGCACTGAATGGCTTCCAGCGCCATCCACGTCGCCTTTTCGGCGGAAAACAGGATTGCCCCGGCCGCATCCTTGCGCGCGACCTCGCCCCGGTCACAGGCCTTCGCCACCGCGTAGACATAGGCTTTCGCCGCGTTCATCGCCGTGTACATGTCCGCGAGCTTGGCCTGCATGATCTGGAACTCGCCGATCGGTCGGCCGAACTGCTTACGTTCATGGACATAAGGGATCACCACGTCCATGCATGCCTGCATGATTCCCAACGGTCCGCCGGACAAGACCGCTCGCTCGTAATCAAGGCCGCTCATCAGCACAGCGACGCCGCGGCCGACCTCGCCGAGCACATTCTCCTCCGGCACCTCGCAATCCTCGAAGACCAGCTCGCCGGTGTTGGAGCCGCGCATGCCCAGCTTGTCGAGCTTCTGCGCGGGCTTGAATCCTTTCATTCCCTTCTCGATAAGAAAGGCACTGATCCCGCGCGAGCCTGCTTGCGGATCGGTCTTGGCATAGACGACCAACACCTGCGCATCAGGCCCGTTGGTGATCCACATCTTGGTGCCGTTCAGAACGAAGCGGTCGTTCTTACGCTCGGCCTTGAGACGCATCGAGACGACATCCGAGCCGGCCCCGGGCTCGCTCATCGCCAGCGCACCGACATGTTCTCCGGAGATGAGCTTCGGCAGGTACTTGCGCTTCTGCGCCTCGCTTCCGTTGCGACGAATCTGATTGACGCACAGGTTCGAGTGCGCGCCGTAGCTCAAGCCCACGCTCGCCGAAGCCCGGCTGATTTCCTCCATGGCAACGACATGCTCGAGATAACCCATCGCCGCTCCACCATATTCCTCCTCGACGGTGATGCCGAGCACACCGAGGTCGCCCAGCTTGCGCCATAGCTCCATCGGAAACTCGTTGGATCGGTCGATCTCGGCGGCATGCGGCGCGATCTCGGCGGCAGCGAACTCGGTCACGCTCTGACGCAATATATCCACGGTTTCGCCGAGGTCGAAATTCAGGCCCGGAGCTCGGTTGGCAAGCACGGCGCTATCCCTCCTCAGCCTGGGCTGGTGTTCGATTGGAAACGAAGCGGCTCGGCGCGGCTGCGCGGCGCGATCGGCGTTAGTCGCCCGAGGCCGAGAGCTTCCTCGAGAGCCGCCGCCGCGGAGAGCAATTCCGCCTCGCCGCGCGGCCGCCCGACAAGCTGCAATCCCACCGGAAGCCCTTCGGCAGTGAAGCCACAAGGCAGCGACAGCGCAGGGCAAGAGGTGAGCGTGATTGCCGAGACCAACCGCAACCAGTCTACATAGTTTGTGAATGCATGTCCGGCGACTTCCACCGGGTAGCGCTGCTCGACATCGAACGGCGGCGTGCAGGCGGTCGGGCAGAGCAACAGGTCATAGCGGGCGAAGAACTCCGCGATAGTGTGAAATATGCGCCCGCGCGCCCGCTCAGCCTCGCCGATCCTCTGCGCAGTGAGTGCAAACCCTTGTTCAAGGTTCCAGATGATGTCCTCTTTCAAAAGGCGGCGATGATCGCGATAGAGCGGCTCCATGCTGGCCACGTAACTGGCTGCACGCAGTACCTGGAACGTTTCAGGCGCCTCGGTGAAGTCGGGACAGGCCTGTTCCACGGTTGCGCCGAGATCGACGAACCGCAATGCAGCCGTCTCAGTGATCCCCTTCACCTCGCCATCCACCGGGCTGATGCCGAGATCGGGGCTGAAGGCGATCCGTCTAGGCACGATGCGGCGGCCGGCCACATCTGCATAGCCTTCCACAGGCACAGGATAGGACAAGGGGTCGGCGGGATGATACGCAGCAAGTGCGTCAAGCATCAACGCCGTATCCTCGACCGTCCTTGCCATGGGCCCCTCGACGGACAGCAGGTCGAAGAGCAGTGCGCTGGGAGCATTGGGTACGCGCCCGGGGCTCGGGCGAAGGCCGACAACGCTGCAGAAGCTCGCGGGCGTGCGCAAGCTGCCACCGAGGTCGGAGCCGGAGGCGAGCCAAACCTCCCCCGTCGCCAGCGCAACCGCCGATCCGCCGGAGGAGCCGGCAGAACTCAACCGAGTGTCCCAGGGATTGCGAGTCTTGCCGAAGACGGGGTTGAAGGTATTGGCGCCTGCACCGAATTCCGGCGTGTTCGACTTGCCAATGACGATCGCACCTCGTGCTTCCAGTATCTCCACAACCAGATCGGAGCGGTCCGGCACATGCCCGGCATAAATCGGCGAGCCATGCGTGGTCCGAACACCGGCAACCGAGGTCAGATCCTTGATGGCGATCGGCAGACCGCCAAGCCAACCTCGCCCCTCCTTAGGGGGCATGCGCTCCAGCCGGCGGGCATGGGCGCGAGCACGGTCGGCGCAGACGATCGGCATCGCATTGACCGCAGGCTCGACCCGTTCGATCCGAGCCAGCGCCGCCTCGACCAGCTCGATCGGCGCGATCTCGCGTTGCCTGAGCCGGCGCACTGCCTCCATCGCGCTCATCGCGATAATCTCGTTGCTCGGCATCCCACCTCCTATTCCGGCATGTTAGCCCATCCTTAAGGTTAATTCCTCCAGGCTCGCCACATGCCCAGGGGTCGGTCCTTGCGGAAGGACGAGCGCGGCATCGCGCTGGTCATGGTGATATGGGTGCTGGCGCTTCTTTCGCTGATGGCCGCCAGCTTGCTGGCCGAGGCACGGGTCGAGCTGCGGCGCGCCGTCAATTTGCGTGAGCGCGCGGTGGCGGAGGCCTTGGCCGAGGCGGGAATCCACATCGCGATTGCGCGACTGCTGGGCGAGCGTGGCGGTTTGTACCCTCAGCGCTGGAGTGAGACCCTGGCGAGCGGCTCCGTCACGCTGACGCTGATGGACGAGCGTGGCAAGATCGACCTGAACGAGGCTGAACCGGCGCTGCTGGCCGGCCTCTTCGAGAGCAAGGGCTTGCCTTCGCGTGCCACTAAGGCATTGGCGGCGGCCATCGTTGATTTCCGTGATCCCGACCGCACACCGGCCATCGACGGCGCGGAAGATCCCGACTATCCGCCGGGATCGGGGGGCGCCAAGGATTCTCGATTTGAAACTATAGATGAGCTGCTTCAGGTGAAGGGGATGACACCCGTGCTTTACGCAGAGATCATGCCACTGGTCACAGTGGATTCCTTCCTGCCCGGAATAGATCCGCTCCTCGCGGAAATCGAGGTGCTCGAGGCGGTGCCGAACATCGACCGCGCCGAGCTGGAGCGGTTTCTTACCCTGCGTAGAAAGCTGGCGCCGATCCTGAACGTTCCGGCTGTGCCGGAGAATGCAGGCGGGAACAGCGCGAATCGACGCCGGGCCAATGCCTATTCGCAACTACAGTCCGCTGTACCACGGCGCAATTCCGTCGAGCGCTATTTCCTCTTCGAGGGCGTGACTCAGACGGCATTCGGCATTTCGGCCGAAGCGGTTACCCTCGCAGGGGCGCGGTATCGCCGCGATACGGTGGTGCGCGTGACCGAGGACGAATCGGCTCCGTTCGAGATCCTGGAGTGGCGGCGGCCGCAATCCGCGAACTAGAGCCGCCGATCTATTGAATCCGATATTCAAGCGGCGCCAAGGCACGCACCCGGCTGCGCAGCT
Organism: Alphaproteobacteria bacterium; assembly: GCA_035620695.1. Lineage (GTDB taxonomy): Bacteria > Pseudomonadota > Alphaproteobacteria > JAREAF01 > JAREAF01 > JAREAF01. Next base: position 17,721 of record DASPGI010000002.1, read on the forward strand.
CTTCCGTGATGTTGCGCGCATCCTGCCTGTTGGCCGCGACCCGCGGGGTCAACAGGACGAGAAGCTCGGTTCGGCGCTGGGTGTCGGACGTGGTCTTGAACAGGTTGCCGAGTACCGGAATTTCGGAGAGCAAGGGCACGCCGCTGGTGCCCTTCGAGTTAGCGTCGCGAATCAGTCCGCCCAACGCCACCGATTCTCCGCTTTGCACGGCCACGGTGCTCTTGATCTGACGCTGTTGAATGGTCGGAGTGTCGAGAGTGGAGGTGGTGGTCTCCACCACATCGCTCACCTCCTGAACGATGTCGAGAACCACCAGGCCGCCTGCATTGACCCGTGGCGACACATTCAGAATGACGCCGGTGTCGCGATACTCGATCGAGTTCACGATGGGAGCACCGATGGCGTCGACGGATTGTTGTTGCTGAGTCACGATCGGTACTTCATCGCCGACCTGCAGCCGTGCGGTCTCGTTATTGAGCACCATGAGCTGCGGCGAGGAGATCACCTTGACGTCGGTAATCTGAGTCAAAGCGTTCAAGACCACTTGTGCATTGGCTGAGGTGAACGCGTAATTGAAGCCTGGGAATAGCGGCGCGACGGCCCCACTATCCAGCGAGCTGAAGGTGAAATCGCTGTCGCCCGTATGGAAGAACCATTGCAGGCCATAGCGCAGCTGATCCGTCAGGGTGACCTCGGCGATCGTCGCCTCGATCAAGACTTGCAATGGCGTGACATCGAGCTGCCGCAACGCCTGCTCGATCTGGCGGTACTCCTCGGGCGTAGCAGAGACGACCAGCGCGTTATTCCGTACATCCGGCACGATCTGGATCCCGGGTCGACTCTCTTGCCCCACGTCGCCGAAGGCGGCGCTGAGGGCGGCATCCGTTTGCAGGTCGTCACCGAGCCCTACCACGCCGGCGGCGGCGCCCTCACCGAACACGGCTTCCGGGGACGAGCCGTCCAATCCGATTTCCGTCGGCGTGAGGCCCGGTGCGAGGGCGGCCCTTGGTCCCTCGCGGCCAACGGGCGTCACGGTTGCGGGGAAAAGCTGGCCCAGCACACGGCCAAGATCCGCGGCCCGGCCATTCTGGACACGGTAGACGTAGATGCGCCGGCCGTCATCTCCCTGTCCGCGATCCAGCCGCTCGACCCAAAGCCTTGCCTGCTCGATAAGGCTGATATCGCCGGCGATGGCAAGCACGGCGCGCAATCGCTCAATCGGCAGGAAACGGATGGCGCCCGCGCCGCTGCTCTCCAAAGGACCGCCGGCCGGGGTGATACCCGGCACCGGTCCGAAGACGGCGCTTAACTCCCGCGCGATCACCCGCGGGCTCGCAAACTCCACCGGGAACAGTCCGAAAGATCGCCCTGCCATCCAGTCAACATCGAAGATATCGACCAGATTCTGCAGCTCCGCCGCCTCGATGCCGGTACCGGAGAAAATCAGGAGGTTGCGGCCCGGATCGATTCGCAGCACGCGGCCGGGCGGAATCAGCGGCTGTAGAGTCTCCTGCAGATTTGTGGCGGAAGCAAAGCGTAGAGGCAGCACGTGAATGCCGAAAGCTGCCGAGGCCGCATCGAGCCGCGCAGGCGGCAACCCGGTCGCGGCAACATCGATCGGCTCGATCTTGTAGCCGCCATCGGAGGCAACAAGAGCCGCCCCGTTGGTGGCGAGAAGATTCTCCAGCGTGGGAACCAGCGCGTTCTGCGGAATGGGTTTGGTCGTGCGAATGGTGATCGTGCCGGCGACGCGCGGATCGATGACATAGGTCACGCCGAGAATATCGCCCAGGATGGTATCGATCGCCTCACGGATATCGGCATTGACGAAGTTGAGCGTGACCTCTCCACCATCGCCGATGGCGAAATCCGGGCCGGCTGAGGGCTCCGCCGAGGGCGTGCCTTTGCCGCGATAAATCTCCGGGCTGGCAGGCGCCGAACCGGAGCTTTCGCTTCGATCGCCGGAGACGGGAGTAAGCGGCACCGGAGCTCCAGTCGGCTGTTCTTTGGTCGCACTCCGTACGGAGGATGGGGGCGGTGCGCCTGAGGTGCTGCTGCTCTCACACCCTTGCAAGCCACCGATCAGAAAAGAAATCATGACCGCACCGGCAAGGGCGCCAGGCGCTTTTTTGATCCGCCGGTATTCCCCTGACATTCCGCGCAGAGCCTGGATCTTGTGGGTCCGGTCTTTATGGTCTCTTCCGTATATGCCCCGATTCTCAAAATCGTCAAAGACTTTCCTACTGTGATTATTTCAGTACCACCTAATATTTCCTCTCACCGTAAATCACCGATGGTTTGTATAAATGTTTGTTAACCCTTCGGAGTTAACCATTATTGCCGATCAAAGAGAAACTTCCCATGAGCTTCGGCCGATGGACGGTCAACTCGCCGCAGCCCTCCTCATTTCGCTTTCGGCGCCCTGCGTTGGAAGCTTCATCGGCTTGGCCGCGGAACGCCTTGCGTGTGGCCGTAGTGTCGTTTCCGGCCGCTCCGGCTGCACCTGCTGTGGAGCGGCGTTGCGATGGTATGAGCTGATCCCGATCTTCAGCTGGCTATCGCAGGCCGGACGATGTCGCCGCTGCGACTCAGTCATTGGCTGGATCCCTCTGATCTCGGAGATCGCGGCATTGGCCATCGCTATCTGGGTGATGTTCGCTCTGCCGAAAGATGCTTGGTTGCCCGGCCTTGCCCTTGGCTGGTCTTTGCTCCTGCTGTCGCTGATCGATCTCAAGTCGATGCTGCTGCCCGACCGCATCACCTTGCCGCTTCTGGTAGGCGGCTTGATCGCCGCGGCCGTACTGACGCCGGCGCGTTTGTCTGAACATGCGCTGGGCGCGGCGATCGGGTTTCTCAGCCTGACTGCTCTGGCGCTGCTTTACGAAAGAGCGCGCGGGTCGGTGGGTCTTGGCGGTGGGGACGCGAAATTGTTCGCTGCCATTGGAGCCTGGGTCGGATGGATGGGTTTGCCCAGCGCTCTCCTCATCGCCGGGATCGTTGGAATCGGCCATGCGATTGTCCGCGGCGGAGGCCGCCTGACGGGCGCCGATCGGATTCCGTTCGGTCCCGCCCTGGCGTTGGGTGGCTGGATCGTCTGGCTGCACGGCCCGCTGGTCTGGTCATGAGCGCGGTTCACGCACGCCTGGCGCAGCCGGAAGCGCCGCCACCCGATCGAGCAGCGGCGATCGCCGAACGGCTTGTCGAAACAGGCAGGCTTGACCGCCGCGGCTTGGAGCGTGCGCAGCGTTTGGTCGTGGACGGGCGCGAGTCGCTGCTTCAAGTGCTCGCGAAGCTGGGACTTGTTGCCGAACGCGATCTGGCAGAGGCGATCAGCGGCGTGCTGGACTTGCCGCTCGCGACCATCACGGACTATCCCGAACGGCCGTTGCTCGAAGACCGGCTCAGCCTGCGGTTCCTGCGTGAAGCACGATTGATGCCGATCGCCGACACGGCGGACGGGCTGGTCGTGGCCATGGCCGATCCGTCGGACAGGTATGCGCAAGAAGCGATCGGTCTCGTTGTGGGCCGTCCCATCCAGTGTCGCGTTGCCGTACCGGCGGAGCTGGAGGCGGCGATCGACCGGCTATACGGCGCCGACTCCGGCGACAGCTCCGAAGGAACGGACGCCACGGAGATCGGAGGCGATCTCGACGCGCTCGACACGGATGTCGAGCGGCTGCGCGATCTAGCCAGCGAGGCGCCGGTCATCCGACTTGTCAATCAAATCGTAGGCCGTGCGGTCGAAGCGCGCGCCTCCGACATTCATCTCGAGCCCTTCGAGAACGGGCTGAAAATCCGCTTCCGGATCGACGGCCTGCTTCGAGAAGTGGAAGTACTGCCAGCCCGATTGCGCGCGGCTGTGATCTCGCGCATCAAGATCATGGCAAAGCTCAACATTGCCGAGCGCCGGCTTCCGCAGGACGGCCGCATCAAGCTGGCGGCACGCGGCACACCTCTGGACCTTCGCGTAGCCGTGACACCGAGCCTCCACGGCGAGGCGGCGGCCCTTCGGATCCTGCATCGAGAGACGGTGGCGCTCGACTTCGATGCGCTCGGCATCGGGGATGGCAACCTCCAAGCCCTGCTGCGCATTCTCGACCAGCCACACGGGATCATCTTGGTGACCGGTCCCACTGGCAGTGGAAAGACCACGACGCTCTATGCCGGGCTCTCCCGTCTCAACACGCCGGAGCGCAAGATCCTGACCGTTGAGGACCCGATCGAATACCAGCTGGAGGGCATCACGCAAATCCAAGTGCAGCCCTCGATCGGTCTCGATTTCGCCAACGTGCTACGCTCGCTGCTCCGCCACGACCCGGATGTCATGATGGTCGGCGAGATTCGCGACCGCGAGACGGCTGAAATCGCCGTTCAGGCGGCGCTCACCGGCCATCTCGTGCTTTCGACACTGCACACAAACAGCGCCGCTGGGAGCATCGCTCGCCTGATCGACATGGGCGTGCCGGAATATCTTCTTGCATCCACGCTGACCGGCGCAATGGGGCAACGCCTGGTCCGTACGCTCTGCCCCGACTGCCGCGAGCCGTTCGAGGCGCTTCCGGAGTTCGCCAGGGAGCTAGGTCTCGACCGGCTCGTCGGCAGCGGGCCGGTGCGTCTGTGGCGGCCGCGGGGATGCGCAAGCTGTCATGGGACCGGCTATCGCGGCCGCACCACGATTTCCGAAGTTTTGGTGTCGAACGATGCCCTGCGCCGACTCATTCTGCAGCGGGCCGATGCGCGCAACCTGCACCAGGCGGCGGTTGCGGAAGGGATGGTTGCGATGTTCGCCGACGGCGCCGCGAAGGCGCTGGCCGGCGTGACCACGATCGAGGAAGTCTTGAAGTCGACGCGAGACGCGTAGATGGCGCGGTTCCGTTTCAAGGCGGCCACCGCCGCAGGAGAGGTCCTCGAGGGGGAAGTGGACGCACCCAGCCGTCCGCTGGCGGTGGACCGTCTGCGCCGCAAGGGGCATTTGCCGATCCGGGTCGAGCCGTTGATCGGCGCCAGTGGGGACCGGTTGGTCCGACACGGCAAAGGGCGTACGGATCGGTTACCCGCGCGAGAGGTGGCGCAGCTGACACGGGAACTGGCGACACTACTGAAGGCGGGGCTTCCTCTCGACCGCTCGCTTGCCCTCATCCTCGAGATGATGGAGCATGCGGGCTCGCGGAAATTCGTCGAGCGCCTGCTGCAGTCGATACGGGGCGGCATCAGCTTGACACAGGCGCTAGAGCCAGAGCGCGACCGGCTTCCCGCAATCTATGTCGGCATGGTCAGCGCCGGGGAGGCTGGCGGCTCCCTCGCCGTGGTCCTGGCTCGCCTTGCCGATGCGCTGGAGCAGGCGGAGGCGCTAAAGGAGGCGCTTCGTTCCGCGCTCGCCTATCCCGCTCTGGTTCTACTGGTCGCGATTGGCTCGCTCGCGGTGCTGCTCACCGTGGTTTTGCCCGAGTTCCGGCCGCTGTTCGAGAGCAGCGGCGCGGAGCTGCCCGCCTCGACGGCAGCACTGATAGCGCTTGGCGAGGGATTATCCCGATATTGGTGGGTGCTGGTCGTCTTGACCGTGCTTCTAGGATTGGCGATATCCGCCCACAATCGCAGCCCGGATGGACGCATGCGGCGCGATCGGCTCCTCATCGCCGCGCCACTGATCGGCGATGTCGTGCAGAAAGCCGAAGTGGCGCGATTCTGCCGTACGCTCGGAACCCTCAGCGACAATGACGTGCCGATCCTCGACGCCTTGAGGATCGCCGGAGACGCCATCGCAAACCAGGCGATCGCCGAGGCAATTCGCAGCCTTGGGCAGCGGCTTCGCCGCGGCGAGCGCATGGCGCCCCACCTTCTTCGGTCGCGGGTCTTTCCCCGCTTGGCCGTTCAACTCGTAAAGGTTGGAGAGGAGAGCGGAGAACTTGGCCCGATGCTCCTGCGGATCGCCGACATCTATGACGAGGAGGTGAAGCGGTCCCTGCAGCGGCTCGTCTCGATGCTGGTGCCGGCGATTACCATTGCGCTCGGACTGCTCGTGGCTGGGATCGTCGCCACAATGCTGAACGCCATCCTCGGCGCCTACGACCTGACCTTGTGAGCTCGACTGGAGGAGCCCCATGACAATCCAAGAGCTTGACCGACCGGCGGCACATCGCGGCCGCCACTTCGAAGAGGGCTTCACCCTTGTGGAACTACTGGTCGTGCTGGCGATCCTGGGCTTGCTTGCCGCGATTGCAGCGCCGCAGGTGATGCGCCAGCTTGCGGGTGCCAAGAACGGCGCCGCGGAGATCCAGATCGAGAAGCTCGGCGGCATCCTGGATCTCTACCGGCTCGAGAGCGGATCCTATCCGGCCACCGCCGAGGGCCTGAGCGCATTGATAGAGCGTCCTGCCGCGGTGTCCAATTGGAACGGCCCTTATTTGAAGAACCGCGAAGCGCTGACCGATCCCTGGGGACGCCCCTACCAATATCGCTCGCCAGGCGAAAACGGCGAATACGATCTGTGGTCCCTTGGAGCAGATGGAAAGCCGGGCGGCGAAGGTGAGGACCGAGATGTCGCGAGCTGGTGAAAGCGCGGCCGAGGCGGGCTTCACGCTGATCGAACTTCTCGTGGTCATCTCCATCATGGCGGTGCTGGTCGGGCTTGCCTTGCCGGCCTTCGACCGGGTGCTGCCGGGAGCGTCGCTTCGGTCGGAAGTGACGGAGATGGCCGGCATGTTACGGGAGGCGCGCAGCCGCGCCATTCGGGACGATTCCACCTATGCGGTGACGCTCGACATCGGGGACCGGACCCTGTCGATGCCGGGCCGACGACATCGTTTGCCCGAACGGTTCGGCATGACCCTGCTGACCGGCGCCACCGAGATCACACGCGGCGGCGGTCGCATTCTTTTTCACGGCGACGGTACCTCGACCGGCGGCCGACTCCGGCTTATTGCGGATGGCAAGCATGTTGACATCCTGGTGGACTGGCTCACCGGCCGAATCGCCGTCGCCCTCTGAGGCGGCCGATCAGGCCGGCTTCACCTTGCTGGAGCTGCTGGTCGCCTTTGCAATTCTGGCGGTGGCGATGGCGGCTATGCTGCAGGCCTTCAGCGGCGGGCTCGATGCGGCGCGACGGACCGATCGCGCAAGCGAAGCCTTGGCGGCCGCACGCTCCCTTCTCGAGCGGGTCGGCACCGAGCTTCCGGTCGTGATCGGGCTGCACAGTGGGGGTGATGCGTTCGGAGCCAACTGGAGTGTCCGGATCGAGCGGCGGCAGAGCCCGCTCGATCTCCTTGCGAAATCGGCACCGCAATACGCCTTGTTTGATGTGACGGTCACAGCGGCTGTGCCCGGATCGGAGCCGGTTTCGCTGTCGACCGTACGCATAGCGTCCGAGCGATGATCCGCGGTAGCGACAGTTCCGGATTTACGCTGGTCGAGCTTCTGGTGGCTACGACATTGCTCGCGCTCTTATCCGTCATCTTGTTCGGAGGGTTACGGTTCGGCGCGCGTGCCTGGGAATCCGGCGGTGACAGCATCGAGCGCACCGGCGAGATCGAAGCCGTTCAAGAGCTGCTGCGTCGTACTCTGGTCGAGGCCGTTGCTCCCGAGCATTCGGGTACGACTTCGCAAACAGCGTTCGCAGGCGCCTCCAGCCAGGTCGCGTTCTATGCCCCCATGCCAAGGCATGTCGGGTTGGGAGGATTTGGACGTTACGCGCTATGGCTGGATCAGACCGGACAGTTGTTGCTGGGGTGGGAACCGCGCCGGCCGGAACGGAAGCTAGGCATTCCCGTTGCCGGCGAACCGGCGGCGATACTGCAAAATCTCCAGGGGCTTCGGATTTCCTACTACGGCGCGGGTGAACCGGGCGAAGCGCCTGCCTGGCAGGCTGAGTGGGAGAGCAACGCTTTACCTCTGCTCATCCGAATCGACGTCGCCTTTGCCGATGCGGACGCTCGCCGCTGGCCGGAATTGATCATCGCCCCGCGTTTGGCCCGCATCGTTGGCGGGTAAAGGAGTGATCCAAATGCGACTGGAAGCGCTGCGACCCTATGCCCCCACGCTGTCTGAGGCCCTGCCGAGACTGCAACGGATATGGCGACCGGTAAGCCAGTTCCTGTCCTGGTGGACTGCGGAGCTAGCAGCCTGCGTGCCGCCTCGGTTGCGCGGCAGTCTGATGCGACCGGGCCAGGTCGTCGAGCTGGTCGTCGCGGACGGCGCAGCAAGGTTTGCCCGTCGCCGGGGTGCACAAACCGAAGAGCTGGCACGGATTGGCCTCGCCCGAAACGAAGAGGGACAAGCCCGGCGTGCGCTCGCCCGACTTCGCGCGCAAATCCGGCCCAAACGCTCTCGAATTCACCTCTGCATCGCTTCAACGCAGGTGCTTCGTCGCACCATCGATTTGCCCGTCTCAGTCGTCGAGAACCTCAGGGAGGTGCTGGAGCTGGAGTTGGACCGGCACACGCCGTTCCGTCCGGAGGAGGTCTATTTCGACCACCGCATAGCCGGATTTGACGACGGCGGAAAGCGGGTTCTAGTCGAGTTGGCGGTAGTGCCACGCCGGCTCGCAGATCGCGCATTGGCGGTAGCTCGTGCGCTCGGATTTCCCCCCGAGCGGATCGGCATCTCCGGAGAGGACGGGATCAGCTTCCTGCGCGCCGAGGGCGACGGTGAGTTCGAAGGTCATGCACAAGACAAGACCGCGCATATCGCGCTTGGCCTCGGCGTTGCGCTTCTGCTGTTGGTGCCCTGGTTCGCCCTGAAGCTGACCCAGCAGCGCGAGGAGGCCAACGTAACCATGCTCCGTCAAGAGGCCGCCGAGACGGATGCGCTTCGGAAAGAGATAGAGACGCTCATGGGCCGAAACCGCGCCCTCCCGCTGCGCAAGCAAAATGGACCTACCCTGATGGCGGTGCTGGAGGAGCTGGCGAGCATCCTGCCCGACGGAACGTGGGTTGCAGAACTCCGCCTCGAGGGCAGCAAGCTCTCGCTCGTCGGCTATTCGGGCAGCTCCTCGGCGCTGATTGCGATCATTGAGGAGTCCGATCTGTTCTCGGACACAGAATTCGCTTCTCCCGTCTTGCCGGATCCGATGCTGCGCGCAGAACGATTCCATTTGGTCGCAACCGTCGGAGGTCATTGAACCCATGCAGATCGCACTCTCCAAGCCGGTCAGTCGGTTCGCCGCCATCGGGCTCCTGCTTCTTGCCCTCTTACTCGTTCACGCCCTGATCGTGCGCCCGCTAGCGAAGAGCTGGCGCGACACGGTCACCGCGATCGAGGATGCGCGCCTGCTCGCCGCAGGTTATGCCCGCGCCGCCGCAGCGCGTTCTCAGTATGAGGAGCAGGCCCAGACCTTGCGTGCCGAACAACCCAATCCCGATTGGTTTCTCGAGGGACAAACCGACGCGCTCGCCGCTGCGGCGCTGCAAGACCGGATCGGGAGCATGGTGCAGTCGGCCGGAGCTGAGCTTCGCTCGATACAAGCCGTTTCAGCAGTCGACGAGGAAGGCATGTGGCGCGTCGGCATCAGCGTGGAACTCGCGACCAAGACCGCGGCCCTGCTCCGTCTGGCTTATGCGATAGAGTCGGGCACCCCCTACTTGTTCATCAACACGGCCGAAACCATTGCCGATCCGAGCCAGGGCGGCATCGAGGACCCGACCCTAATCGTGCGCCTGGAAATCTCCGGATACCGCCAGCCCGATCAGAGCTGACGGCCGCCCCTCAGACGGTCAAGGATCCGCCGAATCCAGCCTGACCGCCGCGCCGACCTGGCCCACATGTAGCTCGGGTCCATCTCATGCGCAAAGCAGGCAGGCGAGGCAAGCTCTGCTGTGCTTTCTTCATGCGCCTCAGGATGAGGAACCGCCGTCTCCGTCCCAGACCGGCGCGTTTCCCGCACAGGCTTCATCTCCACCCTCCCAAGGGTCGCCAGTCATTGCGCCGCCACGGGTAGCACAGGCTCCACCTTCGCGGCGCAGAACTTGAATTCTGGAATTTTGCCGAACGGATCGAGCTGCGGGTTGGTCAACACGTTCGCTGCTGCCTCGGCATAGCAGAAGGGGATGAAGACGAGCCCAGGTTGAAGGGAGCCGTCCGCTCGGGCTTTCAGCTCGATCGCGCCGCGACGGGTGGTAACGCGAATTAGATCCCCGGCATCGATGCCGAGCCGCCGCAGGTCGGCCGGCGACAGGCAGGCGACCGCTTCCGGCTCGATCGTGTCGAGCACAGCCGCCCGCCGGGTCATTGCTCCTGTATGCCAGTGCTCGAGCTGCCGGCCGGTAGTCAGCACCAGCGGAAACTCCGCATCCGGCTCCTCACCCGGCGGCACGATCGCCGCTGGAACCAGCCGGCCGCGTCCGGAACGCGTAGGAAAGCCATCGCCAAAGACGATCTCGTGCCCAGGCTGGTCCTCGGCGTCGCAAGGATACGTGACCGAGTGCTCTCGCTCCATGCGTTCCCATGTGATCCCGTTTAGCGAGGGCATGATCTTGCGCATTTCCTCAAAAGCATCGCGCGCGCGGCGATAATTCCAGTCGAGGCCGAGCCCACGCGCCATTTCGTTTATGATCCAGATGTCTTCGCGAGCCTCGCCCGGCAGCGGTAGCGCCTTGCGCCCAAGCTGAACCTGCCGATTGGTGTTGGTGACGGTGCCTTCCTTCTCCGGCCAAGCGGAGGCGGGCAGGATCACATCGGCGTAGTTGGCGGTTTCGGTGAGGAAGATATCCTGCACCACCAGATGCTCGAGCTTGGACAGCGCCTCGCGAGCGTGGGTCACATCGGGGTCGGACATGGCCGGATTCTCGCCCATGATGTACATGCCGCGAATCTGACCCTCATGCACCGCGTCCATGATCTCAACCACCGTAAGGCCGCGTTTGGGGTCCAGCTTCACGCCCCAGAAATTCTCAAACAGCGAACGGATCTCGGCCGCTTCGACGGAGCGATAGTCGGGATAGACCATCGGAATGAGGCCGGCGTCCGAGGCGCCCTGCACATTATTCTGCCCACGCAGCGGATGCAGACCAGTGCCGGGTCGCCCGACCTGTCCGGTGACCAGTGCGAGCGCGATCAGACAGCGGGCATTGTCCGTGCCGTGGATATGCTGCGAAATGCCCATACCCCAGAAGATGATCGAGGCCCGCGCCGTGGCGTAGATGCGCGCGACCTTGCGCAGCATTTCGGCGTCGACGCCGCAGATCTCCGCCATCTTCTCGGGCGCATAGTCCTTTACGTGCGCGGCGAGCTTCTCGAAGTCTTCGGTATGCGCCTGCACATATTGCCGGTCGACCAGCCCTTCCTCGACGATGGTGTGCAGCATTGCGTTCAGCATGGCCACATCACGGCCCGGCTTGAACTGCAGCATATGCGTGGCATGCCGCTTCAAGGCATGCCCACGCGGATCCATGACGATAAGGGTCGTCCCGCGCTTGGCCGCCTGTTTGAAAAAGGTGGCGGCGACGGGGTGATTTTCGGTCGGATTGGCGCCGATGACGATGATGACCTCGGCATCTTCGGCCGCGGTGAACGGAGCCGTGACGGCGCCCGAGCCGATTCCTTCCATCAGCGCGGCCACCGAGGAGGCATGACAGAGCCGGGTGCAATGGTCGACATTGTTGGTTCCGAAGCCGGTGCGGACAAGCTTTTGGAAAAGATAGGCCTCCTCGTTCGAGCCCTTGGCCGAGCCGAAGCCCGCCAGCGCCCCACCGCCATGCGCATCGCGAATGCGCTTCAGCCCCCCGGAGGCGAGCGACAGCGCCTCCTCCCAACCCGCCTTGCGGAAATGCGTCCAGGGATTGGCCGGATCCACAGTGATCTCGGCGGTCTTGGGCGCATCCGAACGACGGATTAGCGGCTGCGTCAGCCGGTGCGGGTGATGCGCATAGTCGAACCCGAACCGTCCCTTGACGCAGAGACGGTTGCGGTTGGCCGGTCCGTCGCGGCCGTCGACATAAAGGATCTTGTCATCCTTGATCTTGTAGGTCAGGAGGCAGCCGACGCCGCAGTAGGGGCACACGCTTTCAACCTCCCGGTCGTGCCCGCCGGCAAAGACCCCCGTAGCGGCATCGACCAGTATCGCCGGCATCAAGGCGCCCGTGGGACACGCCTGAACGCATTCCCCGCAAGCAACGCAAGTGGAATTGCCCATCGGATCGTCCATGTCGAAGACGATCTTCTCCATATGGCCGCGGCCGGCCATGCCGATCACGTCGTTGACCTGCACCTCGCGGCAGGCGCGCACGCACAAATTGCAGTGGATGCAGGCATCGAGCTGGACCGTCATCGCCGGATGGCTGCGGTCGGGCTCGGGACGCGCCCGCTTGGGGAACCGGCTTTGAGCGACGCCAACCCGCTCGGCCCACCGCCAGAAGCGGGAGCTCGGATCGTGCGCCGCCTCGGGAGGCGGCTGGTCGGCCACGAGGAGCTCGAACACCATCTTGCGCGAGGCCTTGGCGCGCTCGCTGGCGGTCTTGACCTTCATGCCGGCGGTAGGCCGGCGGATGCAGGAAGCCGCGAGAACGCGCTCTCCCTCCACTTCCACCATGCAGGCGCGGCAGTTGCCATCGGGACGGTAGCCCGGCGCGGGCCGGTGGCAGAGATGCGGTATCTCGACGCCGAGGCGATTGGCGACCGCCCAGATGGTTTCTCCCGGAGCGGCCTCGACATCGCGATCATCGAGGGTGAAACGGATCGGATCGCTCATGTCAGATCCTCGCGGAAATATTTCAACGCGCTTTTCAGAGGGTTCATCGCCGCCTGGCCGAGACCGCAGATCGAGGCGTCGGTCATGGCTCGCGCCAACTCATCGAGAAGCGGCTCGTCCCACCGTGGCTGCTCCAAGAGCTTTACCGCCTTCTCCGTGCCCACGCGGCAAGGCGTGCATTGGCCGCAGGATTCGTCTTCGAAAAAACGCAGCAAATTCAGCACCACATCCTTGATATTGTCCTTGTCGGACAGGACGACCACCGCGGCCGATCCTATGAAGCAGCCAAATTGCTCAAGCGTGCCGAAATCCAGGGGAATATCCGCCATCGAGGCGGGCAGGATGCCGCCCGAGGCGCCGCCCGGCAAATAACCCTTGAAGGCATGCCCCTCGGCCATCCCCCCGCAATATTCTTCGATCAGCTCTCGCGCTGTGATCCCGGCGGGCGCCAGCTTCATTCCCGGATGCTTCACACGGCCCGATACAGAGAAGCTGCGCAACCCCTTGCGCCCATTGCGGCCCTGGCCGGCGAACCAATCCGAACCCTTTTCGACGATGTCGCGCACCCACCAGAGAGTCTCGACATTGTTGATCAGGGTCGGCCGGCCGAAGAGACCGACCTGCGCGGCGAAGGGCGGACGATGGCGCGGCAGACCACGCTTGCCCTCGATGCTTTCCAGCATCGCCGATTCCTCGCCGCAGATATAGGCGCCGGCGCCGCGTCTGAGATGGATGGCCGTGTGACGTGCGAGCCCGGCGGCCTCGACCTTCGGTATCTCGCGCAGAAGAGCGGCCCGGCATTGCGGATACTCGTCGCGCAGATAGATGTAGACCGCTTCCGCCTCCACCGCGAGCGCAGCAATCAGCATTCCCTCAAAAAATCGGTGAGGATCAGTCTCTAAGTAGTGGCGATCCTTGAATGTTCCTGGTTCGCCTTCATCAGCGTTGACGGCCAGGTAGCGGGGCTTCGGCTCCGCCTTCACGAAGCGCCACTTGCGACCTGTCGGAAAACCCGCGCCGCCGAGACCTCGCAGCGCCGAACCTTCGAGAGTAGCGATCACTTCCTCGACCGGCTTGGTTCCCGCAAGGCACGCCTTCAGAAGTTCGTATCCGCCGGTTTTGCAGTAGGCATCGAAATCGGCATATGGCGGAATATGCGGATGATCCGCGCCACTCTCCACCGCCCGTGACACGCTGGTCAGGCTCGCATGCTCGTGAAGCACATGCCCCATGGCCACCGCCGGCGCATTGTGGCAGGCGCCCATGCATGGGGCGCGCACGACCCGGACCCGGTCGCCGAATCGCCGCGCCAGATCGGCCCTTAGATTCTCGGATCCGGCCAACGCGCAGGAGAGGCTGTCACAGACGCGAACGGTAATCGGGGGCGGCGCCTCTTCTCCTTCTTCGACGATATCGAAATGCGCGTAGAACGAGGCCACCTCGTAGACCTCGGTCAGCGCGAGCTTCATTTCACCGGCGAGCGCAACCAGATGGCGTGCATGCAGGCATCGGAAGCGGTCCTGAAGCGCGTGCAGATGTTCGATGAGCTGATCGCGGCTGTGCGCCTGATCGCCTAGCGCTGCCCGCACCTCCTCGAGCGCTGTCGGATCGATCTGGCGTCCTTTCGGCGTCGGTGCGGTCTTGCGACGGCCGCTACCTGGGTGGATGCTGCGAACGGGTTGCTTGGTCTGCGAATACATCGGCTCACTCGTACTGTCCGCGCCTCGCCCCTGCCACCTCCCCGCTTCGTGGCGCGAAGGAAAAGGGGCCTAGCTTCACCTCGTCCGCGCGGTGCGGCGAAAAGAGGGTGGAACGAGGGTGGGTAGAGTTCATGACAGGTGACCTCGGAGCCTCAGTTCTTCAGTGCCTCGAGCATGGATTTGCCGAGGCCGGCCGGTGATTCCGCGACCCGGATTCCGGCGGAGCGCATCGCCTCGATCTTATCCTTGGCCGACCCTTTTCCGCCGGAAATGATCGCTCCGGCATGGCCCATGCGACGGCCCGGAGGCGCGGTTAACCCGGCAATGAAGCCCACGATCGGTTTGCCGGTCTTCGCACGGCTGACGAACGCCGCGGCCTCCTCCTCGGCGCTTCCGCCGATCTCGCCGATCATGATGATTCCTTGAGTTTCCGGATCGGCCAGGAACAGCTCCAAACAGTCTATGAAATTGGTCCCATTGACGGGATCGCCGCCAATCCCGATGCAGGTTGTTTGCCCCAGCCCCGCCGCCGTCGTCTGCGCCACCGCCTCATAGGTCAGCGTGCCGGAGCGCGATACGATCCCGATCCGCCCACGCCGGTGAATATGGCCGGGCATGATTCCGATCTTGCACTCTTCGGGCGTAATGATCCCGGGACAGTTCGGGCCGATCAGGCGGGACTTCGAGCCGGTGAGAACCCTCTTCACGCGCACCATGTCGAGGACCGGTATTCCCTCGGTAATGCAGACGATGAGCGGGACCTCGGCGTCGATCGCCTCCAGAATGGCGTCCGCGGCGAATGCGGGCGGCACATAGATGACCGAGGCCGTGGCGCCGGTCTTGTGCACAGCCTCCTCGACGGTATCGAAGACGGGAAGGTCGAGATGCGTGGTGCCGCCCTTACCGGGGGTGACGCCGCCGGCCATTTTCGTGCCATAGGCGATCGCCTGCTCGGAATGGAAGGTGCCCTGGGCGCCGGTAAAGCCCTGGCAGATAACCCTGGTCTCGGCATTGACGAGCACTGACATCTAAGCGGCCTCCCTGACCGCCCTGACCACCTTTTCGGCGGCGTCGGCAAGATTGTCGGCAGAGACGATCGGCAAACCTGACTCCTTGAGGATTTTCTTGCCGAGCTCGACGTTGGTCCCTTCGAGCCGGACCACCAGCGGCACCTCCAGCCTGACCTCGCGGGCGGCCGCAACCACGCCCTCGGCGATGATGTCGCAACGCATGATGCCGCCGAATATGTTGACCAGGATGCCCCGGACATTCGGATCGGAGAGGATCAGCTTGAAGGCGGTGGTGACGCGCTCACGGGTCGCGCCGCCGCCGACATCGAGAAAGTTCGCCGGCTCGCCGCCATGCAACTTGATGATGTCCATGGTGGCCATGGCCAGTCCGGCTCCGTTGACCATGCACCCGATCGAGCCGTCGAGCTTGATGTAATTCAGCTCTTGCCGCGAAGCCTCGCGCTCGGTCGGATCCTCCTCGGTTTCATCGCGCAACGCCTCTATCTCCTTGTGTCGGAACAGTGCGTTGTCGTCGAAGCTCATCTTGGCGTCGAGGGCGATCACCTCGCCCTTCTTGGTGACCACCAGCGGATTGATCTCGATGATCGAGGTGTCGAGCTGCACGAAAGCCTTGTACATGGCGGTGAGAAACTTGATCGCGCCGCCCACGTCCTTGAGCCCGAGTCCAAAGGCGATCTTGCGACCATGGAAGGCCATCAGGCCCAGCGCCGGATCGATCGCCACCTTTATGATCTTCTCGGGATGCTTGGCCGCAACCTCCTCGATTTCCATTCCGCCTTCCGAGGAGGCCATGACAGTCACACGGGAGGAAGCCCGGTCGATCAGCATGCCGAGATAGATTTCACGGGCAATGTCGCAGCCGTCCTCGACATAGACCCGATGCACGGTCTTGCCCCTCGGGCCGGTCTGTGGGGTAACCAAAGTCATGCCGAGCATATTGCGCGCCTGCGCGCGCACATCGCCCAGGGACTTCACAACCTTGACGCCGCCGCCCTTGCCGCGGCCGCCGGCATGGATCTGGGCCTTCACTACCCAGACGGGGCCACCCAGTCCCTCAGCAACCTTGACCGCTTCCTCGGGCGTGGCTGCAACGCCTCCGCGCAGCACCGCCACCCCATAATCGCGCATCAGCTCCTTGGCCTGATATTCGTGGATGTTCACGGGACCGCTGCTCCCTGTCCGTTGCGGCGCGCAGAATGCCTTGCGCTATCGGCTTCCTCAAGCCGGGGTTTGCCGGAACGAGAGTCCCCGACGCCTAGACGGTACCTTCCGAGCGCAATGCCGCGATCTCCTTGGCGGAGTAGCCGAGCCATTCCAGAACCTGGTCGGTATGCTCGCCCAGAAGCGGCGAACGGGTGACCCTGACCTGGTTGTCCGAGAGGCGAATGGGATTGGCCACCGTCACGAACGTCCCGCGCCCGGGAAGCTCGACATCGACCAGGGTCCCGCTCTCGCGCAGCGACCGGTCGTTATAGAGATCCTTCATGCTGAGGATCGGTCCGCACGGCACATCGGCATCGTTGAGGAGCCGCATCGCCTCGACCTTGTCATGCCGCATCGTCCATTGCTCGACGATGCCGAAACAGTCGTCGAGATGGCTGATGCGCGCCTCCGGGGTGGCGTATTGCGGATGCTCGATCAGCTCCGGTCGGCCGACCAGCTTCATCAGCGGAGCCCAGACCTGCGGCTGGATGATGACATAGATATAGTCGTTGGCGCCGCCACCCTTGGTCCGCACGGCCTGGCCGGGCTGTCCACCGCCGGAGGCATTGCCGGAACGAGGAACCTCATCCCCGAACTCCATGTTGGGGTATTCGCGCAAAGGCCCGTGCGCGAGGCGCTGCTGGTCGCGCATCTTGACGCGGCAGAGATTGAGCACCGCGTCCTGCATCGCCACTTCGACTCTCTGGCCCCGGCCCGTCCTCGAGCGCTGTAAGAGGGCGGCGAGGATGCCCGCGACGCAATGGATGCCGGTGCCGGAATCGCCGATCTGCGCCCCCGTGGCGGTCGGCGGGCCATCCCACCAGCCGGTGGTGCTCATCGATCCTCCCATCGCCTGAGCGACTGTCTCATAGGCCTTGCAATCGACGTAGGGGCCCGGGCCGAACCCCTTGATGGAGGCGTAGACAAGCCTTGGGTTGACCTCCTGGATACGGCCCCAGGAAAATCCCTGCCGATCGAGCACGCCCGGAGCGAAATTCTCGACCAGGACATCGCATTCCTTGAGGAGTCTCAGAAAGATTTCCTGTCCCTTGGGCGCCTTGATGTTGATGGTGATGCTGCGCTTGTTGCAGTTCAACATCGTGAAATAGAGGCTGTCGGTATCCGGTACATCACGGAGCTGCGTGCGGGTGATGTCGCCGCGGCCGGGCAGTTCGACCTTGATCACGTCCGCGCCGAACCAGGCGAGTATTTGGGTCGCCGACGGTCCGGACTGGACATGAGTCATGTCCAGAATCCGCACCCCCTCCAAAGCCTTGCCCATGACTGCCGTTTCCTCCGTCGCAAAGACCAACGGGCGGGAGCCCATTGCTTATCCGCCCGTTGGTTCAGTCCTATTTGTACATCGTCTGGTTCATCGTTCCGGGGGCATAGGCATCCGGATCGATCCAGACATTGATCAGCGCAGCCTTACCAGACTCACGCGCCCGCTCCAATGCGGGACGGATTTGACGTGCCTCGCGTACCTCCTCCCCGTATCCGCCCAACATCTCGGCGAATTTCGAGAAAGGCACATCGCCGAGCTTGTTGCCGATTTCGCCCCGTTCCTTGCCATATTTCTGGATCTGGCCGTAGCGGATCTGGTTCATGTGCGAGTTGTTGCCAACCACGCCGATGAAGGGCAGACCGAAGCGCACGCAGGTCTCGAAATCCCATCCAGTCAGGCTGAACGAGCCGTCGCCGAAAAGACACAGCACTTCCTTCTCGGGCCGGGCGAATTTCGCCGCCATGGCGAAGGGCGTGCCCACGCCCAGAGTGCCAAGGGGCCCTGGATCCATCCAGTGACCGGGCTGATGAGGCTGCACCACACCTCCGGCGAAGGTGACCACGTCGCCGCCGTCGCCAATGAAGATGGTATCGTCGGTGAGAAACTGATTCAGCTCGTGAGCAAGCCGAAGCGGGTGAATCGGCGATGCGTCGGACTTGAGTTTCGGCATGCGGGCGTCGAGGGATTTCTTCTCCTCGGCCCGGAGATGATTCATCCAATCCTCGCGGCCCCTGGCGCCGGTGTCGCGACGGCCGGTCGCAGCCTGCACGACGGCGTCAAGAATCACGCCGCAATCGCCGACAAGACCCAAATCGATGTCTCGGTTCTTGCCGACCGTACGGTAGTCGAGGTCGATCTGCACCACGGTCGCGTTGCGCCCGAGGCGCTTGCCGTAACCCATGCGGAAGTCGAACGGCGTGCCGACGATGACGATCACATCGGCATTGTCGAAGGCATAGCGCCGGGTCTGTTGCAGGTGATGCGGATCGCCCGGCGGCAAGGTGCCGCGGCCGGCGCCGTTCATATAGGCAGGGATATTCAACTCGCGCACGAAGCGGCGGGCGGCATCGGTCGCGCGGCAAGTCCAGACCTGTGTGCCGAGCAGGATGCAGGGCTTCTTCGCCTTCACCAGAATGTCCGCGAGTTTCTCCACGTCGCGCGGATCGCCCAGAGATTTGGTCGAGAAGCGGTAGCCCTGCCGCTTGGGCAGCACCGACTTCTTGAGGTCGACACGTTTGTCGAGTATGTCGCGGCCGATCTCCAGAAATGACGGTCCCGGCGCGCCCGCGTAGCATTCGCGAAAAGCCATGGAGACCATATCCGCGACCCGCTCGGTGGTCAGCACCGAGGAAGCGAACTTGGTGATCGGTCTCAGGATATCGACATGCGGCAGGTCCTGAAGCGAGCCCATCCTGTGCTGGTCGAGCGCGCCCTGTCCGCCGATCAGCAGCATCGGGCTCTCGGCTCGGAAAGCGTTGGCGACGCCGGTTATGGCGTCAGTAGTGCCGGGGCCGGCTGTGACGACCGCCACGCCGGGATTGCCGGTAACGCGCGCATAGCCGTCGGCGGCATGGGCCGCGACCTGCTCGTGCCGTACATCGATGATCTTGATGCCTTCATCGATACAGCCGTCATAGATGTCGATGATATGGCCGCCGCAGAGCGTGAAGATCACCTCCACACCCTCCTGCTTCAAGGCCTTGGCGACGAGATGCCCGCCGGAGATTGTCTCGGCGGGAGCGCTCTGTTCCACGACCCTTACGGCTGGTTCGGCCATCTGATCCTCCTTCGAAATTCGCAGCAGTCGTCGCCATTCAATCCAGGTGGCTGCAGTGGGTTTCCACATGGGCGGCAAGGTCGAGCGTGTGTTGGCGGACCAAGCTTTCGGCGCGTTCCACGTCGCGCGACTCCAGCGCCTCGATGATCGCCATATGGTCGCTGATGGAGCGCTGGGCCCGATTGTCCTCGGAGATGGTGACGGCCCGTATGGCCCGCATGTGGATGAAGAGATTCTTGGTCAGGTCGGCGATGAGCTGACACTTGCTGAGGCCAATGATGGCCGAGTGGAAAGCGATATTCGCTTCCGAGTATTCCTCGAGATGACCCGGCTGCTCGCCGTTCCGGAAGTTGTCGAAAAGGCGCCTTAGACCAGCAATTTCCTCGTCCGTCGCGTTGCGGCAAATCAGGCGCGCGGCCATGCTCTCAAGAGCCGCCCAGACGAGAATCATCTCGACGATCTCGCGCTTGGTCTTGCGCACGACGAAAACGCCGCGCCGCGGCAGGGTCTTCACGAACCCTTCCTGCTCCAGCAGCGACATCGCCTCGCGGATTGGCGTGCGGCTCACGCCCAGATCGTGCGAGAGCTGGCGTTCGTCCAGCCGTATCTCGCCCCGATTGTCGTAGACGTCCATCTCCAGGATCGCGCGCTTGAGCGAGTGATAAGCCTGCATTCTGAAGCTGGTGGTGGTGTCGATCGGCTTCACCACCAGCCGCGCGGCGGCACCGGAAGACCTCGCATCCTTGCTCTGCAAGCTCGTTTGCATGTCCGTGTTCTCGACATCCTTGATCATCTGATATACCACATACCAGAGACGTGCTCCAGACTTCTTGCACCCAGTTCTCCGCCAGACCTACGGCTTTTGGACACCGGGGAGAGAGGCCCGGACCTGCTCAGTCCGCTTCGACCGCGACCTGGCGCCGTCTCAGCCGGGCCAGTCCCATCGAGATCAGCGGCCAGAACAGCAGAAAAAAAGCCAAGGTACAGATGGTCCCGACCAACCAGTTCGACCAAAAGATCGCCAAGCTGCCGTTGGAAATAAGCATCGACTGCCGGAACGAACTTTCAGCCAGATCGCCCAGCACCAAGGCCAGGACCAGGGGCGCCAGGGGATAGGAAAGTTTCTTGAATATGTATCCCACGACGCCGAAGAGCAGCATCAACGACACGTCCAGGAGCGCGTTGTGCACGGTGTAGGCGCCGACCGCACAGATCGCGATGATGATCGGAGCAATGATGGAAAAGGGAATCCGCAAGATCGCCGCGAACAGCGGCACGGTTGTCAGCACCACGATCAAGCCGGCGATGTTGCCGATATACATGCTGGCGATCAGCCCCCAGACGAAATCCTTTTGCTCGATGAAGAGCAGCGGTCCCGGCTGAAGGCCCCAGATCAGGAGGCCGCCCAGCATCACCGCCGCCGTGGGCGAACCCGGTATGCCAAGAGTGAGCATCGGCAAGAGCGCTGTCGTCCCGGCTGCGTGCGCCGCCGATTCCGGTGCCACCACGCCTTCGAGCTCACCGGTTCCGAATTTGTCCCCGTTCTTGGAGAGCCGTTTGGCGATGCCGTAGCTCATGAACGAGGCGGGAGTCGCACCGCCCGGCTTGATGCCCATCCAGCATCCGATGATGCAGCCGCGCAGCGCGGTCGCCCAGTAGCGCGGCAGTTTCGCCCAGGTCTGCAGAACCACGGTGGGATTGATGCGGGCCTTGGCGCCCTTGAAGGAAAGGCCGGTCTCCATCGAGAGAAGGATCTCGCCGATCCCGAACAGCCCGATGACGGCCACCAGGAAATCGAATCCACGCAAGAGCTCGTGCGATCCGAAGGTCAGGCGAAGCTGTCCGGTGACGATGTCGATGCCGACGGCCGCGAGCGCGAAGCCGAGCATCATCGAAGCCAGCGTCTTGAAAGGCGAGCTTCGGTCGAGGCCGACAAAACTCGCAAAGGTCAGGAGCTGGACGGCAAAAAACTCCGGCGGACCGAACCGGAGAGCGAAGTTGGCGACGAGCGGAGCAAAGAAGGTGATGATGACGACGGCAACGAGCGCACCGACGAACGAGGCCGTGAACGCCGCAGTCAGGGCCTCGCCGGCCCGCCCCTGCTGGGCCATCGGATGGCCATCGAAGGTGGTCGCGACCGACCACGGCTCCCCGGGAATGTTGAAGAGGATCGAGGTGACCGCACCGCCGAAAAGCGCGCCCCAGTAGATGCAAGACAGCATGATGATCGCGGAGGTCGGCGACATGCTGAAGGTCAGCGGCAGAAGGATGGCCACGCCGTTGGCGCCGCCGAGACCGGGCAGGACGCCTATCAACACACCGAGCGACACGCCAATCATCATGTAGAGGATGTTGGCGGGGTCGGCGAGCACGCCGAATCCATCAATAAGGGAGAACAGAGAGTCCAATCAGAAGTTCCTCCGACGTTGCGGCAATGCCCGCCAGGATTTCATGCTCAGAATCCCAGCCACTCCTCGACCGGTCCTTTGGGAAGCGGAATGAGGAACCAGAGCTCGAACAACAGGAACAAGATCAGTGGAACCAGAACGGCGACCGGGAGGAACTTCACGGCCGAAAACCGGCCATGCCACCACATGAAGAAGCCGATGAAGAGGGCCATTGCAAAGTAGATGCCGATGAAGCCGATCAGAACGATGAAAACGACGGTTGGCACGAGTACCCGGAGCACCAACATCAGCTCATGGCGGTGCACGAAGGTGCTCGCCTCCCCGCGCCGCCGGAACAGCGCAACGGCGAGTGTCACGACGCTGGACAAGATGATCAGGACCCCGATACGGAAGGGAAAGTAGCCGGCCTGCGGTCCCTCCAGCCCCCAACGCCAGCCGAGGCGCACGCTATCCCAGATCACCAGCGCGCCCAGAGCCATCAGGATCAGGGCAACGATTGCCTCCATGAGCCGCGTGCTCATCACTGAAGGCGATTTCGCCCCGTCCTGATGATGGTGCATTCCGCCACCAATTTCATGTCAAGAAAGTCCCGGGAGATCCGGGTGTCGCCTTCCGGCCGCACCCGAATCTCCCGCGCACGCGAGAAGGTTACTGGGCGAGGAATCCCGCCTTCGTCATCAGGTCCTTGTGGCGTTCATTCGTCTCCTTCAGCCAGACCTTGAACTCATCGCCCGTCATGAAGGACTGATTGAAGGCGCCCTTTGCCATGAATTCCTTCCACTCCGGCGTCTCGCGCACCTTCTTGAAGAGATCGATATAGAAATCGACCACCTCTTGTTCGGCGCCGGGCGTGGTGAAGATGCCGCGCAGCATCAGATAGTCCATGTCGATCCCCGCCGAACGACAGGTCGGAATATCGCTCCAAGCCGCCGTGTCGGTGACCTTGTCGGTGTATGTCATCGGCTCCTTGTCGAAGACGCAAAGTGGCCTGAGCGCCCCGGAGCGCCAGTGCGCCACGGCCTCGATAGGATTGTTCACCGTCGAGTTCACATGCCCGCCGACGAGTTGGGTGGCGACCTCTCCGCCGCCCTTGAAGGGAACGTAGGTGAACTTGGCGCCGGTCGACTGCTCGATCGCGGCGGTAATGATCTGATCCTCCTGCTTGGAACCGGTGCCGCCCATCTTGTTGGCGCCGGCGCCTGCTTTGTTCGCCGCCTCGACATACTCCTGAGCGGTCTGAGAAGGATCGCTCGTGTTCACCCAAAGTACGAACTCGTCCAGGGCCAGCATGGCGACGGGGGTCAGGTCCTCCCAGCTGAACGGCACTCCAGTTGCGAGCGGCGTAGTGAACAGGTTAGAGAGCGTGATGATGATCTTGTGCGGATTACCCGCCGATTCCTTTACATCAAGGAAACCCTCGGCGCCGGCGCCGCCCGATTTGTTGATGACCACGACCGATTTGTCGATAAGACCGTGCTTCTCGACGATGCCCTGGATCATCCGCGCCATTTGGTCGGCGCCGCCACCAGTGCCCGCAGGTACGATGAACTCGATGTTGCGGGTCGGCTTCCATTCAGCCTGCGCTGTAACAGGCAGGGCCGCCAAGGCAAGCGCGCCGATCGCAAAACCGGCACGGCGCAGGCCGGTTGTCGTCCGTGACTGCATTCCAACTCTCCTCCCGATACGGTTCGTTCTTTGGTTCCGATTCCGGAGCCCCGGCCCAGGGCCACGCATGCGGCCCATGACCTCCCACCTTCTTGATTTTCTGCTGCGGTGGTATTTCAGATACTGTATGAAAACACTTCACTGCGCAAGCCCGGCTCCAGGACAGGTAAGATAACCGCGCCGAATTGCGGCACGAGCAGGCTCCCGCCTCGGCGGACTCGGCCTCCAAAGGCGCGTTGCGATGGCGAAATGGCGACGATGACTTATTCAGACCACGCCTTCTGGGTGGCGCTCCTCCAGATCATCTGGATCAACATTCTGTTGAGCGGCGATAACGCGGTGGTCATTGCTCTGGCCTGCCGATCCCTCCCCGAACGCCAGCGGCGCTGGGGAATAATACTGGGCACGCTTCCCGCGATCGTACTGCGTATCATCTTTGCGATCTTCATCGCCTATCTGCTCGCGGTGCCCTATCTGAAGCTTGCCGGGGGCTTCCTTCTATTCTGGATCGCGGTGAAGATGATCCTCCCCGAGGAGCATGACGGTCATGGGGTGGACGGAGGCTCGGCCGCCAATCTGTGGACCGCGGTCCGCACCATCGTCATCGCCGATGCGGTGATGAGCCTCGACAATGTAATCGCCATCGCCGCGGCGGCCAAAGGCAGCACGACGCTGCTGGTGATCGGGCTGGCCATCAGTATGCCGCTCGTCATCATAGGAAGCGCGCTGATCTTGAAGATATTGAACCGCTTGCCGATCCTGATTTGGGCGGGCGGCGCCTTGCTCGGATATATCGCCGGCGAGGTCATGGTCACAGACCCGGCCGTGGAGGGAGCGATTCGCGGCGCCCAGTGGCTGCACTCTACGGCGCCGCTCGCGGGGGCGGCGCTGGCTGTGCTGGTTGCAATGACCATATCTCGTATAAAGGCCAGACGTGAACGCGAAAAACTCGATCTCATCTCCTGAGGAGATGGAAGCCCATGGATATCGTCATCGCTGTCGACGGTTCGGACAATGCGCTGGAAGCGGTGCGCTACGGCGTCAAGCTGTCGGCCACGAACCCGGAGATCCGGCTGCACCTCCTGAATGTTCAGCCGCCTCTGCCTTCGGCAGTGAGCAGCTTCGTAAGCAAGGAAGCGGTTCGCTCCTTTCATCAGGAGGAAGGAGAGAAATGTCTGAAATCCGCGCGTGAACTGCTCACCACGCAAAAAATCGCGCATGAGTCCCATGTCGCGGTTGGCAATGCCGCCGAGGCGATCGTCGCCTACGGGAAGGAAAAGGGCTGCGAGACTATCCTGATGGGAACCAGGGGTTTGAGTGTACTGCCGAGCCTTCTTCTCGGTTCGGTCGCAACCCGGGTGCTGCATCTCGCCGAAGTGCCGGTGATCCTTGTTCCGCGCAAGCGCCGGGCTTAGTTATCGCCGCCGGAACAGAGCTGCGATCGACCAGAATTCCGCATCGCGCCCCTTGAACTCCGCTCCAAGAGAATAGATGTCCCCTGCCGTGCGGCCGTATCCGACGGTCACATTCGCTAGCATGAAGTCCAGCCTGCCACCGCGATAGCGGCGTCGCACCCGCTCGACGTCGGTACGGGTAATGCCGTCCAGGCGCACAAGCTGGAGGCTATGCTCCTCGGCCAGTCTTCGGAAATCTGAGGGCGCGTAACCCAGCCGAACATGCCCGCCATCCTGCACAGGTCGGACCTCCAGGAGGCTGGGGACGTAGCGGCCCATGGCCTTGATGAAGGCGAGAGACGGGGTGGTTATTGCGATCGTGCCGCCAGGGCGAGCGGAGCGCACGATCTTGGTGAAGAGCGCTCGATCATCGACCAGATGTTCCATCACTTCGGCGCACCAAACCAGATCGAATGCGCCAAATCGCCAATCCCCGTCCAGATCGACATCGTGGAACTCGTGGGCGAGGCCCACTTTTCCATAACGCGTGCGCAGCCGCTGGGCGCGCATGTCGATCCCGACATAACGCCTGACCCGCCCCTTCGCTTCGGCATCCAGATAGCGCAGGAGGAGCCCGCCACCGCAACCGACGTCCAGAATTTCCAGCGCCGGAGGCTGACGGATCTCTCCGATCAAACTGATCAGATAACGGCAGCGGTCGTGAATGTCATAGCCGCGCGTCAGCTTGAGATAGGGCAGGCCCAATAGGTTTTGGGCGACCCGATCTAGCCTAGAGGCAAGCGCACTCATCTGTGGCGGCAGGTCCCCTCTTCCCGATCGTCGCTGCTATAGCGGATGGCCGCCAAAGGCGCCAGACGCGGGCTATCAGAGCCTGAGATTCCGGTCAGGGTCAGGCAGCCGCCCGGCGCTCCGCGTTTGCCGCTTCCTTCGGATCGGCGTAGCCGATCACCACACGATTACAGGCTTTCGCCTCGGGCGTCTGCATCGCCACCTGACGGCTATCGAGAACAAGATCAAGCAATGTCGAGGGGCTCTTCATCATCACTTCAACAAGGACGGCGGCGAGACCGGCCACCGCCAGACCAAGAGTGAGGACGCCCAGAAACTGACCGGAAAACATGGCTGTAGGTCCTATCCAATTGCCGGCGCACGAACTGTCGCGCATCCTGCTGCAATGCAGAATATGGTATAGATGCTGTCCTAATCAAGCCAGATCCCAACTTGTGAAATATCAGATACCACAATGCTGTAGTGCAGCATCGGCATGGGTCGAGCTCGTTTACCCGCTGGTGAACCAGTTGGGACTGAGATGATCCTGGACGCCTGCCACGCCCGGGATCGACCGTAGCGCCATAAGCAAGGCGCGCCTGTGCTCCTCGGAGCGCACGATTCCCCAGACATGGACCATGCCGTCGCTGACGACAAGATTCATGTGCCTGTGTTCCAGCCAGGCATTTCTTTGCAAGATGTCCTGCACCTCGGAGCGGATGCGACGATCTCGCTCAGCCGCATCCTCCACGCTTTGATCGGCTGGGCGCGCGATAAGCCCATGCAACAGATTGGCGCGGCTGAGAATGCCGACCAGCCGACCTTCCTCCACAACCGGCACCCGCTTGATACGGTGTGTCTCCAGAAGGCTTGCCACCTGCTCCAGCGTTGTATCCGGGCTCACGGTTACCACGTCGCGACTCATCACCTCTCGCGCAGTCATGCCGTGCACCTTTTCAAATCGATCCGGTGCGACGCCTGGGCCCGTCAGCAAGGTGAGCCACGGCGATGAGGCGGGCTCAGTGGCTGTTTCGGGACGGCGCATGAGGTCGCCCTCGCTGACAATGCCGACCAACCGACCCTCCTCCAGCACCGGTACGGCGCTGATCCGCCGTTCGATCAGAAGCGCTGCGATTTCCGGCACGGAGGTTTCGGGGCCGACCGATATTACCTCGGTCGTCATTACATCGCGCGCCTGCATGCTGCTCGCTCCTTGCCTTGTTTGCCGGTCCGTCATCTTCGGCGCCAATGGCGTCCTGCTGTTCCCCTTGTCGTGCCGTAACAACGCGAACCCAGGCTGGCCTGTTCTCAGGCGTTGGGCAACCGTACCCGGAATTGCTCGGTGCCACCGTCGTTCTGCTGATGCGGCTCTATCTCAGCGCCAATGCGGTGCTGACGGGGCGGAGATCAACGCGTGCCAGGCGGCGGAGGGACACTGCCCCGCGCATGTGACCAGCCCATGGGACGGCGTGGGCGCCATGTGGCCGACCCGGTGGGAGCCTAGCCGCGAGCCTGCCTCGCCCGATTCCGGCAGGAGCGGCAGCGCTCAGTGCGACATCAGTAGGGGAACCGGAGCGCTCCCCAGCATGTGGCGGGTGACGCCGCCAAGGATCATCTCGCGCACGCGGCTGTGGCCGTAACCTCCCATCACGATCAGGTCGCACCCTGCCTCCGAGGCGGCGGCGGCCAGTGCTGCAGGCTCTCCATCGCCCGGCTCGAGCGATCGAGCCTTTGCGGGAAGGCCCTGCGCATTGAGCCGCGCGGCTACCGCCTCGCCCGTCGGGACCTCCTCGTCCAAGCGTCCGCAGGTCACCACCAGTACGGAGCGAGCCCCTGCCAGCAGCGGAAGCGCGTCGCCGAGGGCTCGGGCGGCCGTGCGGCTGCCGTCCCAAAGCACGACGATGCTTGCGCCGAACGTGGCCGGCGTGCTCTTCGGCACGACCAGCACGGGGCGGCCCGATCCGAACAAGCATGCCTCGAAAAGGCTGGCCGCCAGAGGCTCAGCCTCGTCCCGCGGACGGGCGACGACGACCAGATCGGTATTGCGTGCGGCCGCTGCCGCCGTTTCCGAGGGATGCCCTTCCAACTCCTCGAACTCGGCTCGGACCTCCTTAACCCTGGAGCGCCAGGAACTGAAGTTTGAACGCGCTCGCGCCGCTCGCTCCTTAGCCTGCTGCTCCAGCACCGTCATCAACTCCGCGGCCGCTGCGGCTCCGGCCTCGCCGACAATGGGAAGCACTCGGGCAGGATCGCTGCGTACCGTCATCGCCCGCAGCCCGCCGCCGGCGCCAACCATCCTACCGGCCGCATTCAACACTGCGTCGTCGCTATCGGATCCGACCAAGATCGCCAAGACGGTCGCATATGCTGGCATGATCAATGACCTTTGCAGAAAACAAACGCTTCGGATCGCAACTCAATCACGGTACGGCGGGGTTCGCAATCGGACTGCGGCGTGCCGTCGCATGCGTTCGCTCGCCGGCGCTCTTGCGAAAGATCGAAGTATTCCCACCTCAAATCCGACGCCGCTGCACCGCAATTACGGTCGCAGCGCCATCCAGTACGCAGTAATGGAGAGGACCATGGCAGAACAGCAAAAAGGGGTAACCCGCACCGACACCGGCCAGCGCCAGCCCGCTCGTATGGCCAATCCCCTGTTCGACCTGCGCCACGAGATCGATTCCTTGTTCGACCGTTTCTTTTCCGGCTCTCTGTTCGGGCCGTTCGGCGGCGGTATCCCGGACGCACAGCCGCTGCGACAGCGGTTCGGCGGCATGATGCCGAAGGTCGACGTTTCAGAAACCGATCGCGAGATCCAGATCGTGGCCGAACTTCCGGGGCTGAAGCAGGAAGATGTCGAGCTCATTCTGGACGACGATCTCCTCACCATGCAGGGACAGGCCAGCGAATCGCGCGAACAAAGGGAGCGGCAATTCCATCTGACCGAACGCAGCTATGGCCGCTTCGAGCGTTCCTTCCGCTTGCCGGAGACTGTCGAGCGTGAGCGGATAACCGCAAAGTTCGAGAATGGATTGCTGACGGTCACGCTGCCGAAGACCGAAAGGGCACAGCAGCCAACCAAGCGGATCGAAATCAGCCCCAAATAGGCTGAAACCTTCTGGTTTTTCCGTCATCTTCGCGAGCCGCCCTGGATCCTCGGGGCGGCTCGTGGCACGCCGTACTTTTGTAGCTCCTCATCTGATTTAACTCTGGACAAAAGATGCAATTGCGATGCATTCTCATTTGCACATTAGACTTTTCAGGGAATCCCCGATGCGTTTTCTCTGCTCTCGTTTTGCCGCCGCCCTCCTCGTCCCGTTCTGGGCAACCATCGCCGATGCCGCCGAAGTGAATATCTACTCAGCGCGCCAAGAAGCGCTCATCAAGCCTCAGTTGGACGCGTTCACCGACGAGACGGCCATACGCGTGAACCTGGTCACGGGCGATGCCAAGGAATTGGTGCAGCGGATGAAGGCGGAGGGATTGAACAGTCCGGCCGACCTCCTGTTCACCGCCGATGCGGGTAATCTGTACGCGGCCACGACCGCCGGCCTATGCCAACAGCTACGCTCCGAAGCGCTGGAGAGGGCGATTCCCGCCCCCTATCGCGATCCGCAGGGCAGCTGGTTCGGGCTTGGTTTGCGCGCGCGACCAATCTTCTACCTTCCCGGGAAGGTCGATCCGGCGGAGCTGAAAACCTATGAAGACCTTGCCGATCCGAAATGGAAAGGCCGCATTCTGGTGCGCAGCTCGAACCATGTTTACAACCAGTCGCTGCTTGCCTCGATCATTGCCCATAAGGGCAGCGCGGCCGCCGAGGAGTGGGCCAAAGGCGTCGCCGCCAATCTCGCCCGCAAGCCCCAAGGCGGAGATCGCGATCAAATCAAGGCTGCGGCGGCCGGAGAAGGCGACATCGTCATCGCGAATTCCTACTATTATGCGCAGATGCTGACCTCCGATAACGAGGAGGAGCGCGAAGCCGCAAAGAAGCTGAAGGTGATCTGGCCGAACCAGGCCGATCGTGGCGTCCATGTCAATGTAAGCGGCGCTTGCGTGACCGCCCATGCGCCGAACAAGGAAGCGGCGGTGAAGCTTCTCGAGTATCTCGTCAGCGACAAAGCACAGCAAATCTATGCAGAGATGGGACAGGAATTCCCGGTCAATCCGGACATTCCTGCTTCCCAGACTTTGCAAGGCCTCGGCTCCTTCAAGGCCGACGAACTCAATCTCGTCGAGCTCGGCGAGCATAATGCGGAGGCGGTGCGAATCTTTGACCGCGTCGGCTGGCCATGACCGTGCGCGCTTCTCACTCTTCGGCTGGACGTTGATGGCGGAAAGCTTCCTTCCCGGAGCGGACTCCGTCGGCAAGGCGGGAGGCGCGCTTCCCGCCCACCGCCGGTTCCGAGCCGATCTTTGGACGCTCGGCCCCCTTGTGCTGGCGGGGATCATCGCCCTGCCGGTGCTCGCCGTCCTCGCTCAGCTATTCCTTCCGACCGGAGAAGTCTGGCGCCATC
Source organism: Alphaproteobacteria bacterium (assembly GCA_035620695.1). Classification (GTDB taxonomy): domain Bacteria; phylum Pseudomonadota; class Alphaproteobacteria; order JAREAF01; family JAREAF01; genus JAREAF01. The sequence goes on from DASPGI010000002.1 coordinate 48,166, forward strand.
TCGCCGAGACGGTGCTGACCCGCTATATCGTCAATTCCCTCCTACTCGGCGCCGGCGTGGGAGTCGGCACGGCCATCCTGGGCGTCACGTCGGCATGGTTGGTGACCTTCTACCGCTTCCCAGGTAGTCGTCTTTGGGAATGGACGCTGCTTCTGCCCCTCACCATGCCGGCCTATGTCATCGCATACACCTATACCGGTCTGCTCGATTTTGCAGGACCCGTGCAGACTTGGCTTCGCGAAGCGTTCGGATGGACTCGCGAGGATTACTGGCTACCCCCGGTACGTTCCCTGCCCGGGGCGATCGCGATGCTCACCCTGGTGCTCTATCCATATGTCTATATGCTCGCTCGCGCCTCCTTCCTGTCGCAGTCGGTCTGCGTGATCGAGGCCAGCCGGACGCTCGGGCTCGGGCCATGGCGCACCTTCCTTTCCGTGACCTTGCCGCTGGCCCGTCCCGGCATCATCGTCGGGGTGTCCCTGGCCCTCATGGAAACACTCAACGATTTCGGCACGGTCTCTCATTTCGCGGTCGACACCTTCACTACTGGGATCTACCGGACCTGGTTTGGCATGGGAGAGCCGGTCGCCGCCGCTCAACTCGGCGCCACCTTGCTGATCTTTGTCGCTGCGCTTTTGCTGATTGAGCGGCGCTCGCGCGGAGCGGCGCGCTATCATCACACGACCGGGCGCTATCGCACCCTTCCGACCCGGCGGCTATCCGGGGCCGCCGGGCTCTTCGCCGCGGCTGCCTGCCTGCTGCCGGTCGGACTCGGATTTCTGCTGCCGGTGGCGGTCTTGGGAAAATGGGCGATCGAAACTTGGACGAGCACGATCGATGCGCGCTTCTTCCAGTTCGCCGGCAACAGCTTCATCCTTGCCGCGATCAGCGCAGGCGTCTCGGTCACGATCGCCCTCATACTCGCTTATGCTCAGCGACGCCGGCCCACCCCCCTGGTGGTGCTGGCCGTCCGGCTCGCCGGCATGGGCTATGCCGTTCCCGGAGCCGTGATCGCGGTCGGCGTGCTGCTCGCTTTCGGAGCCTTCGACAGCTTTATCGACGGCTGGGTGCGCTCGACCTTCGGCTCCAGCACCGGCCTTATCGTCACCGGCAGCAGTGCGGGCTTGATCTTCGCCTATTCGGTCAGGTTTCTTGCCATTCCCGTCAGCGCCGTCGAGGCCGGCTTCGCCCGCGTGACGGCGAGCATGGACGGTGCGGCGCGCACATTGGGAGAGAGGCCAGGCGGCGTGTTGCGGCGGGTCCATGCCCCGCTTCTGGCCGGAAGCGCCCTCACCGCCGGGCTGCTGTTGTTCGTCGACGTCATGAAGGAATTGCCGGCAACGCTCATATTGCGCCCCTTCAACTTTGACACGCTCGCGATCCGCGCTTATCAGATGGCGTCGGACGAACGGCTCCGTGATGCCGCGGCGCCGGGTTTATTGATTGTGCTGGTGGGAATTGCCCCCGTGATCCTCTTGAGCCGCGCCATTGCCCGCTCTCGCCCCGGCCAGATGCGGGAGTGAGACCTAAACGGAGCTTGACGGCCATGACCGCCCCCGCGCTGGAGTTTAAGGGGGTCGGGCACGCCTATGACGGGGTCCCGGTCCTGAGCGAGATCGATCTGGCCATCGCCCCGGCGGAAGTCTTGAGCTTGGTCGGCCCCTCCGGTTGCGGAAAATCCACTCTGCTGCGGCTGGCAGCGGGGCTTGAGCCGCTCTCTAATGGCTCCATCCAGATCGCCGGACAGCTCGTCTCGGGCAAGGGCGTTCAGGTGCCCCCCGAAGACCGGCGGCTCGGATTCGTGTTCCAGGACATCGCACTGTTTCCCCATCTGACGGTTACGGAGAATGTCGCATTCGGCCTGCGCCGGATCGGTGTTCCGGTACGCCGGCAGCGGGTGCTGGCCGCGCTCGAGCAGTTGGACCTCGCCGGGTTCGCCGATGCCTACCCCCATACGCTCTCGGGCGGCCAGCAGCAGCGCGTCGCACTCGCCCGCGCGCTCGCCCCCGATCCCAAGCTGATGTTGCTGGACGAGCCCTTCTCCGGCCTCGATGCCCGCCTGCGCGACCGGCTGCGCGACGAGACCCTCGACCTTCTGAAAGCGGGCGGTGTTGCCGCCATGATCGTAACCCACGATCCGGAGGAAGCCATGCGGATGGGCGACCGGCTCGCGGTCATGTCCGAGGGCCGGATCGTTCAGTGCGGCACACCTTCCGAGCTTTACAGGCACCCCGCCAGCGCCTTCGTCGCGGGTTTTCTGGGCGAGGTCGAACGGTTCGTGGGAAGGGTCGATCGCGGCAGCATCGTCACCCCCTTGGGCGCTGTCCCCGCGCCGGGCCTGGCCGAAGGCTGCGCTGCGCTCGCCCTGATCCGCCCCGAAGGGGTCGTCCTGGAAGCAGCCTCGGCGGCCGGGCTGCCGCGGGCGCACGTGGTCGATGCCCGGCTGCTCGGGCGCACCTCGCTGATCCGATTCTGGCTGGACGGCCTACCGACGCCATTGCATTCACGCATGCCCGGCGATTTCCTGCCCGAGCCTGGCGCGGCCGTTTCGGTTCGGCTCGACTGCCGGCGCGCCCATGTGTTTCCGCTAGAGAGCGTCCCGGTCAGTGCCGATGCAGCAGCGTCGCCACAACCTCCTGGACCCGATCCAGGGTGATGCCTTCGGCCTGCTCGCGGGCAAGCGGGTGATCGCTGGGCTCGACTTGGATCAGAGGCCGCAGATTGTCCGGGCGAAAGCGCACCTTGGTCTTGAGGTTCAGCGTCGAGACGCCGTAGACGATCTTCATCTCGTTGCTGAGCCAGCCGAAGCGAGCCGGCTCGTCGGGAGCGATCTCCCGCGCATCCCACAGCTCATAGGCGCGTTGCAGGCTGGCCTTCGAAAGCGAGGTCCAGGCACCCCAGACGAACCGCTCTTCGCGCCCCAGCACGGGGATATCGATACATCCACGGATGAAACGATCCTCTCCGATCTTACAGATATCTGAGTTGAGAAAGGCGTTCTTACGCTCGTCCTCGGAGAGTTGTCCCCAATAGATCGGCGCATCAAAAGCAAAATCGAGCGGAAGAGTGCGATATTGGCGGCCGCAGCAGCGGCAGGCCCAAGCGAAGTCGATCCCGTCCACCATCGAGGCCCCAATCAGGCAAAGTTCAGGCTTCGCCTTACCCGGTCCTGGAAATACCGCACACCTTCTTCGTGATGAGGCGACAAGGGGCCGCTCGAATAACCCCCGCTCGCATAATTCTTGTGCGTTTCGAGACAGATGCCGAAATCCTCGCGTACCACGGCGAGGTTGCGCGCAATCGTTTCCTCCACAAGCTCCCTTTGCGCGGGGTTGGCGAAGTAGAAATTGTAGATCAGCTCCGTTCGCTGGTGGTTAACGGGATCGATGCGAGAGGTGTTCATGCCTCCCTCGAACAGCGAGAGGGTCCAGTTCGGCCACATCCAAAGCCACTTACCGCGATAGAACAGGCCCTCGCGCGGCGGAGCCGTCATGCGCACAAAACCGTCATGCGCCGTCGTACGGAACTGCTCGAACTCGATTGCCTTGAAGAAGCTCGGATGGATTCCCGGTATGTGATAGCCCTCGACGAAATTGTCGGTGTAGATCTTCCAATTGGCATCGAAGGCCAAGCGCTCCTCGCGCACCCAATGATAGGTTTCGATCGGCTCCTCGGCCAATTCGGCGACGACATCTCCGAGCTGGGTTTCGAGTTCCTCCTCCGGAGCGTAGGCGATGAATACCAGCCCGCGCCACTCGCGCAATTGAATCTGCCGCAGCGGCCAAGCCTCCTTCCGGAAGGAATCATCCTCTCCGAACCAGGGCACCGCGGCCAGTCGCCCTTCATCGTCATAGGCCCAGCCGTGATAGGGACATCGAATAGGGCCTGCGCAGCGCCCGACGCCTTCCTCCAGCAGCCGGGCGCCGCGGTGGCGGCAGACGTTCCGGAATGCGCGCAGCACCCCGTCCCGACCCCTAAGCACGAAAAACTTCAGGCCGGCTATTTCCGCGGCCAGATAGGCGCCCGGCGTGCCCAATCGCGAAGCGGGCGCAACGAGCTGCCATGTCTTGCAAAAGATGCGCTCGCGCTCCTCGAGAAAGCCCCGGGGTGCGGCATAGAGGTCTGGGTCGAGATTGAGCATTCTCGAAACTCCCGATCGGTTCCTCTTCTCGCGGGACCTTAGCGCGGTCCTACGACCTCTGCCAGCCGGAGGCCGGATCCCTATCGCCTTGATCGCGATATCGGGTTGGTGCAACTATCGGCCGGGCCGGTTTTTGTTCCCGATTGCGGGGCGCCGGAAGAACGGGAGCATGGCGTGTCCATGCCGGAAATGAACAGGGAGAGGCCAGGCTGCTGGAATCACCGGCGAGCCATCCCTCGAAACGTCAACAGAGGGTGCAGAAGATGCGATTTCGGACAGTAGCTTTCCTATCGATGGCGTTCGCTTCGGCGATTCTGGGATCAACGCTGGTCCCCGAGAATGCACGCGCCGCGGCCGGCGAGGAAAACAAGATCACTTGCGCTTACCCAGTCTGGGTCGGATTTGGCCCCGTGCATCTGGCGAACGCGCTTGGCTACTACAAGGAGGAAGGGATCGAGGTCGAGGAAATTCTCGACGACGACATGCCGAATGCGATCGCTGCGATGGAGCGCGGCGATATCGACTGCTATCTGCGCACCGTCGGCGAGTATCAGGGCCTGGGACGCCGAAAGAATACCCAAGGCATAATCATCGGCACGATCGATCTTTCGATCGGCGGCGACGGCTGGGTGGCGGACGGTTCGATCAAGTCGGTCTGCGATCTGAAGGGCAAGACCATCGCCGTTGAGCCGAACCTTCCGGCGCGTCTGCTTTTGCAAATGGCGCTGAACAAGGAGTGCGGCCTGTCGATCAAGGATACCAAACTTACCGACATCGCCGCGGCCGACGCCGTGGGCGTCTTCTCCGATCGCAGTGTGGCGGCCGTCGGAACATACGAACCCGTCCTGAGCCAGGTGGCGGCAACGCATCAGGATCGCGGCGGCCACATCCTAGTCTCGTCGAAGGATTACAACGACCTGATCCTCGACATCATCATGGCCCATACCGATGAGCTGAAGGCGCATCCGGACAAATATGTGAAGTTCCTGCGCGCCGTGTACCGCGCCGTGGACTATTTCTATGCAAATCAGGAGCAGGCGATTCCGATCATCGCCGCGCATTTCTCGATCACGCCGGAGGACTTCAAGGCGACGCTTCCGAACTTCCGCTATACGCCGTTCGAAGAGTCGCTGCAGTTCATCGGCACCGACCAGGAAGGTCGGGCCTATGAGGTTTTCCGCGAGGCGATGGCGCTCAATCTGGAATTCGGCTCGGCGGACGTGGAACTCCATCCGGAGGATCACATCGACCGGTCGATCATCGCCAAGGTGCAGGAAACCTGGAAACAGTGACCGGCCATCACCGCCGGAAATGACCAAAAAGGCTGCGGAGACGCCGTCGGGCAGGTTCGCTTGACCTATCAGAGGGCCGGCCCCACCGACACGCGGCGATCCGCCGAGCCGACGCCTGTCCACGCGACCGTGGAGAGCGCGGGCCGGCCACCCCTGGCGGAGCGCAGCGCGTGGCGGGGTCTGTTCACGTTCCGCGCCACGTCGCGCGCCGATCTCGAGCTCTGGCTCGGCATCGGCGCGTTCTTCTTCGTGCTCGCGATCTGGACCCTGGTCACCACCCTCGGTTTCGTCCATCCGCAATTCCTGCCCTCCCCCATCGCGGTCGTCCGCTCCTGGATCGCGATGGTGAAGACCGGCTATGTCGTCGATGTCGCGATCAGCATCGCGCGAGTCTGGGTGGCGTTTCTCATCGCCGCAGCGATGTCGATCCCCCTCGGGATATTGATGAGCAGCTATCGCGCGGTGGGCGCTGTCTCCGAACCGCTGATAGACTTCATCCGCTACCTGCCTGTTCCGGCCCTGGTGCCGCTGACGCTGATCTGGCTGGGCATTGGCGAAGGGTCGAAAGTGGCGCTGTTGTGGATCGGAACCTTCTTCCAGCTTGTGCTGCTGGTCGCCGACGATGCCCGGCGCGTTCCCAAGGAATTTATCGAGACGGGCCGCACGCTCGGCGCCGGAGACGGTGCACTTATGAAGGACGTGCTGCTGCCGGCCATGCTGCCGAACATGGTCGACAGCCTTCGGATCACGCTTGGCTGGTGCTGGACCTATCTGATCGTGGCCGAAATCGTCGCCTCCAATTCCGGCATCGGTTACGAGCTGTGGACGGCCCGCCGTTACGGCAAGACGCCGGAGGTCTTCGCAGGCATCCTGACCATCGGGATCATCGGGCTCGTCTCGGACCAGGCGATCCGTTCTTTGCATCGGCGCGCTTTCCGGTATCTCGTTTGAGCGAGGCGCCGATGACCGATCCAAGCCCATTCGTTGAGTTCCGGAACATCACCAAGACCTTCCACGATCATCGGGGGCGGGCGACCGAAGTCGTGGAGCCCTTGTCGCTTGGCATAGAGGAAGGCGAGTTCGTGGTCTTCGTGGGCCCTTCAGGCTGCGGAAAGACAACAGTCATGCGCATGGTGGGCGGCCTGGAGCAGCCCAGCTCCGGCGAGATTTTCCTGAAAGGTCGGCGCGTGGAAGGGCCAAGCCGGGAAAAGGGGATGGTGTTCCAGTCCTATTCCTCCTTCCCCTGGCTTACAGTGTTCGGCAATGTGCGCTTCGGCCTGAAATATCGACGCGACCTGCCGCAGTCGGAGAAGGACCGGATCGCGCAGCATTATCTCGACCTGGTAGGGCTCACACCGTTTGCGGATTTCTATGTCAACCGCATCTCCGGCGGGATGCGTCAGCGTGTCGCGATTGCGCGGACGCTGGCGGCCGATCCGCTCGTGCTGCTCATGGATGAGCCGTTCGGCGCGCTCGATGCGCTCACGCGCGAGCGGCTGCAATTGCAGCTCCTGCAACTGCGAATCGCCGAGCGAAAGACGGTGATCTTCGTCACTCATGATGTGGACGAAGCGGTCTTTCTGGCCGACCGCATCATCGTCTTCTCGGCTCGCCCTGCCCGCGTCTTGACAAATCTTCATGTCAGCGCCGAGCTGCCGCGCGAGCGGAGCATGGACATCGTGGAGACACCCGCCTTCCGAAAGCTTCGTAGCGAAGTGCTCTCCCTCATACGCGACGAGGAGCTGAGGACCGAGGCGGCCGAAGTCGCGGCGGCGTCCTGACGCGGCCGCATTCGCGCTTCTCGGAAATGCCTGGGGCGTGAACTCATAGGCACGCTCTGCACGGCTTGCCAGAGTCCGCTTTGGTGCCGTGAGCGGCCTTCCTTGGCGGCGAACGGCACTTCCGGGTCGTGCCAACTGCGGACCAGGCGCATGGCCCTAATACCCTCCACCGCCCCCGCTGGAGCCACCACCCATGCCTCCGCCCGTGCCGTCGCCTTGGTTCGCGCCGCCGCTTTGCCCTGTATCGGAAGTTTCCGGGCAGCTCGACATGGCAGACAGTGTCAACAGCCCGAACAGCAGTGCACAGATTTTGATAGTCGATCCAAGCTTGTGCATATGGGCGTCTCCTTGCTGTCCCCGCAGGTCACGTCCGATCTCGGCAGGAACGTGGTAAAACCGGCCGGTTGGGATGGCTCATTACGAGATTGTAACGGACGCTCGCGCGTGCAATCCCTTGAGCTAAGATGCTTCCTCGGCGGGAGGTCTGTTCTTGCAAGAAGAGCGACGCAGGCTCGCGGCGATCCTAGCCGCCGACGTGGCGGGTTACTCGCGCCTGATGGCGGCCGACGAGGCGGGGACGCTGGCGCGGCTCAAGGGGCTTCGAGCGGAAGTGTTCGAGCCCCTGATCGCCCGGTTCCACGGGCGCATCGTCGGATCGGCTGGCGACAGTCTGTTGATCGAGTTCGCGAGTGCGGTCAACGCGGTGCAGTGCGCGGTCGAGGTGCAGCATGAGCTGGGCCGCCAGAACGCCAGCCTGCTCGAAGACCAGCGCATGGCGTTCCGCATGGGCGTGAATCTCGGCGACATAATTGCCGAGGCGTCCGGTGATATCTTCGGCGACAGCGTCAATCTGGCGGCCCGGCTGCAGGAGCTGGCCGAGCCGGGCGGCGTTTGCATCTCGGGCCTCGTGCGTGGACAGGTCGCCGCGCACGTCGATGCTGTGTTTGTTTCGGCGGGGCTGCAGCGGGTGAAGAACTTTGCCCGCCCGGTCGAACTCTGGCGCTGGTCGCGATCCGCTGCGGCAAGCGCCGAACGTGAGCAGCCGACTGGCGTCCCGATGCCGGACAACCCATCGGTCGCGGTGCTCCCGTTCTCGACCCTGACCGGGAATGCGTCGGACGAGTTCATAGCTGACGGCTTCGTCGATGATCTCATCACCGCCCTGTCGCACAGCAATCAGCTTTTCGTCATCGCGCGGCACTCCAGCTTCACTTACAAGGACCACAAGACGGACGTTCGGCAGATCGCCCGCGATCTCGGAATTCGTTACATCGTCGAGGGTAGCTTGCGGCTCTTCGGCGACAGGCACCGCATCAACGTTCAGCTGATCGATGGCTATGACGCCCGCCACGTGTGGGCTGACACCTACGAACTCCCGCGCACCGGCTTTTACGAAGGGCAGGACGCTGTCATCCTCAGCATTGCCGCGTCCGTGCAGACGCAAATCACCTTGCACGAGGGCGAGAATCTGCTGAACCGGCCGCGAGAGACTCAAGGAGCCAATGAACTTCTTAAGCAAGCATGGGGGCGGATCTATCAGCTCACGCCGGACGCTCTCCGGGATGCTGCCACGCTGGCGGAAGCCGCGCTCCGACAGTCACCTGCAAGCGACCGAGCACACCAGGTGCTCGCGGTTTGCCATCATCACATGGCCTATCTCGGCTACGTGGAAGACTGGCCAGCGACCGTCGAGCTTGCCTACCGGGAGGCACGCCGAGCGGTCGAGCTCTTCGAGGCCGACGAGTACAGCCATTGGATTCTTGGGAGCACACTTGTGCTGAAGCGCGAGCACGACCGCGCGATCGCCGAGTACTCGCGGGCGATCGAGATCAATCCCAACTTCTCAATGGCATATGGCAGCATGGGCACTGCTTTGGCCTGGGCGGGCAAATGGGAAGAAGCGCTCCGCAGCAATGAGATTGCGATCCGCTCGAACCCGCGCGACCCGTCGATCTTTCTGCGATTCTTTGTCAACGGTTTGGCGTTTTTCACTGCCGGCCATTTTGACGAAGCGCAGGCGTGGCTCGCGAAGACAGTGCAGCGAAAGAAGACCTTTCGGAATGCCCATATTCTGCTCATCGCTTCGCTGGCCCTTTTGGGTGAAAAAGACTCTACCGACCGAGCCGTGACTGAGATGCGGGAGGAATTCGCCACCGTTCGACCGGAGCACCTGCGCGAGCTGCCGTTTATTCGGGAGTGCGACTCCGAGACAGTAGAGCGCGGCCTCCGTTTGGCCGGTATGATTGCGGCACCACCCTGACGCTGGCCTTGCCCGTTGTTATCGCCTGGCATGGGAGTGACGCCCTACGGTCGTTGTTGGTTAGAGCTAATTAGAAAAACGCACCAAGTAGCCTCGTGGTGGCTTTGGTCAATAAGCCGGTTGAAGCTGAAGGTCCGGAATGGGTCAAACTGAGACTCAAGCGCCAAAGACAGCGACGCTGGGACGCCGGCAATGCGCCGGAAGCCGCCGTTCTCTAAGCGGCTAGCTCAGGGCCGCATCCTGGTCCGCCTCCAAACCGAGGAGGTATGACCATGGAAAATCATGAAGCTGCTATTTCAGCCGCGCGTACCCTGGAACAAGGGCAAGCTGATCGGGCCAGAAGCCTCCACTGCAGCCCAAGCATGTCTGGTCGATCCGCACCAAGCTCCAGTTTGGCCAGCGAGCGCGCGACTTGGCCTTGTTCAATCTCGCCATCGACAGCAAATTACGCGGCTGCGATCTCGTCGCGCTCAAGGTCGTAGATGTCGCCCCGAACGGATATGCGGTCGATCGGGCCACGGTACGGCAGAGGAAGACCGGGCGACCAGTTCGGTTCGAATTGACGGAACAGGCCCGCCAAGCAATTGATGACTATGTCAGGGCTAGCGGTAAGAAGCCGGGCGCGTTCCTGTTCGCTGGACGAGGGGATAGAGGCCGCTGCCTCACGACCCGGCAGTACGCTCGGCTCCTCTCCAGCTGGATCGCCGGCATCGGGCTGGACCCTCGTCTTTTCGGTACACATTCGCTCCGGCGAACCAAGGCGACGCTGATCTACCGGCGCACCGGTAACCTCCGAGCCGTGCAGCTCTTGCTCGGCCATACCAAGATCGAGAGCACGGTTCGATACCTCGGCATCGAGGTCGACGATGCCCTCGCCATAGCGGAACAAGTCGACGTCTGATCCACTTGGGCAGAGCGGACATGCTCTGCCCACCCTCCATCGGGCGGGTTCGTGCCA
>DASPGI010000003.1:0-9942 GCA_035620695.1 Alphaproteobacteria bacterium
GACCTTGAGCCCGCCATACTCCTTGCGCCAGCGATACAGGGTTTGCTCGGTGACGCCAATCTGGCGCACCGCTTCGGCCACCGTCCTTCCTTGGCTGGTCACGACCTCGGCTTCACGCAACTTGGCAATGATCTGTTCGGCGGTGAACCGTTGACGCGGCATGCTTTTCTCCCTCCAACTGTGCTCCGACTTTCACTCTACCCTCGGACCACTTCAAAGGGGGCACTCCAAGGAGGTAATCATGGTGTCGAGGCCTAAGTTGGTGGAAGCCACGGGTGAACTCGCGGTTCCAACGCCCGCGGAGCTCCGCAAGATCTTGGAGCAGACCGAGATGGCGGAATTGCGCGCCACTCTCGCGAAGGCGCGTAAGGAAGAAGAAGATAACAAAAGAATGCGTGAAACTTTCATGACGGAGGAAATCACGCCGGAAGGGATCGAACGCGTGAGGGCCTCGCTCCGGCGAGCTGCGGAGACGGGACGGCGCGAACTCATGGTCGGGCAGTTTCCATCGAGCTTCTGTTCCGACGGCGGCAGGGCGATCAACAATCTGGAGCACGACTGGCCGCAGACTCTTCAGGGCGTCGCCAAGCGCGGCTATGAGGTGTACGACGCGCTATTCAAGCCCAAGGGCTACAAGCTGCGCGCCCAAATCCTGGATTTTCCCGGTGGCATGCTCGGAGACGTCGGCATTTTCTTGCTGTGGTGAACGGCCGCAATCGACCTCTCACAAACTCAAGCCGCTCGGAGATTGCCATGTTGGACAGTGCCTTTATTTCAGCGCTTGCAGCGCTTGCGGGCTCGATCATCGGTGGCGTAACGTCCCTCGCCGCGACCTGGTTGTCGCAGAGCGCCCAGGCCCGCATGCAGCAGCTCATCCAGGCGAAGCTCCATCGCAAGGAGCTCTATACGGCGTTCATCGACGAGGCGTCCAAGGTATATGCCGATGCCTTGGTCACCGACAAGGCGGAACCGGTGAAGCTGGTCAACCTCTACGCCATGACCAGCCGCATGCGCATGCTGTCTGCTCCGGCCGTCGTGGACGCTGCCGAGAGAACCATTCAAGCGATCGTCGAGACATATTTCAGGCCGAACCTGACGTTTCACGATTTGCACGACTTGCTCGCGTCGGGGCACGGTATGGTGGACCCGCTGCGGAAGTTCAGCGAGGCGTGCCGCGCGGATCTTATGAAGGGCGGAGTTACCTAGCAGTGGGCCAGCGCAAACTATCACGTCATCTCGCCACCGTGCCGAAGTCGTCGAGGTCGGCTACCAATGGACAGGCTCACATGCCAGCTCCTTCATGCCACCCGGAGAATCGACTACCAGGCAAGATGGGCGATGCGGCGGCCGTGGTGATCAGTTGGCAGAAATGCCCGATAAAATAACCCATGCGGATCAAGCAGATCGTATATGGGCCCGTCTAGATGGTGTGGCCTAGCGGGCGAGTAAGTCTTCGGTCTCGCAGAGCGGGTCAGCCATTGTCGGGCGTGGATGCGGAGCACTTGTGACACGACCCCCGGCGTGTTGACGCACATCAATGCTGTCGACACGCGTGGACCTACCATTAAAACCTAGCTTGGAGATCGAGATGGCAAAGATGATGAAAGCGGCGATCGTACGGCGGTTCGGCGCTCCTCTGACGATCGAAGAAGCACCGGTTCCATCACCACGACCGGGTGAGGTGCTGGTCAAGATCGTTGCGACAGGCGTCTGTCACACTGATCTGCACGCGGCTGATGGCGACTGGCCGGTGAAACCGGCTCCGCCGTTCATCCCGGGCCACGAAGGCGCCGGAATCGTCGCGGCAGTCGGCGCCGGGGTCACGCAGGTAAAGGAAGGCGATCCGGTCGGCATCGCCTGGCTGCACGATGCGTGCGGCCAATGCGAGTACTGCATCACCGGCTGGGAGACGCTGTGCGAAGACCAGCACAACAGCGGCTACAGCGTGAACGGCAGTTTTGCGGAATACGCCATCGGCTCGGCCGCCTATGTGGGACGACTTCCCGCCAAGGCGGATTTTATTGCTATGGCGCCGATCCTGTGTGCCGGCGTGACGACCTACAAGGGTATCAAGGAGACGGAGACGCGCCCCGGGGAATGGATCGCAATTTCAGGGCTGGGCGGGCTCGGCCATCTTGCCGTTCAATATGCCAAGGCGATGGGGCTGCATGTTGTGGCGCTTGACGTGACCGACGACAAGCTGGCGCTAGCTCGCTCGCTGGGCGCCGAGATCGCAGTCAACGCAAAGGCCCCAGACGTCGTGCATCAGGTCATCAAGCAGACGGGCGGCGGCGCCCACGGTGTCTTGGTGACGGCCGTCTCCCCGCCGGCTTTCGCGCAGGCGCTGCAGCTCGTTCGCCGCAAGGGCACGGTGAGCTTGGTCGGGCTGCCGCCCGGCAATTTCCCGACGCCGATCTTCGATGTCGTCCTGAAGCGGATCACCATCCGCGGCTCGATTGTCGGGACGCGCAAGGACCTTGCCGAAGCCATCGAGTTCGCTCACCAGGGCAAGGTGCGCGCGCACATCCACAAAGCGCATCTTAACGACATCAACATGATTTTTTCCGATCTCAAGGCCGGCAAGGTCGACGGCCGGATCGTGCTCGATCTCGCCTAACGAGGTCGGCATCGACACGCCGCCGCATTCACCTATGCTCACTTTCGATGCGATCGCCAGCGGTGACCACAAAGGGCCTGAGGACCTGGCGCGGACATTCGACAGATCGTCCAATCCGCCGGCGGACGCGGTGTGAGGCGATCCAGATCATCGCCGCCACGCCGCTGCTCCCTTGCGATGGCGATCGAGCTCCCCTACTGCATTCTCCCAAGAGCCATCCTAAACCGTGCCAGCGACAGACCGAAACAAACGATCGTCATTCCAGCCAAGATGCTAAGCTCCGGCCACACAACGTCGAGGCCGGCCCCGCGCGAAAGCACCGCCTGAGAAAAGCCGACGAAATGCGGCGTGGGGGTAAACTGCATCACGTTCTGCAGCCACACCGGGATCGTTTCCGTGGGCGTTGTGCTGCCGGACAGAAGGTTCAAGATGATCAGAACAGGGAGAAAGAGCAGGCCGAACTGCCCCATGGTCACGGCGAAGGTGGCGAGCAGGATACCGAGTGCGCCGACTGAAAGCTGGTAGAGGACGAGGCCGGCAAGAAAGATCGGCATCGGCCCCGCCAGCGGCGCCCCGATCATCTTGTGAACGACAAACCAGAGCGACGCGGCCGCGCAAACGATAATAACCAAGCCGTTCGCCCACATCTTCGCCAGCATGATCTCCGCCGGGCGGACGGGCATGACCAACAGATGCTCCACCGTGCCGTGCTCGCGCTCGCGGATCAGCGCGGCACCCGTAAGGACGATTGATAGCATGGTGATGTGTTGAACAACCGCCATCGTTGCATTGAACCACTCGGAGCGCATGTTCGGGTTGAACTTTGTCCGGAGCACCATGTTGATTGGCGCATTCATGACGCCTTCGCTGCGGCCAGCGTAACTCGAGCTCTCCTGTGCGATGATGTTCTGGATATAGACAGCGCCATTGCCAGCCTGAGACATCGAGGTTGCATCGACGTTGATCTGTACGGTGGGCTTGCGCCCGGCCAGAAGGTCGAACTCGAATTTGGGCGGAATTTCAACGACGAACGTGATGCGACCGGAATCCATCTCGCGGTCGATCTGGTCCGCCCTGATCCATTCCGCTGATCTGAAGTACGGTTCGATCAGCGCGTCACCGATCCGGCGCGAGAGCTCCGATTGGTCTTCATCGACGACCCCGACCGACCCATGTTCGACCTCGAACTTGGCGCCGGTTGACTGGGAAAAGACGGCAACCGTAAAGACGAAGAAGATCATGAAGAGCAGGACGGGGTCCGTTCCAAGGCTGTGGAACTCCTTCACGCCAAGCCGGAAGACGTTGCCGAGTGAGATCCCCATGTCAGGCCTCCTGCTTGCGCAGCAGCGCCGTCGCCGCGGCGACGAAAGCCAAGCCGAAGACGATGAGTGCGACCATGTCCAGCCACAGATCGTGGAAACCGAGACTTTTGGTGAAGGTCCCAAGGCTGATGTGGTTGAACCAGCCGGCCGGGAAACCCAGGCCGATGGCATAAGCGGGGCCCGAGAGTGACGCGACCGGAACCAGCAGCCCGGCAAAATTTACGCACACCACGACACTCAGGACCGCTGCGGTGAAGATCGCGGCGACCTGAGTCGCCGTGAAGCAGGACACGAGGAGCCCAAAAGCCGTGGAGGAGTACACATAGAGCAGGACGCCGACGAGTAATGCGACCAACGACCCCTTCACAGGCACACCGAAGAGATACACCGCCAACAGCAGAAGGCAGAAGAAGCTGACGATCGCGATCACCACATACGGCAGCTGCTTTCCGGCCAGGAACTCAAGCTGCGTGATTGGCGTCGATCGGAAGTTGGCAATCGATCCGGTCTCCTTTTCCCGGACCACGCCGACGGCCGTCATCATCGAGGGTATCCCCATGAGAACGAGCATGATTACGCCGGGGATGATCGAATATACGCTCTTGAAGGCCTGGTTGTAGCGAAAGCGGATCCCGATATCGACGGGAGGGGACGGCGCCGCTCTGGTGCGCCCTCTCGCGACTTGGTCGGCTAGGTAGGTCTGCCCGAGCCCGATGAGATAGCTTCGCGCCGTCTCGGCACGAAACGGCATCGCGCCGTCGAGCCATACCGAGATTTCGGGCTGCTGATTTCTCACCAGACGCTGGCCGAAATTCGGGGGCATTTCGACGGCGATCTTCAGCTCGCCGTTGCTGAGCCGCTCCTCAAGCTCGTCGGGCGTTGTTATCTCGGGATGTTCTTTGAAATAGCGTGACCCCGCCAGGTGTTCCAGGAATTCCCGGCTCTCCGGCGTCCGGTCCTGATCGAAGGCCGCGTAACTGAGGTCCTCGACGTCGAACGTGATACCGTAACCTGCGGCGAGCATCAGGATGATCGGACCCAAAAGCGCAAACGTAAGCCGTATCGGATCTCGGAGGATCTCGAGCGTTTCGCGTCGCGCATAAGCCCACAGCCGACGCAAGCCGGGCCAACGGACCTCGGACGGGGCGACAAGTGCCGGCTCGGCGGGCTTGTCAGCTAAAGCCGCCCCAGTGTCCGGCTTGGCGGAAGCCTGGCTCGATGCGTCCTCGAGATAGCCGATGAACGCGTCTTCAAGGGATTTCGCGCCGCGACGCTGCGTCAGCTCTTGCGCGGTGCCGACGGCCATCACCTTGCCGGCATGCATCAGCGAAATGCGGTCGCAACGCTCAGCTTCGTTCATGAAGTGCGTCGACAGGAAGATCGTGACGCCGTCATTGCGCGACAGATCGATCAGGAAGCGCCAGAACGTATCGCGGGCGACCGGGTCGACACCCGAGGTCGGCTCGTCGAGGATGAGAACTTCGGGCCGGTGGAGGACGGCGACGGCAAGCTGAAGGCGTTGCTTTTTGCCGAGCGGCAGGCTGTCGGGCCGCATATCCGCTGCGTCTGCGAAATCGAAGCGCTCGAGCAGTTCCTCGATGCGTGCGGTCCGCGTCTCCGCCGGCAAGTTGAACAGGTGCGCATGCAGATCGAGGTTCTGCCGCACCGTGAGCTCGCCGTAGAGCGAGAACGCTTGCGTCATGAAGCCGACGCGCTGCCGGGTCGCCATGTCGCCGGGGTCGAGGTGCCGGCCGAGGAGCAGCGCCTCTCCCTCGGTCGGCGGCAGCAGGCCGGTCAGCATCTTCATGGTCGTGGTTTTGCCGCAGCCGTTCGACCCCAGAAAGCCGAATATCTCGCCGCGCTCGATGCGAAAGCTGACATGGTCGACGGCGGTGAACTTGCCAAACCTTTGGGTCAGGCCTTCGGCCTCGATCGCAGGTGGTCCCTCAATGACCGCACGCGGCGGCACGACGACCGCTTCGTGGCCGACACGCTTCGCCTCGGGAAGCAGCCTGATAAAGGCTTCGTCCAGCGTTGGAGCACCGCCCCGCGCTTTCAGTTCCGACGCCGTTCCGGTGGCGATGACCCGGCCGTCATCCATCGCTGTGAGCCAATCGAAGCGCTCCGCCTCTTCCATGTAAGCGGTCGCCACCAAGACGCTCATGTGCGGCCGTCGCTCGCGAATCCGGTCGATCAGCTCCCAGAACTGACGGCGTGACAGCGGGTCGACGCCGGTCGTCGGCTCGTCCAGAATCAGCAGATCCGGATCATGGATGAGCGAGCAGCAGAGCGAGAGCTTCTGCTTCATGCCGCCCGACAGCTTGCCGGCCGGCCGGTCGGGGAACGGATCCAGTCCAGTTGCGGCGAGCAGTTCCGCGATGCGCCACTCGCGCTCTTCGCCGGACTGTCCGAACAAACGGCCGAAGAAATCGAGATTCTCGGCCACGCTCAGAGTCGGATAGAGATTGCGTCCAAGGCCTTGCGGCATATAGGCGACGCGCGGCAGGCTGGCGCGGCGATGCTCGGGGTCGCTCATGTCGCCGTCGAGGGCGAAGACCTCGCCCTCCTGGATCCTGCGGACGCCGGCGATGAGCGCCAGCAGCGTCGACTTGCCGACTCCGTCAGGCCCGATCAGCCCGACCATCCGGCGGGGCGGCAGGTCAAGCGTGACGTCGTCGAGCGCTATCCGTTGGCCATAGTGGTGCGATACTCCCCGCACGCGAGCGGCGTACTCCGTCGTCACGGCAGCTTCACCGCCAGAGCCTGCGGCCATTCGATGTTGCGGTCAGAGCGAACGTACCCGACGCCGCGCAGGCCTGTCTTGACCTGGCTCTCGTACTTCGGGCGGAGCTCCGGATCGATGGTCAGCTTGACCCGGAACATGAGCTTCTCCCGTTCCTCGGGCGTCTCGACCATCTTCGGAGTGAATTGAGCTTCCGTCGCAACGAAGGTGATCTTCGCGGGGAAGACAAATCCGGGCAGGGGGTCAAGGACGACTCGCGCTTCATCGCCGATGCCGAGCGGCCCCGCGACACGCGCGGGGACAAAGACTGTCAGGTAGACATCCGAAAGATCGATCAGTGTGAGAACCCGGCCGCCCGACTGCAACACCTCGCCTGGCTGCGCAAGCTTGTATTGAATGCGGCCGCGCTTGGGCGCCACGAGCACCGAGTCCTCGAGTTGCGCCTTGAGGCGTGCCACCTCGGCCTGCCGGGCGGCGATGGTGGCCACGGCGGCATTGAGATCGGCGACGGCAGCGTCATGGGCGGCCTGCGCGGTCTTCAGCTCGCTGCGCCTGCGGTCGAGCATCTCGACCGTGCCATGCCCGCGCGACTGCAGTTCCGACGCGCGAACGAGCTCCTGCTGGGCGAATGTTCGTTCGCTCACGCGCTGCGCGATCTTCGCGTCCGACAAAGTCTTCTCGTGCTGTGCCCGAACGACTTGGGCTTCGGCGGCGCGTAGCTCTGCCTCGAGCTCCTTGGTATCCATGCGCGCGACCACCTCGCCGGCATCCACCATCTGTCCTTCGATGGCCAGAACCGTCGCGATGCGGCCTTGATACTTGGTGGCGATCTCCACTCTCTCAGCTTCGAGACGGCCGTTTGCTTTTGCGATGCCGGGGGGAAGGGCGCGCAGCTGCTCCTGCCACCAGTACCAGCCGCCCGCCGCCGCCGCCGCGATTGCGATCGCGGTGACAAGCAGTGGAACCAGGACTCGCCGCTTTCGCCGCGGCGCCTCCTTCTTCGGAGCGGGCGCCTTGGGTGCCTGATCGGCTTGGGCGGGTCGCAGGTGTGCAGCCGGCTCAGCCGAGGATGTGGTAGCCGCCATCGACATAGACGGTTTCTCCTGTAATCAGCTTGGCGTAGTCAGTTGCGAGCACAGCCGTCGCGACCCCAACATCTTCGATGGTGACCAGCCGGTGGGCCGGCGAACGGCTTGCGGCCTGCTCCATCAAAGCATCGAAATTCGCGATCCCTGACGCGGCCCGGGTCTTGATCGGCCCCGGGGAGATGGCGTGCACGCGGATCCCCTTGGGCCCGAGCTCGTAAGCAAAATAACGGACGGCGTCGGTCGTCAGAGTTCGGGACAGACTGGCGCTCTCGCCGAGCGTGATCTCGTCGAAGGTGCGATTCTCAATGATCTCGCGCGCTTCGACGACTGCCTCTGGAGCTGATGATTGCGCCATGTCAGCGCTCGTTGACGTAAACGCCTGGCGCGTCGCGGATTGCCCGGTACTTGCCGCCCGGCGCGCCCATCGACGGTATGGCGACCTTCTCGGTTGAATGCTGGGCGAGCCACCCCTGCCATTCGGGCCACCACGAACCCTCGCGGACCGGGGTTTCGGCTTGCCAGGTGTCGGGGTCGACGTAAAGGTCATCCGTCCGCTTTGTCCGCACCTGATACGTCCGTCCTGGATGATTCGGTTCGCTAACGATGCCCGCGTTATGGCCGCCGCTGGTCAGGACGAAAGTGACGTCGCTGGTCGGGTCCAGATGAGCCTTGTAGGCGGAGCGCCAGGGCGCCACATGGTCCGAGACAGTTCCAACGCAGAATCGCGGCAGCCGGATATTTGAAAACCACAGTGGGCGCCCATCGACTTCAAATCGGCCACTGCTGAGATCATTGTTGAGGAACAGACGCCGCAGATATTCGGAATGCATTCGATACGGCATACGTGTCGCGTCGGCGTTCCAGGCCATCAAGTCGTTCATGGCCGGCCGCCGCCCGAGCAGATACTCGCCAATGTAGCGGGACCACACGAGGTCGTTCGAGCGCAGGATCTGGAAGGCCCCGGCCATCTGATAGGTGTCCAGATAGCCGCGATCCCACATCATGTTCTCAAGATAGGAAATCTGGCTTTCGTTGACGAAGAGCATCAGTTCGCCCGCCTCGGCGAAATCGGCTTGTGCTGCGAACAGCGTTATCGAGGCAAGGCGGTCGTCATCCTCGCGGCCCATGGCGCCGGAGGCAATGACCAGCAGCGTACCGCCGAGGCAGTAGCCCGCCGTGTGGATCTTGCGCTTCGGAACGATCGATGAAACGGCATCGATGGCTGCCATCACCCCGAGCCGGCGATAATCGTCCATGCCGAGGTCGCGATCTTCTGACGTCGGGTTCTTCCACGAGATCATGAAAACCGTGTGGCCGTGGTCCACGAGGTACTTCACCAGTGAGTTTTGCGGCGAAAGATCGAGGATGTAGTACTTCATGATCCACGCCGGCACGATGAGCACCGGTTCCGCGTAAACCTGGTCCGTCGTCGGTGAATACTGGATCAGCTCGATCAGCCGATTTTGAAGGACCACCTTGCCAGGTGTCGCCGCGACATTCTTTCCGACGACGAACTGCTCGGCACCGACCGGCGACTTGCCGCTCGCCGCCCGTTGCCAGTCCTCCATTAGGTTCTGGAGTCCCTTGACAAGATTCTGCCCACCCTGCGCGACCGTCGCCTGCGCGACCTCGGGATTGGTCCAGATGTAGTTCGACGGTGACGCCATATCGAGCAACTGGCGCACCGTGAACGACAGCCTGTCCTGGTTGCGCTGTGACATACCCTCGACACATGTCGTCGCGTTGTGCCACCACTGCTGCGTCAGCAGGAATGACTGATAGATCACGTTGTAGGGCCACTGCTGCCAAGCCTGCCCCCGGAAACGACGATCCTGCGGCAATGGGATGATGCAGGGTGGAGTCGAGGGATCGGCGAGGCTTTGCCCGGCGTACATGGCGAGCCGGCTGACCTTGCGAGCCCACTTCTCAACCAGCTGCAATTGCTTTCCGGGCGAAATCGCGAGATGCGCCCACCAGTCAAACGCCTGCGCGCCGAGCACCGCCGGGCTCAGGCCTGAGGTAAGCCGCGCGAGATTCGCTTTGAATGCGCGGTCGACGCTTACATAGGTGTAGTGATCGGCTTCCCACCACGCTTCCGTCGCGAGCGGAGGAGGCGGGGCAGTCGTTCTCTCGGCCTTCTTTTGAGCGACTTCGGAGCTTGCTGCTGTCGCG
>DASPGI010000004.1:0-52925 GCA_035620695.1 Alphaproteobacteria bacterium
CCAAGGACGCTTGCGGCCTCTCTCTCAAGGGGAGCTTTGCGAAATGGGTGAACTCGCCCTTCGAGGCTCGGCTATCGCTCGCACCTTGAGGCGTGAGGTCACCCGAGCAAAACCGCCTCATGCCTCAAGGTGCCCGCCACAGGCGGGCCTCGAAGGAGGGGCGGTTTCGCAAAGGTCCCTCAAGGGGGGAGGCAAGCCATTGCCAAGACACATGAATTTACCTCCCCCTCGTGGTCAGATCCAGACGCTTGGCTCCCAAGCGTTTGGCGAATCTGACCACCAGGCGGGGGAGCTCGGCGCGGAACGCGCCGGCTGGGGATGACTATCCGAGCTTCGACGGAATGTGAGCATGCAAAGCGCCGTTTCGAAAGCCATCGGCGACCTTCGCGAGCGGGCCCGCTTGAGGGGATCGACTTGGCGAACGTCACGGATGTTTCCAAGGCCACTGTGTCGAGATGGAGCAGCGGCAAGGCGACGCCGCATCCGCGTGCTCAACTCGTCCTTTCCGATCTGCGATATGTGGTCGATCGATTGGCCGAGCTCTACACGCCCGATGAAATAAGGACCTGGCTCTATTCCAGGAACGCGCTCCTCGCAGGGCGGACGGCCATGGAACTCATCCATGATGGGCGCACGGAAGAAGTTCTGGGCGCAATCGAGGGACTGGCTGCGGCGACGTATGTGTGATTCTTCGACGTGCGGAGAGGCTTTGGACCACATCGGTGCGGTCGGAAGCGTGCTCTCCGCACACCCCCCCCGCTCGCGTCTCGCTCGCGGCCTCCCTCAAGGAGATCCCCGCGAAATCGTGGAATCCGTGTTAGCCCACCCTCACCCGGCGCGGGCTCAAGGCCCGCGGCCCTCCTCTCCCGCCCGTGGGGCGGGCGAGGTACCTTTTCCCTCGCCCCGCGAAGCATCGCGAAGCGGGGAGAGGATGCCCACAGCGAAGCTGTGGGCAGGTGAGGGGTATACAATGAATCCGCTTGCAAGCGTCGGCCGCGGCTTGGTTCGCACAAACACGCGGCAGTCCAGCCTTGCGCGGCGCGCTTCGACTAGCGATCCGGTTCTTGCGATCCATGGCTCCCTTCCCTATGGTGCGGCGCACCATAGATCGCGCTACGCTTCAGGGGCCCATGGCGGCCAAGTCCGATACTTCCTTCCAGTCGCTGATCCTCAGGCTCCAAAGCTACTGGGCGGAGCAGGGCTGCGTTCTCTTGCAGCCCTACGACGTCGAGGTCGGCGCCGGCACGTTTCATCCGGCGACAGCGTTGCGCGCGCTCGGACCCAAGCCCTGGAACGCCGCCTATATGCAACCCTCGCGCCGGCCCAAGGACGGCCGCTATGGCGAGAACCCCAACCGACTTCAGCACTACTACCAGCTCCAGGTGATCATGAAGCCGGCGCCCGCCGAGGCGCAGGCACTTTATCTCGGCAGCCTTACCCAAGCCTTCGGCATCGATCCCCTGACCCACGACATCCGCTTCGTCGAGGACGACTGGGAAAGTCCCACGCTGGGCGCCTGGGGCCTCGGCTGGGAGGTGTGGCTCGACGGCATGGAGGTGAGCCAGTTCACCTATTTCCAGCAGGTCGGCGGCATCGAATGCGATCCGGTGTCGATGGAGCTGACCTACGGGATCGAACGCCTGGCCATGTATGTGCAGGGTAAGGAAAACGTCTTCGACCTCGATTGGGACGGCGTGTCGAAGGAGAAGGGCGGCAAGACCTATGGCGACGTGTTCCTGCGCGCCGAGCGGGAATACTCCGTCTTCAATTTCGAGCGCGCCGATACCGATCTTCTGTTCCGGCATTTCGACGATGCCGAAGCCGAATGCCGCAGCCTCTTGGATGGCAACCGTCCGCTGGCCTTACCCGCCTACGACCAGTGTCTCAAGGCCTCGCATCTTTTCAATTTGCTTGATGCGCGCGGTGTCATCAGCGTGACCGAACGCCAAGCCTATATCGGCCGTGTGCGCGCGCTGGCCAAATCCTGCTGCGAGGCTTGGCTGGCGGGCGAGATGACGAGCTGAACCCGCATGCCGGAGCTTTTGATCGAGCTCTTCTCGGAGGAAATCCCGGCGCGGATGCAGGCCCGCGCGGCCGAGGACTTCAAGCGCCTGATGACGGAGAAACTGCGTGCTGCGAGCCTCACCTTCACGGAGATGCGGGCCTATGTGACGCCCCGCCGATTGACGCTGGTGGTGGAGGGCTTGCCTGAGCGCCAGCCCGACGTGACCGAGGAACGCCGCGGGCCACGCGTCGGGGCGCCAGCGCAGGCGATCGAGGGTTTTGTGAAGGCCTCTGGAATGGCAACCATAGAAGAGGCCGAGCAAAGAGATGCTGGCAAGGGCATGTACTACTTTTACGTGAGCGCCCGGCAGGGCCGCCCAGCAGGGGAAGTTGTGTCGGACGCACTTGCCGAGATCCTCCGCCAGTTCCCCTGGCCCAAGTCGATGCGCTGGCCCGGTGCCGATTTCGAATGGGTGCGGCCGCTGCACACTGTGCTGGCGCTGCTGGATGGTCGGCCAATGGCGGTGGCGGGCTTCGAACCTTCCCACCGGACCCATGGCCATCGCTTCCTTGCCCCCGGTCCAATCCACGTCGAGGGCTTCGCCGACTATCAGGAAAAGCTGGCCCGGGCCTATGTGCTGCTCGATCCTATAGACCGTAAGGAGCACATCGTCGATCAGGCCGAACTGTTGGTGCGCGACGCGGGTTTGGCGCTGAAACCCGACCCTGCGCTCATCGAGGAGGTGGCCGGCCTTGTCGAATGGCCGGTGGTCTTGATGGGCCATATCGAGGAGCGCTTCATGGCGCTGCCGCCCGAGGTGCTGACCACCGCCATGCGTACGCAACAGAGATACTTTGCCCTGCATGATGGGGCGGGGCGGCTTGCGCCACGCTTTCTCCTGGTCGCTAACATCGAGCCCAAGGACGGCGGTGCGGCGATCGTGGCCGGCAACGAGCGGGTCTTGCGCGCGCGGCTTGCCGATGCCGAGTTCTTCTGGAACCAGGACCGCAAGACGCCGCTCGAGGATCGCCTACCGGCGCTGGATGAGATCGTCTTTCATGCCAAGCTGGGCTCCGTCGCCGAGAAGGTCGCGCGCGTCGCCGCGCTGGCGCCCGAGATCGCGCTGAAAATTCCCGAGGCCGATCCGAAGCTGGTGGCGCGGGCAGCCAGACTGGCG
Source organism: Alphaproteobacteria bacterium (assembly GCA_035620695.1). GTDB lineage: Bacteria > Pseudomonadota > Alphaproteobacteria > JAREAF01 > JAREAF01 > JAREAF01. Next base: position 3,183 of record DASPGI010000004.1, read on the forward strand.
AAAGCCGATCTCGTGACCGGCATGGTCGGCGAGTTTCCGGAGCTGCAAGGCGTCATGGGCCGCTACTACGCGCTGGCGTCGGGTGAGCCTCAAACCGTGGCCGAGGCGATCGCCGAACACTATGCGCCGCAGGGCCCGAACGACCGCTGTCCGACTGCGCCGATCAGTGTCGCGGTAGCTCTCGCCGACAAGATCGATACGCTCGTCGGTTTCTTCGCGATCGGCGAGCGGCCGACCGGATCGAAGGATCCGTTTGCGCTGCGTCGCGCGGCGCTGGGCTCGATTCGCTTGATCGTAGAGAACGGGCTGCGGCTCAATCTCACGGAATGCGTTCGGAGCGCTGGCCGCCTGCTGGCCGGAACTCAAGCTGGACCCGAGAGACCGGGCGTTGCGAGTGGGGAGCTTCTCGAATTTCTTGCCGATCGCCTGAAGGTGCATCTGCGCGAGCGCGGCGTTCGCCACGATCTTATCGCCGCCGTCTTTGCGTTGGGCGGAGAGGACGATCTGGTTCGCTTGCTGGCGCGCGTCGAGGCCTTGCAACGCCTTCTGGGCAGCGAGGATGGGGTCAATCTCCTCGTCGCCTTCCGCCGCGCCGCCAACATCCTCAAGATCGAGGAGCAGAGGGATAGTTTGCGCTACCAGCCGCAGCCTGAGCCGAGCCTCTTGCGACTGCCGGAGGAAAAGGCGCTGTACGCGTCTCTGGTCGAAACCCAGGAGACGATCGACATGGCCCTTGCCGCCGAGCGCTATGAAGAGGTAATGCGGCTTCTGGCGCGCCTCAGGCCCACGGTTGACGCCTTCTTCGATAAGGTCACGGTCAACGCGCCTGAGCCCGAGTTGCGCGCCAACCGGTTGCGCCTGCTTGCCGCGATACCCGCGACGCTCGGACGTGTAGCCGATTTTTCGCGGATCGAGGGCTAGCAGGCGAGCGTTGGTTGAGACGCTGGTCGCCCGCGGCTTCGGCCGGTGAGTGGGGGTACAAATCAACCATGGACAAATGGGTTTACAGCTTCGGTGGGGGCGTCGCTGAAGGCAACGCCACCATGCGCGATCTTCTCGGCGGCAAGGGCGCCAACCTTGCCGAGATGAGCGCGCTTGGTCTGCCGGTCCCACCCGGATTCACCATCACCACAGAGGTCTGTACGACATTTTACAATCACGCCCATTCCTACCCCGAGGGTCTGCGCGAGCAGGTCGCGGAGGCGTTGCGGACCACGGAGCGAATCGTCGGGGCGCGCTTCGGCGATGCGAAGACGCCGCTCCTGGTCTCGGTGCGGTCCGGCGCGCGGGTCTCGATGCCCGGAATGATGGATACCGTGCTCAATCTGGGCTTGAACGACAGGACGGTTGTCGGGCTCGCCGCCGAGGCGGGGGACGAGCGCTTCGCGTATGACAGCTATCGCCGCTTCATTCAGATGTATGGCGATGTCGTGCTCGGCGTGGAGCATCACAATTTCGAAGAGATATTGGAGCTGCACAAGGAAGATCGCGGCGTCACGCTCGATACCGAACTGACGGCGGAAGATTGGAAAACCGTGGTCAAGGCCTACCAGGCCCGAGTCGAGGAGATGCTGGGCCGACCCTTCCCTCAAGATCCTGAGGAGCAGCTCTGGGGCGCCATCGGCGCGGTGTTCAGAAGCTGGCAGGTGCAGCGGGCCGTCACCTATCGCAGGCTGCACGGCATTCCCGAGGATTGGGGAACGGCGGTCACCGTGCAGGCCATGGTCTTCGGCAACATGGGCGAGGACTGCGCTACAGGCGTCGCTTTCACCCGCGACCCCTCCACGGGAGAGAACGCTTTCTATGGAGAGTATCTGGTCAATGCGCAGGGCGAGGACGTGGTTGCCGGCATCCGCACGCCCCAGCATCTGACGCTCGTCGGCAAGATCGCCAACGGTTCCACTCTTCCGGCGATGGAAGAGGTGATGCCCGCCGTGTTCGCCGAGCTTGAGAAGGTGCGGCGCACGCTCGAGCGTCACTATCGCGACATGCAGGACATCGAGTTTACGGTGCAGAAGGGCAAACTCTTCATGCTCCAGACGCGCTCGGGAAAGCGCACCGCGCAAGCGGCGCTGAAAATCGCCGTGGAGATGGTGGGCGAAGGGTTGATCGACGAACGCGACGCGGTCGCAAGGATCGATCCGGCCTCGCTCGACCAACTCCTGCACCCGACCCTCGACCCCAAGGCCCGGCGTCAGGTAATCGCCCGCGGACTTCCGGCCTCGCCGGGCGCTGCCGCGGGCCATGTTGCCTTCAGCGCCGATGAGGCCGAGGATCGCGCGGCCAAGGGCGAGAAAGTGATCCTGGTGCGCACCGAGACCAGCCCCGAGGATATCCACGGGATGCACGCCGCCCAGGGGATTCTCACTACGCGCGGCGGCATGACCAGCCATGCCGCGGTGGTGGCGCGCGGCATGGGCAGGCCTTGCGTCGCCGGCGCAGGAGAGCTGCGCATCGATGCAGCCAAGCGGACCATACGGGTGCGCGACATCGTGGTCAAGGACGGGGATTTCCTTACCATCGATGGCACCAAGGGCGAGGTGATGCTGGGCGAGGTGCCGACCATTCAGCCGGAACTGTCCGGCGATTTTGCGGTCCTCATGGGATGGGCGGACCAAATACGCAAGACGGGTGTGCGCGCCAATGCCGACACGCCGGCCGATGCCCGCACCGCCCGCAAGTTCGGCGCCGAGGGCATCGGCCTTTGCCGCACCGAGCATATGTTCTTCGAAACCGGCCGCATCGTCGCCATGCGCGAGATGATCATGGCAATGGACCAAGCCGGCCGCCGTCGTGCGCTCGACAAAATCCTGCCGATGCAGCGCGACGATTTTATCGAGCTGTTTCAAATCATGAAAGGGCTGCCTGTCACCATCCGTCTGCTCGACCCGCCGCTTCATGAGTTCCTTCCGCACACCGAGGCCGAGATGGCCGAGATCGCGGAGGCAACCGGCCTGTCGATCGAGGATGTTCGCGCCCGCGCCGCGCAACTCAAGGAAGCCAATCCCATGCTGGGACATCGCGGCTGCCGCCTCGCCATCACCTATCCGGAAATCTGCGAGATGCAGGCGCGGGCCATCTTCGAGGCGGCGGCGCTGGTGCAGAAAGAGACCGGCGAGACGGTCGAGCCGGAGGTGATGATTCCGCTCATTGCCTGGAGCAAAGAGTTCACGATCCTCAAGGCGATCGTCGATCGGGTGGCCCGAGAGGTCGCGGAACGCGAGGGCAAGGTCCCGTATCTGGTCGGGACCATGATCGAGCTGCCGCGAGCCTGTCTCTTGGCCGGCGAGATCGCCGAAACCGCCGAATTCTTCAGCTACGGCACCAACGATCTGACGCAGACCGCCTTCGGTCTTAGCCGCGACGACGCCGGCAGCTTCCTCCAGGCCTATGAGCGCAGCGGCATCATCTCCGAGGATCCTTTCATCAGCATCGACCGCAGCGGCGTTGGCGAGCTGGTGAAGATCGCAACTGAACGCGGGCGCGCCCGGCGCGCAAACTTGAAGCTCGGAATCTGCGGCGAACATGGTGGAGATCCGATCTCGGTCGCCTTTTGCTGCGAGATCGGGCTCGACTATGTCTCCTGCTCGCCTTACCGGGTGCCGATCGCACGCTTGGCGGCAGCGCAGTCAGCCCTGGCGCGGCAATCGGAATCGGGCGGCGCGCCTGGTCACCCCGCGGCCTTCTCCGGTTCCTGAGCTATGTCTGCCGAGCGCCGTTTGCGCGGGGCGACAAGCGCCAGTCCGACCAGCATCAACGCGAACGCGCCCCAGATCCAGTTGCTGTGACGCTCTGCGAAGAGGAGCAGTCCCCACAACAATCCCGAGACGATGATCACATAGGCCATCTGGCTGGCGAAGATCGGCCCGCTTGCGGTGACCAGATAGACGAAGACCCAGTAGCTGAGGACGTTGATCGCCGCCATGCCGAAGATGGTCCATTCCAGCGTTCCCCAGGGCCAGGCGAATGGTACAAAGCTCTCCGTCGCCAGCACGACGGGCAGAAGCGCGAGCGTCGCCACCAGCATCATTCCCCAGAGCAAGGTAAGAGACTGGGTCCGCGGAGGCCGCAGCCGCGCTATGATGATGTTTTCTACGGCGTAGGACAGGGCCGCGGCCAACGCGACCGCCACCCAGATCGCGGCGCCTCGCTCGGGAAGGCTCGTCTGTGGGAGCGCGATCATCAGCATCGCCGCCACACCGAGTGCGACCCCGAGCAGGCGTCCCGGCGCGTAATAGTCCAGCCGGAACAGCAGCGCGCCGACAAAGGTCAGCAGGGGCGTCAGGCCAAGCGTGATTGCCAGCACTCCCGCGGGTAGATGCGGTGCGGCATAGAAATACAGGGTCGAGGGAATGGCCGTGCCGAGCAGGCCGCAGATCAAGTAGAACCTCAGATGCACATAGTCGAACGGCAACCTGCGGCGCCGCGTCGTTTCGACCAGGCTGAGAATAACCATCCCGAACACGCCTTGCCAAAGCGCGATGCCAAGCGGGTAGGCGCCCTCTTGCATGGCGGCGATCTTGGCAAGCGAGTAGGTGGCGCCCCAGCTCAAACCCGCGGCGAGGAGCATGGTCCAGGCAGCGAGCACGCCGCGTGCCGAGGTGAGCCGAGAAGCGGCGAGCGGGGCTCCAGCCACCTCTTAACTCCGCGCTGTCCGGAGCAGAGCCGACAGATCCGTCAGCCGGGTGAAGGGAGACAGACCCTCTGTATGAGGAAGCTGCCCCACCCGGGCCAGCCCTTCGCTGCCGAAACGGTCTCGCACCTCCGCCTCCAGCCAACGCCGCTCCCTTTCGATTCGGCGCTCGGCAAGCCGATTGTCCGCCAGGAGCCAATCCCGGTGGCGGTCGATTTCAGCAAGCAGCTCCTCGATTCCTCTATGCGCCGAGGCCGAGATCGGCAACACGGAGACCAGCCATCCCTCTGCTCCACGCCGGCCCGCGAGCATGGTGCGAGCCTCGCGGAGGCTGCGCTCGGCCGGGGCGCCAAGATCCATCTTCGTCACGGCAATGAGGTCCGGCACTTCGACGATTCCCGCCTTCATGAACTGCACCAGATCGCCCGAGCTTGGCTGCAGGCAGAGCAGCACCGTATCGCTGGCCAGCGCAATGTCGGTCTCCGACTGTCCGGCACCGACGGTCTCGATCAGGACACGATCGTAGACCGCGCGCATCAAAGCGGCCGCGGCGACCGTGTCGGGCGCGAGCCCTCCGAGCCTGTCGCGGGCGGCCATCGAACGGATGAACAACCCATCCTCGGGCTCTACCGCCATGCGAATCCGATCGCCGAGCAACGCCCCTCCGCTGATTCTTGAAGAGGGATCGACTGCAATCACGGCGACCCGCTCTCCGGCCTTCCGCCATTGCCGGATCAGGCAGGCCGTCAGGCTCGACTTGCCCACGCCGGGCGGACCCGTCATGCCGATCACGTGCGCGCGAGCGGCGGCCCAAGCGGCATCGAGCAGGGCCAGCGTGTTCTCGTCCTCCGGGGCTTCCTCGACGCGGGCGAGTGCGGTGGCCATTGCGCGCTTGTCGCCCGAGGCGAGCTCTGAAAGTGTCGGCAGGGCGTTCATGTTCCGCCCCGGAACGAGGCGAGCACACTCACGACAGGAATGCTTGGGACCGAGATCGATACGGACCCTGTCAAACCGTGCGAATGGGCTGCGACCAAGGCGGTGCCGGCAAGATAAAGCGGAACGGCTGGTTCGGGCGGCGGTGGCATGGCGCGCGATATTCACCGGACAGACCCGCGAGCGCAAGCGGCCCCTAATCTATTCGCGAGGCTATTGTTTGCGACGGCCGCCGCGTTTGGGTGCTGGTTCGCCCTGCCTTTCCCCAGGCTTTCTGCGGGAGCTTGAGGGTTTCTCCGCGAGGCTTTGCCCAGGCTCGCTTGCGCGGGCGGGCTGGCCGCCCGTCAGCGGTTCGGCGCCTCCACGGACGGCAGAAGCGTGGTCGCTTGCCGGCGCGCCGCCCAGGCCCCGTTCGACGCCGCCTGAGGGCTGCATCGCTTCGCTCGGGCGCTCGGCGGCAAAGCCCTCGAACCCCCCGATTTTACCCAACCGGGCCTCCCCCTCAGCCTGCACCCAGTGATCGAGGTGGCGACCATGCGGGCGGCCCTCGCGTTCCCAGAGTTCGTAGGCGCGCTCGCGAATCCGCTGCTTCATGTCGCCCACCGACATCCCTCGCCTCCTCTGATCATGCCTCAGGAGCCTAGGTAACGTCCGAGCGGGCAGACCTTTCCGTGTCTGGTGGGATTTCCGTCTCTCCCGAGCGGTTGCGCAGCAGCCCGATGCGCTTAAGGATATGGGCGACGAGCCAGACCAAGGCCGCCCAGCCCGCGCCCACTGTCCAACCCGCGAGCACGTCGGTCGGCCAATGGACACCTAGATAGATTCGGCTGAGGCCGACCAGCAGCGCCAGGACGAGCGCCAAGCCCAGCAGAAACGCCTTCTGGCGACGGCGGCTCTGCACCTGGGCCAGCAGCGCGCCCAGTGTGAGGTAAGTCGCCGTCGCCATCATTGAATGGCCGCTGGGAAAGCTCGCCGTGTAGACTTGGACTTCGTGCGCAATGAGATCGGGCCGCGGGCGATCAAAGCCCAATTTGAGTGCGCTGCTGAGAATCTGCGCACCGAGCACCGAGAGCGTTAGAAGCGTCGCCATTCGCGGCCGATGGGACATCAGCATATAGACTGCCGAGGAAGCCGTTACGAGCAGAAGCACTGTCAGTCCGCCGAGCGCGGTGGTGTCGCGCGCCGCCTCTTCGAACCAGCGTGGCCCGATCGGTTCGCTGCTGTCGCCCGGCACGCGCATCGCCAGCAATATCGTTTCATCGAAACGACGTGATTCGCCCTCGCCGACCTCATCGGCGATCTCCGCGAAAGCCCATGCGGCTCCTGCCAGCATCAGCACGACCAGCATGGTCCGGATCTCGAGCAGGCCGAGCCGCGAGAGCAGGCTGAGGCCGGCGGCAAGCCGATCGGCGGTGAGGCGAACTGCGTGTCCGAGCCGGCCCTGGTGCGGGGTCATCGGTCCGCCGTGTTTGGTGATGTGACTGGCTGGCGCATGAAGCTGAGGAAGATGGGCTCGTGCCTTCGGGTCAGGTTTCGGCTCAACAGGAACAGAGGGATCGTGCCGATGCCGGTCGCCGCTCCTGCCGCTAGGCTGCCGATGAGGTCGGCAACCGGTATGGAAAGGTCCATCTGTGGCACCGCCAAGGCTGTCCGGGTTGGACCAGGATGATAGCGGTCGCGACTTGGTGTTGTAGAGTATGAGGCGCAAGGCTGCCGGGAGTTTCCAATGACAGGTGCCATATTCCTTGGCCGAAGTGGGGCCGCACCACAGGAACTGTCCTTGAAATATGCCAACCGTCACGGGCTGATCGCCGGTGCGACGGGAACGGGCAAGACCGTCTCTTTGCAAGTCCTGGCCGAGGGGTTCTCCGCCTCGGGGGTCGCCGTCTTCATGGCCGATGTGAAGGGCGATCTCTCGGGGATCAGCCTGCCGGGGGGCGGTGCCAAGCCTTTCGAGGAACGCGCGAAGTTGATCGGACTTGACCCCTACGACCATCGGGGGTTTCCAACGATATATTGGGATCTGTTTGGCGAGCAGGGCCATTCCATCCGCGCCACCGTCTCGGAAATGGGCCCTCTCTTGCTTGCGCGTCTGCTCGAGTTGAACGATACCCAGGCTGGCGTGCTCGCCGCGGGATTCAAGTTCGCCGATGACCAGGGACTGCTGCTGCTCGATCTCAAGGACCTTCGCGCGCTGCTTGCCTTCGTTGCCGACAATGCGCGCGAGCTGATCGGCACCTATGGGAACATCAGCAAGGCATCGGTCGGGGCCATCCAGCGCCAGCTTCTCGTGTTGGAAGGCCAGGGAGCGGAGGGTTTTTTCGGCGAGCCGGCGCTGCAGCTCGCCGACTTCATGCGCACCGATGCCGAAGGGTTCGGCACGATCAATCTCCTCGCCGCCGACCGGCTCGTGAACCATCCGCGCCTTTACGCCACCTTTCTCTTGTGGCTGTTGTCGGAACTGTTCGAGGAACTCCCCGAAGCAGGCGATCTGGACCGCCCGAAGCTCGTTTTCTTCTTCGATGAGGCGCATCTCTTGTTCGAAGAGGCGCCCAAGCCGCTCCTGGAGAAGATCGAGCAAGTCGTGCGGCTGATTCGCTCGAAAGGCGTAGGAGTCTATTTCATCACTCAGAATCCCCTCGATATCCCCGATGAAGTGCTGGGTCAGCTTGGCAACCGCATCCAGCATGCGCTCCGGGCCTTCACGCCGCGCGACCAACGCGCGGTAAAAGCGGCGGCGGAAACCTTCCGTCCGAATCCGAAGCTCGATGTACAGCGCGCCATCACCGAACTTGGCGTGGGGGAGGCCCTGGTCTCAACGCTTGGCGCGGGTGGCGTGCCGACCATGGTGGAGCGCACGCTCATCCGCCCGCCCGCCGCGCGCGTGGGCCCCGCCACACCCGAGGAACGGCGGGCAGCGGTCAGGGCAAGCCCGTGTGCGGGCCGCTACGACAAGAGCGTCGATCGCCAGTCCGCTCATGAGCAGCTCGCCCGGCGGGCGGGATCCAAAGCCGTGCCCGAGACGACGGGCCCCTGGTCTGGGCCCGAGCAGGGCAAGTCGGAGTGGCGTCAGCCGACCGCCTCGTCGAGACGGGATTCGGTCGGTACCGCGATGGCCAAGAGCGTCGTGCGCAGCCTCGGCAGCGCCATCGGGCGCGAGTTGGTGCGGGGAATACTGGGCTCGCTAAGACGCGGCCGTCGCTGAGGAAATAGAATGCGCGGAGTGCTTCTCGAGGACCTGACCTGGGCCGAGGCGGAGAGCCGGTTCCAGGATAACTGGCCGGTGCTGATTCCTGTGGGCGCTTTTGCCAAAGAGCATGGGCTTCACCTCCCGCTCAGGACCGACAGCGCGATAGCCCGGCACCTTGCTCGCTCCATCGCCGAGGAACTACCGGTGGTCATCGCGCCGGTCGTCGGGTTTGGCTTCTATCCGGCCTTCGTCGATTACCCCGGCAGCCAGCATTTGAGCGCCGAGACCTTTATCGCCCTCGTGAGCGAGATCCTGATCGGCTTCGCAGAGCAGGGGGCGCGACGGATGGCCGTGCTGAACACGGGCTACTCCACCGAGGCTCCGCTGCGCATCGCGGTTCGAGAGGTGCTCGATCGAACCGGCATCCGTGTCGCCATCGCCGATCTCAGACTTTTGGGCGCGCACAGCCGATCCAAGCTTCGCCAGCGTGGCGGCGGACATGCCGACGAGCATGAGACGTCGCTCATGCTCGCGATCGATCCGACTTGCGTACGGCTCGAGCGCGCCGTCTCATCGCAGGAGATATCGGGACCGGACACCCGTCCCTGGGCGCTGCCTGGTCTGCTCAGCCGGGACCCCGAGCACCCCGATTACAGCCCGACGGGCGCGACCGGGGAGCCGGCGCTGGCCACGGTCGAACTTGGCCGCGAGATCTTGCGGGAAATCACCGCCGAACTCCTCGCCGGTTTCCGGCGCCTTTACCCCGATCTTGCCTGAAGTTGCGCTTGCCTATGGGCGCGCGCAGGGCCCATCATGGGTAATTGCGCAACGAACTTCCCGACAAAATCGTTGCCACTTAAAATGACGCAGGGCCGTCCCGTGCCCTCGTTCTCTCATCGCCGTCAGGAGCTGCGCATGGCGCGTCTGGGCAGGACATCAGGGGTAAGGAGAGGCGCATCCGCGCCACCCGCCCGGCCTGCCTGCTCTCGCGCACGGCGGGTCTCGGGCGCCAAAGGCTAAAGGCCGATTGGCGCCACGGCCTTCCCAGCCGGTCCCCTCAAATGCAAGGACAGATGTCATGAGCCGCGCGTTCGTCAAGGAGTCCGAAGGGCCTCAGCCGGGCGACGAGATCCCCGAGCGCCCGCAAAGCCATCTGCCGAATCACGTCACGCCCCGTGGATTGCGACTTCTGCGCCAACAGTTGGAGGCGCTGAAGGATGAGAAGCGGCATCTGACTGAGCTTGGCGAGACCGACATGGTCGCCGAAGACAGGTTGCGGGTGGTAGAGCGCGACATCCGCTACGTCGAGGGGCGGATCGAGCGCGCGCTGCCGGTCGATCTTTCGGCGCAGCCACACGACGAGGTCGCCTTCGGGGCCATCGTCGAGGTTATCGACGAGGAGGATCACAGGCATCGCTTCGAGATTGTCGGGGAGGACGAAGCCGATGTTTCCGCGGGCCGAATTAGCTGGGCTTCGCCGCTGGCGCAGAGCCTGATCGGCGCGGAAGTTGGCGACAGCGTCGTATGGAAACGGCCAGCCGGAGATCTCGAGCTGGAGGTGTCGCGGATTTCCTATCCGAGCGAGTGAGGGGAGGGTGGACCGTCGCGGAAGGCGATCGCCCCGCGCCAGATCCGTCCAATCGTGGTGATCCAGCAGAGCGCGCCAAATCCATAGGCAAGCGGTTCGAACCATTGCGGCTGCAGCGTCATCAGCACGAAGACAAGGATCGTCTCGGCGCCCTCGGTCAATCCTCCCAGATAATAGAGTGACTTCAGCCCATACCGATCCGTGGTCATCGCGCGCCGCGCCGCGATCGCTGCAAAGGCGAGGAACGTGACGCCGGTTCCCACAAAGCTGAAGATCAGGAAAGCGGTGGCGAGTGCGCGTTCCGGCTCGGCCAGTGCAAATGCGAAGGGTACCGCCGAATAGAACAGGAAATCGGCAACCGTGTCGATGAAGCCGCCGAAATCGGTCACCGCGGTGCGACGGGCAAGGGCTCCATCCAACCCGTCGAGAGCCCGGTTGGCGAGGATCAACACAAGACCCAGCCAGTAGGCTTGATAGACAATGGCGGCGCAAGCAGCCAATCCAAGCAGCGCTCCACAGGCGGTGACGGCGTCGGGTTTCACCCCGCGCTGCGCAAGAATTCGTGCGATCCGATCGAACGGGTGATCGAGGATCGGCCGCAAATGGGCGTCGAGCATGGGATGCGACCTCAGGTCATGGCGGTGACAGGCAATTGCACTCTATAGTCCGGACCGTGACCGTTGAGCCAGAGGCCACTCATGAGCAAGGTTTGGGTAACCGGCTTTCACGACGAGGCGACCGGTACGATCACCTACGTGGCTGCGGACAGGACCCGCGAGTGCGCCGCGGTAATCGACCCGGTATGGGACTTCGAGCCGAAGTCCGCGCGGCTCTCGACGAGCTCCGTGGACCGTCTCTCCTCTTTCATCGAGCGTGAGCAGCTGACCCTCGAGTGGATTCTCGAAACCCATGTTCATGCCGACCATCTGACGGCCGCGCAGCTTCTGAAACACCGATTCGGCGCGCCGATCGCCATCGGCGTGAATGTCTCGACCGTGCAGCGGACCTTCGCAGCACTCTACGGCATCGAAGCCGAGGTCCGGATGGACGGCTCGCAGTTCGACCGTCTGTTCGGTGATGGCGACCGTTTCTTCATCGGCGGCATCGAGGCCAGTGTCCTTTACACTCCCGGCCACACCCCCGCCTGCATCACTTACGTCGTCGGCGATGCCGCGTTCGTCGGCGATACCTTGTTCATGCCAGATTCCGGCACCGCGCGCTGCGATTTTCCGGGCGGAGATGCCCGCACGCTGTTCCGCTCGATTGGACGCATCCTTGACCTTTCGCCGGATACCCGAATTTTCGTCGGCCACGACTATGGTGGTAACGGCCGCGAGCCCGCCTGGGAGGCGACCGTGGCAGACCAGCAGGCCAACAACATTCATGTCGGCGCCGGCCGCGGGGAGGATGCTTTCGTGCATCTGCGCGAGGAACGCGACCGCACGCTGGAGGCTCCAACGCTGATCCTGCCGGCTCTACAGGTGAATATCCGCGCGGGCATGCTGCCTGCGCCGGAGGCGAACGAGACGGTTTATCTCAAGCTCCCTCTGAATCGACTCTAGCGGCAAGTCTTGGTGCGTCGACCTCGCCGAACTCGAAAGGCAGCAGGGAGCGTGCAAGCGCAAAGCGCGCGCGCAGGTCGGCCTGGTCGCGGCCTCCTAGATGGAGCAGAGCGTAGCGAAAAGTGTAGCTGTCCTGCGGCCACTCGCTGAGCCAGCGACCGACAGCGGCACGCCCGCGAAACTCCAGATCGGGCAGCAGCGTGCATGCGTGCTGAATCTCCGCGGAGGTCGGGACGCGGGTGACGAGGCGGTCGCGCTCGGTGCGCAGCACGAAGCTTGCCGCCACCCGGTAGCGCCCTTCGCCACGTCGCCAGCGCGGCCTGCGTCCGAGCGCAAGATCGACCAGCACCTCATGGGTGCTGACGCCATCGACCTTCTGAAACAGGTCGGCGAATTGCGCGGAAACCCGGCTGTTGATCTCGATGATGCATGGCCATTCGCGCTTGGCGTCCCAGAACAGCTCGATGTTGAAGAGCGTATTGTCGAGGCCGATCGCCGGCACCACGCTCTGTGCGATCTCCGCCATCCGCTTCTGAACCAGAGCTGGCAAGCTCGAGGGATATTCGAACCGGGTGAAGCTCACCCGATTGGCAAGGCGGATCGAATCCACGATGCCGAGGACGGTCACCTCGCCCCGATACACATATCCTTCAAGGCAACATTGCCGCCCGCCCATCAATTCCTCGGCGAGCAGCCAGCAGCCGTCGACATGATCAAAGCCGGTCGGTGCCGCAGCCTTTACAAGCATGCGATTGAAGGCGGCAACGAAAGGCGGCAACTCGGCGCGGGCGCGGGACAGCACCAATGCGAGCTCCGTCGGCGACCTTACCTTGAAGCCGAGATAGGACATGTAGGACTTGACCGGCTTGACCCAAAGCGGGAAGGGCAGATCCAGCGCCGCGAGCGGATCGGTCTCGTTGAGCGGCATCGCCGCAAAGCTCGGCACGGCTTCCGGAACGACTTTACGCTGGATAATCCTGCTCCATAGTTTGTGTTCGCACCGGAAGACCGATTCCACCGGAGTGGCCGTCAGCCCGAGCGAGCGGGCAATGAAAGGCATCAGCATGCTGGAGGGATAGTCTTCGAGCTGAATGATCCCGTCGAACCCCTCCGGGTCCTTTCGGGCCGCATCGACTACATCCTCGACGAAGAGCTCCGGATTACATCGCAACGGATCGGTCGCCGCCTCATAGCCACCGACACGGACGAATTCCAGGCCCGAGGCGCCCGGTATCCGGGCCAGGGGTTCCAGATCCTCATCGGCGACGCCGATGAGCAGAAGCCTGTTGCGGCGCATCGGCGCCGCCATGGGAGGGCTCGTAGAGATGGAGATCTCCGCCTAGGAATAGGGCGCGGGCGGGGCGGCACAATCAAGCCGCAGGAGACCGCCCTTCGGACCCATTGTCGAACGGCGGTGCAGGAAAGGTCAATCGGCGGCGCCCGCCACGTCCTTGCCGCGTGCCGCAGGTGCGCCGACATAGAGACGGCGCAGCGCCTCCATGATGGTCAGCGCTTCCTCTCCGTCGAGGGAGTAGATGATGGACTGGGCCGACCGTCTGGTGCGCACGACGCGATCGCGCCGAAGTCGCGCCAGATGCTGTGAAAGGGCGGATTGACTGAGACCGACCAAGGACTCAAGCTCGCCGACCGAGCGTTCGCCCTCGGCCAAATGGCAAAGTATGAGCAACCGCCTCTCGTTGCTCATTGCCTTTAGGAGGGTGCTGGCGCGACGGGTAGACCCGATCAGGTCGGAGTGGGACATGAGGTTGTGAGCCGTTCGGCTGTCGTCATATGAGCAACACTGATTTCAGTGAAACTAACAATCAACTGGCCAAAGGGTGCCCAGTAAGGCGCGCAGGGTTTACCGCATTCGCAAGGATTAATAAGGATTTTCAGACATGCCGGACGTAATTCTCGATGCGAAGGGCCTCGTTTGTCCTTTGCCTGTGCTACGTGCGCGCAAAGCAATCAGGTCCCTGGCCCCCGGTCAAATATTAGAAATTCATGCCACCGATCCTGCGGCCCGGCTGGATGTACCTCATTTTTGCGATGCCGCCGGTCACGAGCTCATTGAGACTTTGGAGGAAGGAGAAGTCTTGATCTTTCGCATCCGCAAAATCGCCGAGGAAGGCGGCTGACCAAGGAGGCATCGACGCCGGAGCGCCTCGATACGACCGATTCTACCCCGTGTACGACTTCAGCGCAGGCGCGCCGGGCGAAAGAGATCCATGGCGGCCGAACCCTCTGCCGCAATGCCCTCCGGCAGATCCCTGGCCACCTGCGACCGAGGGGAGGCCAACGGATCAAGGCCGGCGAGCGGGATACGCTCGGAAGTGAAGCTGCGTAGCCCCGCCCAACGCCGTCTGTCCACGGTCCGCGCCGATGTCAATGCCCTCCGCCCGGCGATGCCGCGCCGATTCCTGTTGCCATGATCCGAAGCATTCCTTGCGCCGGTCCGGTCGTTTACAGCGTGGCCGGCCTGTGACCAGACTTGCGCCCTTAGGCCCTGTCACCGTCCCGATCGAAACAGGTTCTCGCGCATGTCTACATTGCTTGTCACTCATCCTGCCTTCCTGGCGCACGACACCGGCGCCGATCACCCCGAGCGTCCGGCACGGCTGAAAGCGGTATTGAGCGCTCTCGATCGGGAGGAATTCTCAGGCCTACGGCGACGCGAAGCTCCGCAAGCTTCCTTGGAACAGGTGGCGCGCGTGCATCCGCCCGGCTTCGTCGACAGGGTGATCGAGGCGATGCCCCAAACCGGATACGTGGCGTTCGATGCCGATACGATCTGTTCTCCAGGGTCTGCAGAGGCGGCGCTGCGAGCCTGTGGGGCCGTGATCGCGGCCGTCGATGCGGTCGCCGGGGGCGAGGTGCGCAACGCCTTCTGCGCCGTGCGGCCGCCGGGGCATCATGCCGAGCCCATGCAGCCCATGGGCTTCTGCATTTTCAACAGCATCGCGGTCGGCGCCCTCCACGCCCGCGCCGCCCACGGGTTCGCCCGCGTCGCGGTGATCGATTTTGACGTCCATCACGGCAACGGCACCCAAACGGTGTTCGAGCGTGATGCCGATCTCTTCTTCGCTTCCACCCATCAGCATCCGCTCTATCCGGGCACGGGTGGGCGCGGCGAGAGGGGTGTTGCCAACAACATCGTCAACGTGCCTCTGCCCCCCCATGCCGGATCCCAGGAGTTCCGCGGCGCCATGGAGCGCGATGTGCTGCCGGCATTGCGCGCCTTCAAGCCGGACTTCGTGCTGATTTCCGCGGGATTTGACGCCCATCGCGCCGATCCCCTCGCCAATCTGGAGTTCGAGGATGCCGATTATCGCTGGGTCACCGAACGGCTGGTCGAAACAGCGGAAGAGGTTTGCGGCGGCCGGCTCGTCTCGACCTTGGAGGGAGGGTACGATCTGGCTGCGCTCGCTTCGGCCTCCGCTGAGCATGTCCGGGCTTTAATGGCGGCTTGATTCCCGGCCTGTTGTGAACTGCATCACTGAACGGTCATTGGGCTCCTTCTTAGAGTAAGCGAGGAGGAGACCGATGAGTGCGACCAGGACCCTCTATCGCCCGGCCCGTCCGGAGGACGCGGAGGCCATTGCCGAGCTGCTTGTGATCGGGGGGCAGGGCATCGTCGAGTACTTATGGTCGCTGGAGTCCCCCGAAGGGCAGACCCCCTTGGCAGTGGGGATCGAACGGGCGGGGCGCGACGAAGACGCGCTGTCTTATCGCAACGCTATTCTGGCCGAACGGGACGGTTATCCCGTCGGATTGCTGCTTGGCCATCTGCGTCCACAGTCCGGTCCGGCGGATATCGCGGCGATCGATGGATTACCGCCGGTACTGCATCCGTTCCGTGTCTTGGAGCACAGGGCGGCCGGAACCTTCTTCATCAACGGATTGGCGGTCCGCCCTGAGCATCGCGGCAACGGTATCGGCTCCAAGCTTCTCTACAAGTCCCGCCAGAGGGCGATTGAGGTCGGCACCGCCCGAATTTCGGTCGAACTGTTCGCTCAAGACGAAGATGCCCTGCGCCTCTACCAGCGACATGGCTTCCGCATCCTGGATCGCCGACCGGTGGTGCCCCATCCCTGCCACCGTTTTTCGGGCGACCTTCTGCTTCTCGAGCAGAAGCTCAACTGACGAATCCCTCCTCGGACAGGCTGCTGTGAATTTCGACTGGACTGGTGGATAGCCGTCAGCCGGCGAGCCTCGTCAGCGACCGCGCGAAGACGTTGCTCGCCATCAGCCGTCGGCAGCGTTCGAATCGGTTGACCGCATAGGCCCAGAAATCGTCCGCCGGGTTCTGGTTGGCGTGCTGGATGACGCCCCAGAGGGTCCAGAGCAGGTCGCACATCGCCTTGTAGAGCACCATGCGTGCCTCCGCCTCGGCCGGCGGCGGGCCTAGGAAATAGGCCTCCAGCATCGCCGCGTCCTGCTCGGGGCCAAACGCGGCCTCGACCGACAGGTCGCCGAGATCCCACATCGGATCGTTCATCCCCGAATATTCCCAGTCGACGATCACCATGCGACTGCCGTCGTCGAGGAAGTTCTCGGCCAAGGGGTCGCAATGGCAGGGCGCGAGCGCTGGCGGGTTGCGCGCCAGCACAGCGCGCACCGCGCCCGCCTCTTGCTGCGCCCGCTCATAGCCTTCCGGCGTCGGCGCCCGCAGCGTACGCAGCAGCGCCAGATACTCGTCCATCTTCTCGAACAGGTCGAAGCGGGTGAGGAACGGCTGCAGCCAGTCATGCATGCGCCGGAAGGCCCGAGCCGCGCGCGCCACCGCGCCCAGATCGCGAAACCGCGCCGTGTCCATCGTCGCACCCTCCACAAAACGGCACAGCATCACCCCGTCGGCGGCATCGAAATAAAGGATCGGCGCGTTGACGCCGGCGCGCGCCGCGATCTCTGCGTTGTGCTTCTCGACCCTCCGGTCGATATAGGCCGAAGTGCCCTCGCCCGGAATGCGCAACACCAGCGCGCGCCCGTCGATCTCCACGCGCCAGTTCCGGTTGGTCAGCCCGCCGAGGCGCGACAATCTCGCGCCCTCCACCTGCGCCTCGTCGAACAATCTGGTTCGTAGGAGCCCGGCGCGCGCGGCGGTGATCTCCGGTCCGTCCGTCATTTCTTCCTCTCGCCCCTCAATGGCCGATCGCGTAATAGGTTTCGTAGAGTCTTTGGGCCTGAAGCCGCGCCTCGGTCCAGTCCCAGCCTCGCTCGCTGAAGCGGTCGGGCGAAAGGCTACGCACATAGGCGGAGGGCCTCTTCTCGCTCAGTGCCTCCACCAGATGACGCCCGATCCCGGCCGAGCCGGAAACGCCGTGGGCGTTGCAGCCGCCGGCCATGACGAAGCCCCTCACCTGCCGGCTCTCGCCGATGATGAAACGGCCGTCGGGTGTGAAGGTCGGCCAGCCGGACATGACCCGCCGGACTCCTGTTTCCGCCGCGGCCGGATAGAAGGGCCGCATCAGCTCGGCGAAATTGGAAAGGACGGGCCAATCCTCCTCGATCGCTGGCGGTTCCTCGCTTGCCGTATAGCTGCGCGGGTCGAGCGAAAGCGCTTCGGGCTCCCAGCCCCCCAGCAGCAGGCTGTTGACGTCGGGCCTGCCGTAAAGCGTCTGGTCGGGCACCCGGAAGGCCGGCAGGTCCGGCCGGATGCCGGCGATCGGCACGGTGATGATGTATTCGTGACGCACCGGGACGATCGGCAGCTCCAGGCCGGCCATACGGGCGACATGATAGGCGTGCGCGCCGGCGGCGTTGATTACCATCTCGCAGCGGATCGCACCCCGATTGGTGACGACCCCGGCGACACGGCCCGCAGCAATCTGGATTCGCTCCAAGCGCACGCCGGTCGCAAACCTGACCCCGTTGCCGCGGGCCCGGTGCTGATAAGCCATGGTGAGGTCCGACGGCTGGAGATAGCCGTCCGACGGGCACCAGAGGATCGTCTGCGCCTCCTCGAAGCGCATGCCCGGCCAGCGCCGGCCCGCCTCGGCGGCGTCGACCAACGCACAGTCGAGCCCCGCCTCCTCGGCGACCTCAAGCAACCGGCGGAACTCCTCCGCGCGCGCGCGCGTGGCGGCGATGCGCAAGCTGCCAACCTGTCGCCAGCTCGGCCGCGCCTCCACCTGACGCTCCAACTCGCAGAACGTCTCGACCGACCACATCGCCAGCCGTACCCGGTCGATGGAGGAGCGGATCTGGCCGACCAGCCCTGCCGCCTGCGCGGTGGTCGCCGCCGCTAGGCTCGGCTCCTTCTCGATCAGGAGGATGTCGCGCCGACCCGCGCGCGCCAGCGCATCGGCCGCCGCCGCGCCGACCGCTCCGCCTCCGACCACGACGATCTCCGCGTCCCGAATCTCCGCCATCCGCCGCTCGCGATCCTCGCGCGCCCCGTGCACCAGGCGGGCAGCCTAGCGGGTCCGCCGCATCCTCGGCCAGTCTTGCGAAGCGCGCTCCCCCAGGCGGCGCACTAGCCGTAAATCTTCTTCTGGCCGACCTGAAGGGCCAACAGCAACTCGGCCAAGATGATTCCCATCGCCTGCGGCAGATCGGGGTTCGTGAACTCGGTGAGCCGCGGCGTCACCTTTCGGATGCCGGGGATGAGCGCGCACATCGAGGCGATCGTGGTCGTGTTCCACTCGATGCCGAACCGATGCTCGCCCGGTACTCGATAGGGCTTGCGCTTCTTCAAAGCAGCAGACGTAAGCGCCTTCTTCACTCCGGCGCGGATTCCGGCCTTGGTGACTTCGGGATGCAGGCAGGTGGCGCTGAACATGTCGATGCCGTCTTTGACGGCGAAGGTCGGCAAGTTCTCGCCAAGCACACGCCGTGCCTCCGTGCAGCAGGCGGTATCGCCTGCCAGGAAGGCGACCGGCACGCCAAAATGCCCGGCGATAAGGGCGTTGAGCCGCGTTTCGCCCATCGGCTCATCGTCGAGCAGAACGTTGTGGATCTCCTTGCCGAGAAGGGTATGCGCAAGCACGCCGCCCTCCGTTCCGGCGCAGGAGTGGTAGCCGATGAAAACGGCCGCATCGAAGCTCTCGTCAAGTCCTTGGAGCATGCACAGCGGCTTGGTGAAGCCCTTGATGACTTTGGCGCGCGGGTCGAGCTGCTCGAGCAACAGATTGCGCATGATCCAGTGCGAATCGTTGACGAGGACCTCGGTGGCGCCGGCGTCGAAGGCGCCCAAGACCGCAGCGTTAGCGTCCTGTGTCATGAACACGCGGCCGCGCTGATAGTCGGCGCCGTCCGGCAGCACGTCCTCCGGGTCGGTGAGACCGGTAACTCCTTCCATGTCGACGGAAATGAAGACCTTCATGCTCGAAGCCTCCCGGTGATTGGTAGTCTCGACGTCGCTTGCGACGATTGAGATTGTTGAGGGTGGCGGTCCCTAACGCCCTCACTTGATGCCTCGCGGTCGACCAGAATTCGCTCAAGTATTCCGATCAGACTACGGCAGTGAACCACGACCTGTTTCGCCTGACCAGCCCAGCAGGGAGGTGCCAGGGCCACGGAGTGAAAGCCGGCGCCGTCACCGGCTTGATCCAGCGCGAATATTGTCGGCAAACAAGGATTGGTCTTAAATGGGACGCGCGAGGCTGCGACGCGGGAGGCAGTCACTGATGCACGACCGCTTGTGGCGATGGCTAACGGCACCGCCGACGGCACGATGCTGCTCTCCGAACACTGCTCAGCTCGCGTGGGACCGGAGCTGAAATAACGCGCGTCGACCCGACATTAGCAAAAGCTTGGGGAGGATCGGAATGCGAACTCTCGAAAGCATGTTCTCCGCCAGTGGTCGAAGAATCGTCCTGGCGGGCGTTGCGGCTGCGGCGATTCTATCCGGATTCGCCGTAACAGACGTCCGGCCGGCGTTTTCCGCCGAGATAAAACGCGGCGGCACGCTTGTGCTGGCCCGGCCCGACGAGCCGCTCACTTTCGACCCCTTCATTCCGTCGGACAACGGGTCGATCTATGCGCTTGAGCAGGTCTGCGATTCCCTGACAGAGGCGGACGAAACCGGGCTTGGCCTGCGACCAGGTTTGGCGGAGTCCTGGGAAGTATCGGACGATCACCTGACCTACACCTTCAAAATCAGGGATGCCAAATTCTCCAATGGCGAGAAGGTGACGGTCGACGATGTGATCTTCTCGCTGAAGACCGCTGCCGGGGAAACGGCGGCCTAGGCGTTCGGCTTCGAGCCGGTGTCGGCGTTCGAGGCGATCGACGACAGCCATATCCGCATCGTGTTGAAACGGCGCTACACGGCCCTGATATCGGTGGCATCGCTATTCGCGGCCGCCATCGTCGACAAGGAGTCCTACGAGGCTGACAAGGCGGCCTTCGGCCAGAAGCCGGTATGCGCCGGACCGTTTCAGGTCGAGGAATATGTTCGAGGCTCGCGCGTGGTGTTGACCCGCAATCCTCACTACTGGGACAAGGGCGCCGACGGTCAGCCTCTGCCCTATCTCGATCGCGTCGAGATGCTCTACGTCCCGGAGAGCAATGCCCGTGTGCTTGGACTGCGCAACGGGGACTACGACGTGATCGCAACGGTGCCGTTCAACCAGGCGCGTTCACTCGAGAGCGGTTCCGATCTGGTGCTTGAAGTGCAGCCGATATTCCGGCTCGACTATGTCTATCTCAACCACTCCAAGCCGCCGCTCGACAAGAAGGAGTTCCGGATTGCCCTCAACTACGCCGCCGATCGCGAGGCGATTCTGAAAGCGGTCTATTTCGGCTATGGCGAGGTTCCGAACACCTACATGCCGAAAGTGAACTTCCATTCGGACGCGGTCGAGCGGATCCCGTTTGATGTCGCCAAGGCGAAGGAGCTGGTGCAGCAATCCGGCTATGATGGCAGCCCGGTCGAGCTGATGGTCGATACCGGAAACGCGCCGTTCCGGCAGATCGCAACCATCCTGCAGCAGGGCTGGAGCGCGGCCGGCATCAACGTCAACATCGTCGAATACGACGTCGGCACCGCGTTCGGGCGTACCCAAAACGGCGATTACCAAGCCTATGTCAGCTACATCACCAGCGATATCAACGACACCGACGAGTTGGCGGTGATCCAGGCCGATTACGACAGCGGTACGCAATCGTTTTTCTCCTGGTATCAAAACCCCGAGGTGAAAAAACTGTTGGCTGAGGCGCGCGAGGCGCCCGAGGCAAGTGAGCGGGCGGCCCTCTACGCCAAGGTGCAGGAAATCGTCTACCACGACGGTTATAGCGTTCCCTTGAACCTGGTCCCGGCGGTGAACGCCTATCACCCGTATGTCAAGGGATGGCGCCAGCTTGCGAATGGCTGGTGGTGGATCAAAGACGTTTGGGTCGACAAGTGAGCCGGGAATAAATCCGTGGCCGGAGGCAACTGCCTCCGGCCGCGATTTCTGGGCGAGTTTCCCATTGCCGATCATCGAATACATCATTGGGCGTCTGCTTCAGATGCTGCCGGTGCTGATCGGTGTGTCGCTGATCGCCTTCCTTGCAATTCATCTGGTGCCGGGCGATCCGGTTCAGATAATGATGCACGGACGCGCCACGCCAGCGGTGCTCGAAGCCGCACACAAGGAATTGGGGCTGGATCGACCTCTGCCGGTGCAGTATTTGCGGTTCGTCGGCGGAGCTATCGTCGGCGACCTCGGCACGTCGATCGTTCAGAAGGCGCCGGTTCACGACATCATCGGTGAGCGGCTCGGTCCTTCCATCTTCCTGCTGGCGTACAGCGCGGTGCTGGCCGTGCTCATGGCACTCCCCCTGGCGGTGGTGTCGGCGTTGCACGCGGAGCGGCCCGTCGACCATGCGATCAGGCTGGCCAGCATGGTCGGTTTCGCCATGCCGCCATTCTGGGTGGGGCTGTTGCTGATGCTGTTTTTCGGCGTCACGCTGAGTTGGTTTCCCGTCTCGGGCTATGGCCGCACCTTCGTCGAGCATCTCTGGCATCTCTTCCTGCCGTCGACCACGATTGCCCTCTTCCTGGCGCCGATGTTGGTGCAGTCGCTGCGTTCGGCGATGCTCGACGTGATGACGGCCGACTACATCGAGGTGGCGCGAGCCAAAGGGCTCAGTCGTCGGCGGATTCTCTTCAAACATGTGCTGCGCAACGCGCTCATTCCGGTCATAACCGTGCTGGCGGTCAATATCGGTTGGTTGCTGAGCGGTGCGGTGGTTGTGGAGTATGTGTTTGCATTTCCGGGCCTGGGCTCGCTGCTGGTGAGAGCGGTGGGGTTCCGCGATTACCCGGTCATCCAGGGTCTGGCTCTGGTCTTCGCCGTCCTGGTCATGGTCATCAATCTATTGGCGGATCTCAGTTACATGCTGATCGACCGCCGCGTTCTGCGGGAGTAGGAGATGGCGGCCGTCGCACCGGCACCTCTTGCGCAGGCCGTGCGGGCCGAGCTTGGAAAATGGCCCTCGTCGCTCAGGATCGGCTCGTCGATCCTCGCCGTGATCGTGCTGGCCGGCATATTCGCGCCTTGGCTCACGCCCTACGATCCTTTTGCGCAGGATCTAACCCAATTTCTGCTCCCGCCGAGTTGGGCTCACCCGTTCGGCACGGACATGGTGGGCCGTGATGTGCTGGCACGTGTTCTCTATGGTATCCGAATCGACCTCGAGATCGGATTTCTCACCACCTATGTGCCGATGACATACGGCGTCATGCTCGGCGCGCTCGCCGGCTATTTCGGTGGCTATTTCGATAGCGTGTTGATGCGCCTCTTGGACATCGCGGTGGCGTTTCCGTTCTTGGTTCTCATCATTGTCATCATTGCGATTCTTGGCCCCGGCATTCACAACATCTATATCGCGGTATTCCTGGTTGCTTGGACCATGTATGCGCGCCTGGCGCGGGCCGAGATGCTGGTGGAGCGCGGCAAGGATTATGTACTGGCCGCGCGGACGCTGGGCTATCCCACGAGCCGGGTGATTTTCCGCCATGCGTTACCCAATATCATCAATTCCTCGATCGTGTTCTCGATGGCCGATTTCGTGCTGAACATCCTGCTCGTGTCAGGCCTCAGTTTTCTCGGCCTCGGCGTGCAGCCGCCGCTGCCGGAATGGGGTGCGATGGTAGCCGAAGGTCGGGACTTCATTTTTGACGCCTGGTGGATCTCGACCCTGCCCGGCCTTGCCATCGTGATCACAGGCGCCGGACTCAGTCTGATCGGTGACGGTCTGGCTCACCGCCTGGGTCAGCGCCAGCGCAGCCTGCTTTGAGCGCGTCCTCCACCCCAGCCGATCTGATGGCGGAGGGACCGCCCGCAAGGAAACCTGCGGCGCCGCTGTTGGCAGTCGATGGGCTGGTGACCGAATTCCGGCTACCAAGCGGTACGATCCGCGCGAACAACGGAGTGTCGCTGAGCCTCGAGGCTGGGCGCACGCTTGGCATTGTCGGCGAGTCCGGGAGCGGCAAATCGGTCTTGTGCCGAGCGCTTCTGAAACTCATCCCGTCGCCTCCGGGGTTTATCAGCGCCGGTGAAGTACGGTTCGATGGCCGTGATCTGTTGCGGTTGGACGAGGAGGAGATGCGCCGCATTCGAGGCCGTCAGATCGCGATGATCTTCCAGAACCCGATGAGCGGCTTCAACCCGGTATGGCCGGTGGGCAATCAAATCGTCGAGGGTCTGCATGACCTGTCCGCGTCGGCCGCGCGCGCACGGGGCATTGAATTGATGCGTCTCGCCGGCATCCCGAGCCCGGAGCAGCGCTTTCACGAATATCCGCACCAGTGGTCGGGCGGCATGCTGCAGCGGGCCATGATCGCCATGGCAATGGCCGGCGAGCCACGGCTACTGCTGGCGGACGAGCCCACCACTGCGCTGGACGTTACGATACAAGACCAGATCCTTGCTCTCCTGGTCGAATTGCAGGAGCGGACTGGCATGGCGCTGCTGCTCGTTTCGCACGACATGGCGGTGGTGGCCGAGACCTGTGACGAGGTCGCCGTCATGTATGCCGGCCGCATCGTGGAACTGGCGCCCACTCGCGAGCTGTTCGAGCAGCCGCTGCACCCTTATACCGTGGGTCTGCTGGGCTCGTTGCCGCACCGCCGGACCTCAGATGGTCGGTTGCGGCCAGTGCGCGGCCAGCCGCCGGAGCTGCTGCAGCTCGGCCCCGGTTGTCCTTTCGCTGAGCGCTGCCCGGTCGCATCCGACGATTGCCGGTCGACGCCTGTCGCTCTGCGCACGCTGAAGCCAGGCCATGCCAGCGCCTGTCTTCATCCAGAGCGAATCGGGACCGCCATCTGATGGAGCTGAATCAGGGCGACGGCAAGATCGTGCTCGCGATCGACAGCCTCGAGGTCGAGTACGCGGCTCGACGCGGCCTCATTGATCTGCTGCGTGGGCGGCAGGCGCCACGCCTGCGCGCGGTTGACGGCGTGAATCTCGAAATCCGCCGCAACGAGGTGATGGGCCTGGTGGGTGAAAGCGGCTGCGGCAAGACCACGCTTGGCCGGGCCATTCTGCGCATTGTGCGGCCGAGCCGCGGCCGCATTCTGTTCGAGGGACAAGATCTGCTGGCGCTGGATGCCGCGGCATTGCAATCGATGCGCCGGCGTCTGCAAATGGTGTTCCAGGATCCGTTCTCCTCGCTCAATCCACGCATGTCCGTGGAGCAGACGCTTGCCGAGGTCCTGCGATTCCACCAGATGTGCTCAGAGCCGCAGGTTCCGGCGCGCGTGCGGGAATTGCTGAGCCTCGTCGGGCTAGGATCGGAGTTGGCTCAACGCTGGCCGCGCGCGCTCAGCGGCGGCCAGCGCCAAAGGGTCGGACTGGCGCGGGCCTTGGCTCTTGCCCCAAGCTTCCTCGTGCTTGACGAACCGATCGCAGCGCTCGACGTATCGATCCAAGCACAGATCCTCAATTTACTTCAGGATCTGCGTTTGCGGCTTGGCCTCACAATGTTGTTTATCGCGCATGACCTTTCGGTGGTCCGCCACGTGTCGACGCGGGTCGCGGTCATGTATCTCGGGCGAATCGTCGAGATTGGACGCACCGAAGAGGTATTCGAGCATCCCGCGCACCCCTATACGCAAAGCCTCGTGAAGTCGATCCCGCGCGTGGTGCCGCAACGCCGGCGCCGCAAGCCGGGCTTATCGGGCGAAGTGCCGAGTCCGCTGAACATTCCGAGCGGGTGCCGATTTCACCCTCGCTGCGCCAAGGCGCAAGATATTTGCCGCCGGGTGGCGCCTTCGCTGGTTCAACTCGGCTCGATGCAACAGGCAGAATGCCACTTTCCGGGCTAAGCCATCGGCAAACGCCGCGTCTTGCGCGATGGCGGCTCGAACGAGAATCGCTCAGAACCGATCGGCCGAGAAACCGGAAAGATCGAGTTGCGGCCGGCCGTCGCTCATGAGATCGGCGAGAGCCTTTGCCGAGCCGCAGGCCAGCGTCCAGCCGAGCGGCCCATGCCCGGTGTTTAGGTAGAAATTCGAGTAGCGCGTCCGGCCAAGGATCGGCCGTCCATCGGGTGTCATCGGGCGCAATCCCTGCCAATGCTGCACCTCGCCGCTCTTCGGATAGTTCGGAAAGAGCGCCTTGAATGCACCCATCAGCATGTCGGCACGGCGCAAGTTCGGGGTCGTGTCGAACCCTGTGAACTCGGCTGTGCCCGCCAGCCGGATGCGTTCGCCCAGCGGCGTCACCGCGATTTTCCGATGATCGTCAATGATTGGCAGTGCCGGTGCGTTGTTCCATCCGCCCACCGGCAGCGTGAGTGAATAGCCTTTAACCGGCAGCACCGGCAGCCGAATATTGAGCAGGCGTGCGAGTATCGAACTGTGGCTCCCGCAGGCGAGCACGAACCTTGCACCGCCGATGAGCCCTTGATCGGTGCGAACGGCCGTGACGGTCCGACCGTCAGTCTCGAATCCGGTCACCTCCGTTCGGAAGCGGAATCCGACGCCACGCTTTTCTGCCTCCAGCGCCAGCGACTGAGTGAACCGCAGGCAATCGCCGCTGAGATCGCCGGTATAGTGCATGCCGCCAGCCAACTTATGCTTGACGGGCTCAAGAGCAGGTTCGAGCGCGATGCAACCGTCCGCATCCAATAGCTCGGCGGGTTGGCCCAGTTCGCGGTAAATCTGTGCACCCTTCGTAGCCTTCGCCAGCGAAGCCGCGTTGGGGTATACGCGCAGAGTTCCGCGGTCGCAGTGGTCGTAGGCGATCCCGGTTTCAGCGGTTACTTCCTTAAGCGCATCGCGGCTGTAGACAGCGAGATGCAGGATGGTCTCGGTATTCTCGCGCCAGCGCGCCGGGGTGCAGTTGCGCAGAAAGCGTGGGCCCCAACCCACCATAGCCGGCAGCGCCCTGGGCCTCAGTAGGAACGGCGCGTCCTCACGCCCGAGATGCTTCAAGATCAATGCAGGTATACCCGGTGCGGCCCAAGGGTCCGACATGCTGACCGTCACCAGGGCGCCGTTGGCGAAGCTGGTCTCCAACCCGACCGCTGGCTGGCGATCAACAACAATGACCTCGTCGCCGAGGCGAGCCAGGTAATAGGCAGTGGTTACGCCGACGATGCCGGCACCGAGAACTACCGTAGTCACCGCGGTGGCCTGGCACGAATCGTCGCTAGGTTCGGTACGATCATGATCTTCTCACTCGAGGTGGGTCTGCGAAGGCGATCCCGGTCACGCTCAGTATGCCGCCGTTTGGAATCCACTCTTGCCGACCTCAACCTGGTGAAGCTGTTCCTTGGCCTGAAGCGTATCGAACTGACATGCGGCTGAACTGCCGCATCCCAAGGGGCGCAGGCCGTCAATTGAAGAATATCATCCAAGGCTCTTTCGTCATCAGCGGCATCGAGCCCGAACCAGGCAAGCGTAGTGGCATTGCGTGACATGAGCCAGCGCCCCGGGACCGTCGCCGCGGTCTCGTCTGTGCGAATTCAGTCCACGGAACCGGGCCGACTGAGCTACGCTGCCCCATTGCCCCCTATTCTCGGGTCCGGAAGATGCGGGTAGGGGCATGAGGGCGCCGATGAGACTGAGCGACACTCTTCTCACCCGGTTCAACGAGACGGGACTGCTGGTTCTTCCGAATCTCTTCTCCGAAGGCGAGGTGGACTTTCTGTGCGCTGAGCTTGAGCCGCTGCTTGCCGAGGAGAATCCCGCCAACATCCGCGAGAAACGGGGCGGGGTGGTGCGGACGGCCATGGGCCTGCACCTTCGAAGCCCGGCATTCGCCAAGCTGGTCCGACATCCGCGATTGATCGGACCGGCGCTGCAAATCTTGGGCGACGAGCTCTACGCCCAGCAGGTGAAGGTCAATATGAAAGACGCTTTCGAAGGCGAAGCCTGGCAATGGCACTATGATTTCGCCACGCATTCCCATGAGGACGGGGTTCGCGCCCCGTTGGCGCTCAACTTGCATCTGTTTCTGGACGACGTCACCGAGTTCAATGGCCCGCTCTATTTCATTCCGGGGTCGCATCGCGAGGGGCCGGCACCGGCCACGCTCGACACCAGCTCGACCAGCTATCCGCTCTGGGTGGTCGATCGCGACACCGTCGCGCGCCTTGCCGACCGGAACGGGCTTGTTTCGGCCACCGGGCCCAAGGGTACGGTCCTGATTTTCGGGGATGTCATGGTACATGCCTCTCCGCCGAACCTGTCGCCCTGGAGCCGACGCATTTTTTCGCTGATCGTCAATCCGACAAGCAATCGGCAGACGAGATTCCAGCGCCCAGACCACAAGCATCACCGCGACTTCACCCCGATCGTGCCGCTTGAGGACGATTGCCTTCTAGAGCCTCGGCTCACCTCTTGATGCGCGTCGAATCGGTGTGAGGCAGAGCTTCGAGCCTGCAGGGCCGTTCGATAGTGATGACATCCCTTGAATGGAAGCCGACCTGAGGGACTCGCGGATCGAGGCGGGAAACACCAAAAATCCACCAAAAAGCAAGAAAAATACCGTCATCCGCCACAAATTTGCCGATCAGCCGGTATCCCCTTTGACCGGGCAGGTCCGCGTCGAGCAGGCTTTCGGGCGTGTCCTTGCTCGACCCGGAGGCGCTCGACTACACTCCGCGCCCCATCTGGGGAGGCTTTTTCTAGTGGCCGATCACGAGATCCCCGCCGATATCGCGGCGCTCAGCTTCGAGGAGGCGCTGAAGCAGCTGGAGGAGCTGGTGCGACAGCTCGAAAAGGGCGAAAGCCGCCTCGATGACGCCATCCAGGCCTATGAGCGCGGCGCCAATCTGAAGCGGCACTGCGAGGCCAAGCTGGCCGAGGCCCGGCTGAAGGTCGAGCGGATCAGCTTTGGTCCCCAAGGCGAGATCGGCGTCGAGCCAATGGACCGCGAGTAACGCGGAACCGGTTCGCAGCATGATCTCGTTCGAGCGCAGCCTGAGGGAAGCGGCCGCCGATGTGGAGCGGGCGCTCGACATGGCGTTGCCGCTTCCCGATGGTCCGGAAGCCAAAGTGGTGGAGGCCATGCGCTATGCCGCGACCGGCCCGGGCAAGCGGCTGAGGCCCTATCTCGTACTGTGCAGTGCGGAACTTTTCGGGGTGCAGCGATCTTGCGCCCTGCGCGTAGCGGCGGCGGTCGAGTTGGTGCATTGCTACAGCCTCATCCACGACGATCTGCCCGCGCTCGACGACAGCGATACCCGGCGCGGCAGGCCTTCGCTGCATCGTCAGTTCGACGAGGCGACCGCGGTCTTGGCGGGTGATGCGTTGCTGACGTTGGCCTTCGAGATCCTCTCCGAGGAGGAGACGCACGGCGATCCCATGGTGCGTTGCGAGTTGGTTGGCTCGCTTGCACGCGCCGCGGGCACGCAAGGTATGGTCGGAGGGCAGATGCTCGACCTCGCGGCCGAGCGCCAGGAGCTGGATATCGGCGCGGTCTCCCGGCTCCAGCGGCTCAAGACCGGCGAGCTCATTGCGCTTTCCTGCGAGGCCGGCGCAATTCTCGGCCATGCGGCCGAAACGCCACGCAAGGCGCTACGGGCCTATGCCCACGATCTGGGGCTGGCCTTCCAGATCACCGATGATCTGATTGACGTCGAGGGCGATGCCGATGCCGCTGGAAAGCCCACTGGACGGGATCATGACGCGGGCAAGGCGACCTTTGTCTCGCTGCTCGGCGTGGAGCGGGCGCGAGAGCAGGCGCGCATTCTGGCCGGCCAGGCGGTCGGCCATCTTGATTTGTTTAAGGAGAAGGCAGACCCTCTGCGCGCCGTGGCGCGCTTTGTGGTCGACCGCCGCAACTGACTTTGCCGATGACGATTTTACCTGAAATGAAGACAAACTGTGCGGTGATATCCTCGTGAACGAGACCAGCAAGACCCCTTTGCTCGATACCGTCCGTCTGCCCTCGGACCTGAGGCGGCTCTCGGTGGAGCAGCTGCCGCAGTTGGCCCGGGAGCTGAGAGCCGAAATGATCGACGCGGTCTCGGTGACTGGCGGCCATCTCGGCGCGGGGCTGGGTGTGGTCGAATTGACGGTTGCGCTGCACTATGTATTCGACACCCCGACCGACCGGCTGGTCTGGGATGTGGGCCACCAGTCCTACCCCCACAAGATCCTCACCGGTCGACGCGAACGCATCCGTACGCTGCGTCAGGGCGGGGGCCTTTCCGGGTTCACGCGACGCGTGGAGAGCGAATACGATCCCTTCGGCGCGGCTCACAGTTCCACCTCTATTTCCGCCGCACTCGGCATGGCGGTGGCGCGGGACCTCAGCCACGGGGACCGCAATGTGGTGGCGGTCATCGGCGACGGGGCGATGAGCGCCGGCATGGCCTATGAGGCGATGAACAATGCGGCGGCGACCGACACGCGGCTGATCGTCATCCTCAACGACAACGACATGTCGATCGCTCGGCCAGTCGGAGCGATGAGCGCCTATCTCTCGCGCCTCATCTCCTCGCGCTCCTATCGCGGCATCCGCCACATCGCCAAGCAAATGGCGCGCGCCTTTCCCAAGCCCTTCGAGCAGGCGGCCAAGCGCGCCGAGGAATTCGCCCGAGGCTTCGTCACCGGCGGCACTCTTTTCGAGGAGTTGGGCTTCTACTATGTCGGCCCGATTGACGGCCACAATCTCGACCATCTTCTGCCGGTGCTGCGCAATGTCCGCGACGCCAAGGGCGAGCGGCCGATCCTAGTGCATGTGCTCACCCGCAAGGGTCATGGCTATCCGCCGGCGGAGGCCTCGGAGGACAAGTATCACGGCGTCACCAAGTTCGACGTCATCACCGGCGCCATGGCCAAGAGCCCGACCAAGGCGCCGAGCTATACGAAGATATTCGCCGAAGCGCTGATCGCCGAGGCTGCGGCGGACGAGAAGATCGTCGCCATCACTGCCGCCATGCCCTCCGGCACGGGCCTCAATCTCTTCGCAGAGCGATTTCCCAAGCGCTGCTTCGATGTGGGGATCGCCGAGCAGCACGCGGTAACCTTCGCCGCCGGACTGGCGTCCGAGGGGCTGAAACCTTTCGCGGCGATCTACTCGACCTTCTTGCAGCGGGCCTATGATCAGGTGGTGCACGATGTAGCGATCCAGCGGCTGCCGGTCCGGTTCGCGATCGACCGCGCGGGCCTGGTCGGCGCGGACGGGCCGACCCATGCCGGCGCCTACGACATCGCCTATCTCGGCTGCCTGCCCGATTTCGTGATCATGGCGGCCGCCGACGAGGCGGAGCTGATGCATATGGTTGCAACAGCCGCTGCGATCGACGATCGACCATCGGCCCTGCGCTATCCGCGCGGAGAGGGGACCGGGGTTGCCTTGCCCGAGCGCGGATCGCCACTCCCCATCGGCAAGGGCCGCGTGCTTAAGGAAGGATCGGCGGTGGCGCTGCTCAGCTTCGGCGCGCGGCTGCAGGAATGCATGAAGGCGGCCGAGGAGTTGGCGGCGCGCGGACTTTCGGCCACTGTTGCCGATGCCCGCTTCGCCAAGCCGCTCGACCGCGATCTCCTGCGCCGCCTGGCCGGCGCCCATGAGGTGTTGATCACCATCGAGGAAGGATCGATCGGCGGCTTCGCATCGCAGGTCGCCCACGAGTTGGCGATGAGCGGCCAGCTCGACTCCGGCCTTACCTTTCGGCCGATGGTCTTGCCCGATCGATTCCTCGAGCATGACAAGCCCGAGCGCCAGTATGAGGAGGCGGGGCTGGATTCCCGTGCCATCGTCATGACCGCGCTCGCCGCCCTGGGACGAACCGGCACCGTCGCGCCCGCGCGGGCTTGATCTTGGCGCCGCCTAAGGCGGCGACGCCTGTCGATCACGGCTGCGACCTTGGTCGAGATGGCAATGACGCGCGCGAACTTGGTGATGATGAGCCGGTTTGGCGCGAACGCATTGGCGGCTGTGTGGCGGGGGGCGGTATTGGGTCGGCGATTCGGCAAGAAGAGCCGCGCCTTGATCGCGGCCACAACCCCATGACCACGCCCGAACGGAAGCGTGTCGATCAGATCCTGGTCGAGCGTGGGCTTGCTGAAAGCCGAGCTCGGGCGCAGGCCATGATCCTTGCCGGCCTTGTATTCAGCGGCACGGTCCGCATCGACAAACCTGGTACGGTGCTGCGATTGGACGCGGCGCTGGAGGTGAAGGGCCAGGATCATCCCTGGGTATCGCGTGGGGGCATCAAGCTCGATCACGCGCTCAGGCATTTCGGCATCGATCCGGCCGGTCTCGTCTGCGTCGATATCGGCGCCTCCACGGGTGGCTTCACCGACGTGCTGCTGGCGCGGGGCGCGGCCAAAGTCTACGCGGTCGATGTCGGGCGTGGACAGCTCGCCTGGAAGCTGCGGCAGGACCCGCGCGTGGTGGTGCTGGAGCGGATAAATGCCCGCAATCTCACGCATGATGAGGTGCCGGAGCCGGTCGACCTCATCGTCTGCGACGTGAGCTTCATCGGGCTCGAGACGGTCTTGCCCGCGCCGCTGAAACTGGCCAAGCCCGGCGCCAGATTGATCGCTCTTATCAAGCCGCAATTCGAGGTGGGCAAGGCGCGCCTCGGCAAGGGCGGGGTCGTTCGCGATCCGGCTTTGCATCGGGAGGTTTGCGAGCGGATCGCCGCTTGGATCGGCCGTCTGCCCGGTTGGCGCGTGTTGGGGCTGACGCAAAGCCCCATCACCGGGCCCGAGGGAAACAAGGAATTCTTGATTGCGGCGGTGAAGGGTTAAACACGATCGGGGCTGTGGTCGAGCAGACCTCGACGACTACGGGACTTGGTGTCTTCAAAGGCATCGGTTTCTCGATCCAAGACGGGTCGCCGCGCACGCCATCAATGGCCTCGGAAAAACGACCTTCCGCCAACCTCAGCCGATCCATCACACATTCGATCCCTTTGTTCCGCACATCTTTATGGAGGTGATGTTCCATCTGCCTGCGTGCAGGTACCTGCGGCATCTGCCTCGCGGTCTGCCCGTGGTCGAAACCCGGCGTGAGCGAAAGTCTTACGGTCAAAATGCTCCGTAAACGCGATCACGCAAACGCTTGAAGCGCAATCGACCGGCCCTGGTCCGGCGCAGATGACCCCGGCGAAGAGCCTCTCGCGCTGACCCCTTGAGACATCGGCTCCCATGATGTTGCGAATGACGGCAGTCACGCTCGCCGCGCTCCTATGGACGCTCTTGGCCGGCTGCGGGATAGGTCGTTCGACAGTGCTTCCGGAGGTGCGCCCAAGTCATCTGCCTCGCTGACCCTGACCTTCCCGTCGTGGCGCGACTATCCCTCCCTCTCCCCTTTCAGCGGATAGTCGTCGGCGGCGCCATTAGGCGCTGGTCGCCGCCCTCGAGCAAGGGCGCGAGGCGCTCGGCCACGGGCGCGACGGCATCGAGTGTGCGCAGTACCGTGGCGATCGAGCGCCTGAGCGCCGGCGCACGGACCCCGAGCAGCTCCTCGGTCCACAGTTCGAAGAAATCGCGCTCGGCCGGGAAGGGAACGAGCGCAGCCTTGCGTTCGGCCGCGATGCCGGCCAATTCCTTGGCAACCTCGACTGCCTCCGCGAGGCCGCCCAGCCGATCCACGAGACCGGCATTGAGCGCATCCTCGCCGGTCCAGATGCGACCGCCGGCGGCGGCCTCGACCTTCGTCAGATCGAGCTTGCGACCCTCGCGCACCTTATCGAGGAAATCGGCATAGGTACGGTCGAGCTGTGTCTGGAATTTCTCCCACTGTGACGGCGTGAAGGGCTGATTGGCGCTCCAGATTCCGGCATTGGCGCCACCCTCGATCCGTCCCCATTTGACGCCGAGCTTCTCCCACAGCTCGCTCAGTACGAACTTGCCGGCGTAGACGCCGATCGAACCGGTGACCGTGCCCGGATCGGCGAGAATGGCGCTTGCTGGCGCGGCGATGAAATAGCCCCCCGAGGCGGCGACGCCCGCCATCGACACGACCACCGGCTTCTTCTCCTTGGCGCGAACGATCTCCCGCCAGATCGTGTCGGAGGCGACATAGGATCCGCCGGGGCTGTCGATGCGCAGCAGGATCGCGGCGATGTCGCTCTCCTCCGCCGCATCGCGGATCGCGGTCACGAGATCGTCCGCTGCGGCCACCTCCTCGCCGATCAGCGGATCGGAGCTGCCACCCATGATCGGTCCTGAGGCGACGATCAGCGCCAGCTCAGCGGCATCGTCGGGCGGCTGCGGCAGCGTGCGGATGTAGTCTGCAATATCCAGGATCCGATCGCCTTTCGGATCGAGCAGATCGGTAAGATCGCTCCAGTAGGAGAGGCGATCGATCAGTCCCGCCGCCTGCGCTTCCTCTGCGCCATGGGGTCCGGTGTCGACAAGCCGCAGCGCCGCATCGGAGCCAAGCTTTCGTCCTTCCGCCATTGCGCCGGCGAGCTGCGCGCGCAGCGATTCGGCAAGCCGTTGCAGATTTTCACGCTGCGCCTCCGACATCTCGACCGCCACGAAGATGTCGGCGCCGCCTTTGTATTCCCGGCGCTGGTCGAGCTGCGCCTCTACGCCGAGCTTCTCTAGCAGGCCGCGCAGGAAGGGCTGCTCGATCAGAATGCCGACCGCGCCGAACTCTCCGGAGGGCTGCATCCAAATTTCCGAGAAGGAGCTTGCAAGCAGGTAGTCGGCGTTTGGATCGCCGCCTTCTCCGAAACTCTCGGCGAAGGCGTAGCTGAGCTTGCCCGACCGGTTGAATCCGCGTATCGCGGCGCTCAACTCCTGGGCATGGGCATAGCTCATCGAAGTTCCGCCCAGCCGGGCAATGAGGGCGGTAATGCGCGAATCCTCGGCGGCTGTCGCGATCGCCGCCACCGCCTGATGCAACACGATCTGCCCATCCAGCTCGCCAAAGAAGCTGGTCGGCACACGCTCGACGACCCCGTGCCTCAAATCGAGAGCCAGCACCGCCTCGCTCGGCACTTCTCGCTGCTCGCCCGTGGCAAGGCGCCAGCCGATCGTGCCGACGCCGACGGCCAGCAGCAGGGTCGCCAGACCGATCACCGCCAGCACTCCGACCAGTATACGGAAGAGGATGCGTATGAACCTCATTGGGCGAAGGCTCCGATCTGCCCGCGATGTCGCAACAGATGATCGGCGAGCACCGCCGCCATCATCGCCTCTCCGACCGGCACCGCGCGGATTCCGACGCAGGGATCGTGTCGCCCGGTGGTCTTCAGTTCGATCTCCTCGCCCGACACGGTCACGCTGCGCCGCGCATTCAGGATCGAGCTGGTGGGCTTGACGGCGAAGCGAATGACGATGTCCTGTCCGGTCGAGATGCCGCCGAGGATCCCGCCGGCATTGTTGGAGAGGAATCGCACCGACCCGTCCGGATTCATGCGCATCTCGTCGGCATTTTTCTCGCCGGAGAGGCGCGCGGCTGAGAATCCGGCGCCGATCTCGACGCCCTTGACGGCATTGATGCTCATCATGGCCTTCGCAAGATCGGCATCGAGCTTGTCGTAGACCGGGGCCCCGAGCCCGGCGGGAACTCCTTCGGCGCAAATCTCGATCATCGCTCCGGCCGAAGAGCCGGCTTTGCGCACGCCATCGATGAATTGCTCCCAGACCGGGACGATTGCCGGGTCCGGAGACCAGAAGGGATTACGCTCGGTCTCCTCCCAATCCCAGCGCGCGCGGTCGATCGCATGCGGGCCGACCTGGATCAGCGCCCCGCGAATGATGACGGGCCGGCCGAGCACATGATCGAGCACCGCCCTTGCGATTGCCCCCGCCGCGACGCGAACGGCGGTTTCTCGCGCCGAGGAGCGGCCACCACCGCGATAATCGCGGATGCCGTATTTGGCCCAATAGGTGTAATCGGCATGGCCCGGGCGGAAACGGTCCTTCAGCGCCGAGTAATCCTTGGACCGCTGGTCCTCGTTCTCGATCTCGAGCGCGATCGGGGTGCCGGTGGTCTGACCCTCGAAGACGCCGGAGAGAATTTGCACGCGGTCCGATTCGCGCCGTTGCGTGGTGTATCGCGACTGCCCTGGCCGGCGGCGGTCCATCCATTTCTGGATATCGGCCTCGGCGAGCGGGATCAGAGGCGGCACGCCCTCGACCACGCAGCCGATTGCCGGTCCGTGGCTCTCGCCCCAACTGGTGAAGCGGAACAGATGGCCGAAGCCGTTGCCGGCCATGGCGGCGGCTCCTACTCCTTGATCTCGAAGCCGGCGAGCAACTCGCTCAGCTCCTTGGCCGAATCGGTGGCCAACATTCCGACGACGTGATAGCCGGCGTCGACATGGTGGACCTCGCCGGTGACGCCCGCACCCAAGTCGGAAAGCAGGAACAGGGCGGCCCCGCCGACATCCTCGATGGTGACGTTGCGCTTCAGAGGCGCGTTGAGTTGGTTCCAGCGCAGGATATAGCGGAAATCGCCGATGCCGGAGGCGGCCAGGGTCTTGATCGGTCCGGCCGAAATGGCATTTACGCGGATATTGCGCCCGCCGAGATCGGCAGCGAGATAACGCACGCTTGCCTCCAGCGCCGCCTTGGCGACGCCCATGACGTTGTAGTGCGGCATCACGCGCTCGGCGCCGTAGTAGGTGAGGGTGAGGAGGCTCCCGCCCTCGCGCATCAGCGGTGCCGCGCGCTGCGCGCAGGCGGTGAAGGAATAGCAGGAGATGTCCATTGTTTGGGCGAAATTGCGCCGGCTGGTGGCGAGATACTGGCCCTTCAGCTCTTCCTTGTCCGAATAGGCAATGGCATGCACGAGAAAATCCAGCCGGCCCCAATCGCGTCCCAATGAGTCGAACACCGCATCGAGGCTGGCATCCTCGCCGACGTCGCAAGGCAGCAGAATGCCGGCGCCCACGGACTGCGCCAGTGGCCGCACCCGCTTTTCCAGGGCTTCGCCCTGATAGGTGAAGGCAAGCTCCGCCCCTTGGCTGGCGACCGCCTTGGCGATTCCCCAGGCGATCGACCGCTCGTTCGCGACCCCCATCACGAGCCCCCGCTTGCCGGTCATCAGCGTGCCTTGCGCCATTCTCTGTCTCATCACCCTCCAGCAGTTACGCCTATTCTTGCGAACGGGGCGCATCCTACACGGAAGGTCCGGGAGGGGAAAGCAAGCCCGCCGCCTCATTCATTCGCCTTGGCCACGAGCCCGAAGAGCGTTCCAGGCGTTGCTGAAGGGGGGGGGTAGGCTAAGACCGGAGACCAGGGACCGTCATCGGATGAAGGGTACGGCGAACGTTCGGCGGGTGATTTGGGGCACGGGCAGCCTCCTCTGGTATGCGCTCTGCCGTTTCCAGCGGGACGGGTGCCTGACGCTCGCCGCCTCGCTCAGCTACACGACGCTGCTTGCCATTGTGCCGCTCCTGACCCTCGCGCTGGGCTTCATCACCGGATTTTCGGCCTTCGACGACATCCACGCCCGCATCCAGTCTTTCATCTTGCAAAACCTGGTGCCGCAGGCGGGCGCGGCGGTCACTTCCGCGCTGACCAGCTTCGTTGAAAATGCCGGCAAAGCGACGAGCGTCGGCATCCTCGGCCTTGCCTTTACCTCGATCATGCTCCTGTCGACGATCAACTCCGCATTCAACCAGATTTGGCGGGTTAAGAAGGAGCGCCCGATTCTCTTACGAGTGCTCGTCTACTGGACCATCATCTCGCTCGGTCCCATCCTGTTCGGGACCGCTTTGTCGCTGTCCGGCTCGATCTATTCGGAACTCACCGGCGATCGTGGATTGCGCAGGTTGATAAGCTCGCTGATCCCCTTCGGTATTGGAACGCTTGCCTTCACGCTGCTCTACACGATTGCGCCGAATCGACCCGTACGTTGGCGCCATGCCCTGGCCGCGGGTTTCGCCGCGGCCATCCTCTTCGAGCTGTTGAAAGTCGGATATGTCGCGTACTTGCGGGAGTTTCCGACCTACCAGAGCATCTACGGCGCGCTTTCGGCGATCCCGATTTTTCTGGTCTGGATGTACCTATGCTGGGCGGTGACGTTGCTGGGCGCGGAGCTTGCAGCCGCTTTGCCGGAGTGGCAGTCCGCCAACGCGTTGAAGGAGCCCGAGCGCAACCCGCGCCCCGGAGAACGGCTGACCCTTGCGCTGGTGCTCTTGAATCGGATGCTTGAAGCGAGCCGCGAGCAGGGGCCGATTGCACAGGAAGAGTTGATTGACGGGCTGGCGGCCCCGATCAAATGGGTGGATTGCGAGCTGCAGGCGTTGAGCCAGGGCGGCTTCATCGAGCGCACGCTGCGGGGCGACTGGGTGCTTTCACGCGATCTCGAGGAACTGACGGTCGGCGACCTCTATCGCGGCTTGGACCTGACCCCAACGCCGGCCGACGCCGCGCCATCCTCCTCGTTGGCTCCCGATGCCGACTGGCCGGCACAACTCGAGGAGATTCTGGCCGAGGTCAAGGAGGCGGAGCGGGAAGCGATGCGGGTGCCGGTCAAACGCCTGCTTCTGCACCAAAGGGGCCAGCCATTGCCGATGACGCGCCAACACGCCGCCGGCGCGTCATAAGCGCGGTCGCTAGGGCGCGTACTCATAAATCTGGCGCTCGGATCAGGCGCCCGATGTCGCTTGTCCCCGAAAGCCGCGAAAAAGCGGACATCGCGGAAAGTCGCCGAAGAGACAGAAGCGGACATCAGGCCACCAACCGGTTTCATCAAATCAAGTGCCGCGCGGCCGATTGATGAGCTCCATTCATAACCACAAGCACATTATACCCACTAATCGATGAGCGGGCGTGCTGTATCTTCGTGATCGAGACAAGCGCGGCGCTAACGTGGGGAGACAGGATCATGAAGACCACATCTGGCACGCATCGCGCAGACAGCGACGGCGTCGATTTCGGACGCCGCAATGCGTTGAAGCTCACGGGCTTGAGCGTCGCCACGCTCGGCATGATGCCGCTCGTCAATTTATCCATCGCAAAGGCTCAGGACATGTCCAGCGGCGCAAACAACTTCTACACCAGCGACAAGGTGAACCTGCAAAAGGTCGCCTTCAGGAACCAATACGAGATGAACGTTGCCGGCAATCTCTTCACGCCGAAGGGCCTGAACCGCAACGCCAAGGCACCAGCGCTGATCGTCGGGCACCCCATGGGTGCGGTGAAGGAGCAGAGTGCCAATCTCTATGCCACTATGATGGCCGAGCGCGGTTTCGTCGCCATGTCGATCGACCTGCCCTTCTGGGGCGAGAGCGAAGGCCAACCGCGCAACCTGGTCTCGCCCGACCTCTACGCCGAGGCTTTCAGCGCCGCGGTGGATTATCTCGGCACGCAGGCCTTCGTTGACCGCGACCGCATCGGAGCGATCGGCATCTGCGGCAGCGGAAGCTTCGTCATCAGCGCCGCCAAGATCGATCCCCGCATGAAGGCGATTGCAACGGTGAGCATGTACGACATGGGCGCGGCCAATCGCGACGCGCTGCGGCACTCGCAGACGGTTGAGCAGCGCAGGGCGATCATCGCGGAAGCCGCCGAGCAGCGCTATGCCGAGTTCACGGGTGGCGAGAAGAAATACACGAGCGGCACGGTGCACGAGTTGAAAGCGGACACGCATCCGATTCAGCGCGAGTTCTATGACTTCTACCGCACGCCGCGCGGCGAATTCACGCCCAAGGGCTCTTCACCGAAGCTGACGACGCATCCGACGCTGACCAGCAACGTCAAGTTCATGAATTTCTACCCGTTCGACGACATCGAGACGATCTCGCCGCGTCCGATGCTGTTCATCACGGGCGACCAGGCGCATTCGCGCGAGTTCAGCGAGGACGCCTACAAGCGCGCGGCCGAGCCCAAGGAACTGGTCTATGTGTCGGGCGCAGGGCATGTCGATCTGTATGACCGCGTGAACCTGATTCCGTGGGACAAGCTCGAAGCCTTCTTCAACCGGCATCTTGCGGCCTGACCGGGACAAGGGAGGCGCGCATGCGAAAATTTTTGACAACAGCAGCAACGGCCGGTGCGGTGGCGCTTGGCCTGCCGGGCGCCGCCATGGCGCAGCAACAGATC
Source organism: Alphaproteobacteria bacterium (assembly GCA_035620695.1). GTDB lineage: Bacteria > Pseudomonadota > Alphaproteobacteria > JAREAF01 > JAREAF01 > JAREAF01. The sequence goes on from DASPGI010000004.1 coordinate 42,489, forward strand.
GTCATTTCGTCGGAGTGGGGAAAGGTCAAAGCTGAACTCGTCGACAACGAGGCGACGCGGGCCCTGGTCAAGATGCTGCCTGTGACGATCGCCATGCGCGATCATCTCCGCCAGGAGAAGACCGGCGATCTCCCCTCGCCGCTGCCGACGGTACCGCGGCAGACCGGCTTCTCCAAGGGCACGCTCGGCCTCTGGAGCGCGGATCACTTCGTGATCTATTACAAGGATGGTCGCGTGCCTCAGCCGGGCATCGTCATCCTCGGGCAGGTAACCGACGACGTCTCGATCTTCGACCGGACGGGCCCGGTGACGGTGCGAGTCGAGTTGGCGCCGAAATAGCGCATCGCGTTTCAGACAGCGGCCTAGTGATACGGCCCTGCCCGCAATATAATCGCCGTACACCGATGAAATGGATTCATGATTGCGCCGCGACAATGTGAACGACCTCCTGGCCTTTCTGGCCGTTGCCCGTGAGCGCAGCTTCACGCGCGCAGCCAAGAAGGCTGGCCTCTCACCATCGGCACTGAGCCATACTGTTCGCCAATTGGAAGAGCGCCTTGGCGTCCGCTTGCTGATGCGAACGACGCGCGCGGTTGCTCCGACGGAGGCGGGTCAGCGTCTCCTGGACAGCATCGGTCCCAGCTTCGACGAGATCGAAGCGCAGGTCGCGGCCTTGAGCGAGCTGCGCGACAAGCCCGCGGGAACGATCCGGATCGTAGCCTCGGACTTTGCCATCCGGAGTGTGCTCTGGCCCAAGCTCAGGACGTTTCTTCCGAAGTTTCCTGACATCAAGGTGGAGCTTTCGCGCGACAATGGCCTGACCGATATCGTGACCCAGCGCTTTGATGCCGGCGTGCGCATGGGCGAGCAACTCGCCAAGGACATGATCTCGGTCCGCATCGGGCCGGACATCCGCTTCGCCGCCGTCGGCACGCCAGCCTACTTCAAGAAGAAGTCTGAACCATCACACCCGCAGGATCTCGTCCAACACAATTGCATCACAGAGCGCCACCCAACCAGCGGCGGGATCTGGGCGTGGGAGTTCGAGGAGGGAGGGCGGGAAATCAAAATCCGCGTCGACGGTCAGCTTGTCTTCAACAATTCCTACGACGTGATCGATGCAGCCGTGGGCGGGTTCGGCCTTGCCTATGTGCCGGAAGAGATTGCACTGCCGCACCTCAAAAATGGGCGGCTCAAGCGCGTGCTTGAGAAGTGGTCTCCGTTTTGGAACGGCTATCACCTTTATTATCCGAGCCGCCGCCAGTCCTCGCCGGCCTTCCTTGCCGTGGTCAACGCGCTGCGTCAACGCGCTTAGCGGGTTCACCCGCTATTCAACTCTGCTACTCCCTGCCGGCCCACGAAGAGTGCCCGCTATCGGACACAAGCCGAAGAACTCAAGGGGAGTGATATAGCTCCGCGTCTGCACAGCGACCGAAGGGGCCCTGCAGCGGGGCTGAGGTCAACTGTTAGGCCGTGATTCAAGCCCTGACTGAAAGAAGCCGAATTATGCCCTACGAGCTCACCGACAAGGAATGGACTGCCATCAAGTCGATGCTGCCCAACAAGCCGCGCGACGTGCCACGGGTAAATGACCGTCGTGTTCTCAATGGCATCTTCTAGATCTTTCGATCTGGAGCACCGCGCGATCTGCCGCTGAAGTTCGGCCCATACACCACTTGCTACTATCGCTTTGTTCGCTGGCGGCGGGCGGGCATCTGGCCAAGATCATGAGCGCACTCGCTGGAGCTCATGACGCCGTCGTGCAGATGATCGACACGTCCATTGTCCGGGTGCATCAGCATGGTGCGTGCATCAATCGGAATAGAAGACAATCCATGGGATGGCCGCGAGGCGGGTTGACCAGCGAGATCTATGCGTTGGTCGATACCAACGGCCTGCCGGTCCGCCTTGCGCTGACGGCTGGTGAGGCGCACGACAACCGGCTCGCAGCAAACCTGCTATCTCGGTTGAAGTCGGGAACAATGCTGCTCGCCGACCGAGGCTATGATGCGGACTGGATCAGAGCTCTTGCGACGGACAAGGGCGCATGGGCCAACATCCCACCACGGAGCAATCGCAAACCAGCCAGTCTGCTTCAGCCCGTATCTCTATCGAGCCCGCAATCTGGTCGAGCGGCTCTTCAACAGGATCAAGCACTGCCGTCGTGTGGCAACACGCTATGACAAGCTCGCGGCCAACTACTCGCATTCGTCCAGCTTGCGTCTATACGCCTATGGCCGCGCGCTAATGAGCCCACGTTCTAGACCCCCAGCTTTGCGCGCGGATTGTAAACGTGGGTGGCCGACCATCGCCCGAGGAACTGTTTGAGTTCGGCATCGGGCTGCTCGGGCAGCACGACCTTGAGCGTGACATATTGATCGCCACGCACGCCGCTCCTGCGGTCGATGACGCCGCGTCCCTTGAGGCGGAGCGTGCTGCCGGTGTTCGAGCCGGGCGGAACCTTGACCGTGACCTTGCCGTCCACGGTCGGTACGGTGATGGTGGCGCCGAGCACCGCTTCCGGCAAGGTCACCGGCACTTCCAGATGTACGTTCGAATCCTTACGCGTGAAGAAGGCATGCGGCTCGACATGGATCTCGGCATAGGCGTCTCCAGCCGGCCCGCCGCCAACGCCGGGCATACCCTGACCTTTCAGCCGGATCGTTTGGCCATGCTCGGTGCCCGGCGGAATGGTGACCTCGAGGGTCTTGCCATCCGCAAGCATGACGCGTTTCTTCACGCCATTGGCCGCCTCGATGAAGCTGACTGTGAGCGTATAGCTGACATCCTCGCCACGCATGCGCAACGACTGCCGGTTGCGGCGCCGCCGCCCGAACAGTTCCGAGAAAATGTCCTCCGCCGAAAATTCCGCGAATTCAGCCTCGCGCCCGGGCCCGCCACCCTCCGCATAGGCGCGGTAGAAAGATCGCTCCGGCCGTTCGGCCCCGCTGGCGTCGATCTCGCCGCGATCGAAGCGCGCACGCTTCTGCGGGTCCGAGAGGAGATCGTAGGCGGCGTTGGCCTCCTTGAACTCCTGCTCGACATTCTTGTTGCCGGGGTTGAGGTCGGGGTGAAGCTTCTTGGCGAGCTTGCGGAACGCCTTCTTGATCGCCTCCTGGTTGGCGTCGCGGGCGACCCCCAGAACCTGATACGGATCCTTCATTTCGTGCTGAATCCAACTGGACACTGCCGCAGCAACAAGCGGCGGGAGCCTGCGATGCGCACTCTGCCTAGTTTACGACCCGCCACGTTCCATCCGGCTCACGGCAGGCCGTGCCGTAGGCGGTTTGCGTACGACCGTCGATGACAACGGAGGTTTGATATTCGCGACAGGGACCTTGCGCGGTCTCGTAAGTGCGCACCGGCGTGGTTGCTCCCGCATGGCCGGTATTCGGGTTCGTCCAGGTCGTAGCCTGCCCGTCCGGGTTGCGCTCCAACGCGGCATTCGCGCTCCGCTCGGCATGTTGCTGGTCGGCACGGTCGAGGGACTTGCCGACCTCATTGCCGATCCAGGCGCCGATCAGGGTTCCGGCGGCGGTGGCCACCAGGCGGGTCGAGCCGTCGCCGACCTGCGAGCCCAGCACGGCCCCGCCGACCCCTCCGATCACCGTGCCGGCCGTCTCCTTCTCGCCATATTCCCAACTCTGGCATCCACCCAGCGCCAGAGCGGCCGCGGCCACCGCGGCCACCCAACTCGTGTGATAGTTCATGTCCGTTGCCTCAATTCCTAGGGCCTATAAAACCGGTAGGCTACCATATGTCCGAACACCACCCTACATAGGATTGTAGTCGCCGGTGGTGGACATGGCGACGCAAACCATGGAATTAAAGCCCTTGCGAAAGCGTTCATCAGAGGCGGCCGGCCGGTTGCGAACGGCCGTTCGGCCCGGACCCATGATCGAGCACAGCAACGACCCCTTTGCGCTCTTTGCATCCTGGATGGCCGAGGCGGAGGCGAGCGAGCCGAACGATCCCAATGCGATGGCGCTGGCGACCGTCGGAGCGGACGGCATACCTTCGGTTCGGATGGTGCTGCTTAAGGGTTTTGGCCGCGACGGATTCGTCTTTTACACGAATTTGGAAAGCCGCAAAGGTGTACAACTGACGGCGAATCCGAAGGCGGCCCTTTGCCTGCATTGGAAATCGCTGGGCCGTTCGGTGCGGGTGGAGGGTACGGCGGCTCGCGTCGGCGATGAGGAAGCGGACGCCTATTTCGCCACCCGGCCGCGTTCGAGCCGCATCGGCGCCTGGGCGTCACGGCAATCGCGACCGCTCGCCGGGCGTTTCGAGCTCGAGCGACGGGTGGCGGAGTACACAACCAAGTTTGCGCTGGGCGGAATCGCGCGTCCGCCCTTCTGGTCGGGATTTCGCATCGCGCCGCTCAGGATCGAATTCTGGAAGCACGGAGCCTTCCGCCTGCATGACCGTCTTGTCTTCAGCCGCGCGAACCCGGACGAGAGCTGGACCATCGAGCGTCTGTTCCCATGAAGAGCGCAGTGGCCGAAACCAAATCCGCATTATCTGTGCCCGTCCTGCCCGAGACGGCGCGGCTCATGCGCTTGGCCACATACGCCTCGGTTGCGGTAGCCGGCATCCTGATCACTGCCAAACTAGTCGCCTGGCTGGCCACAGATTCGGTCAGCATGCTCTCGACCTTGCTCGATTCGGTGCTCGATGTGGCAGCTTCCCTAATCACTCTCCTGGCGGTTCGGCATTCGCTTACCCCGGCCGACCGCGAACATCGCTTTGGGCACGGGAAGGCGGAACCTCTGGCGGCACTTGGACAATCCGCCTTCGTCGCTGGATCGGCGGTGCTGCTGATCGTCGAGGTGGTGCGGCGCTTTTGGCGTCCGCAGCCGATCGAGAATGGTGATCTCGGCATCCTGGTAATGCTGGGCTCGATTCTGCTGACGGCTGTGCTCGTGCTCTTTCAGCGGCATGTCGTGCGCAAGACGGGGTCGCTCGCCATCGGTGCCGACCGGCTGCACTATGTCGGAGACGTGCTGGTAAATGGCGGCGTCATCCTTGCGCTGGTGTTGACGGAGCTCTTGGGCTGGAAGTTGATCGACCCGGCCTTCGGCGCGGTCATAGCGGGATATATCCTTTACACCGCCTGGAGGATTGCGCGTTCGTCACTCGACATGCTGATGGACCGCGAGTTGGCGGATGAGGAGCGCCAACGGATACGACAGATTGCGATCCGCCATCCGGAAGTGAAGGCGCTGCATGAGCTTCGCACCCGCGCCTCCGGGCCGTTGATGTTCATCCAATTCCACTTGGAGATGGACGGACAGATGAGCCTCTATGAGGCGCACCGGATCGCCGACCAGGTCGAAGACGAGATCCTCGCCACCTATCCGGGGGCAGAGGTAATCATCCACCAGGATCCGAGCGGGATACTCGAGCGACGCAAAACCTTCGGCTAGCTCACATTTCGCCGCCCCTCCCGGGCGCCGCGTTGCTAGACTGTATGGACGGCAACCGGGGGAGGGGACCATGTCGGTTCGCGTGGTGTTGGGCCTGATCGACGGCGGGCCGGCGGCCGAAGCGGCTGCCGGCGCGGCCCTGACGGTCGCCGACGCCTTCGAAGCTCATCTGCAGCTCCTGCATGTGCGCCCCGATCCGGAAAGCCTGGTGCCGATGATTGGCGAGGGCATGTCGGGCCTCATGCTCGACCAGATGGTCGAGGGCTTTCGGGCGGAGAGCCTGGAGCGCGCGGCCGCGGCGCGCAAGCTGTTCGAGGCCCTGGAGGCTCGTCGCGCCGGCCAGCCCGGCGATGGCAAGGCTACGATCGCCTTCCGCGAGGAGGAGGGGCGGGAGGACGAGGTGGCTGCCCGGGTTGGCAGGCTGCACGATCTCATCGTGCTTGCCCGCTCCGACCGGAAGGCGGGCGCGCCGGCGAGCGTCACGCTGGAATCCGTGCTGCTCCAGTCGGGGCGACCGGTCCTGGTGGCTCCGAGCGCGGCGGCGCCCAGCATCGGCCGCAAGATCGTGATCGCCTGGAACGGCAAGCCGCAAGCCGCCCGCGCCCTGGGCGCGAGCCTGCCCTTCCTTGCCAAGGCCGATTCCGTGACCGTGCTGACCGCCGTCGAATCGCATACGGTCGGCCGCCCCGGCGAGGTGGTGCGCTACCTTGCCTGGCACGGCGTTCGCGCTGATTCCATCGAGGCGCCGGCGACCGGTCCGGGCAAGGTCGGCCAGATCCTGCTCGACCAGGTCGGCCAGGCTGGCGCCGATCTCCTGGTCATGGGCGCCTACGGGCACAGCCGCCTGAAGGAGATGATCCTCGGCGGCGCCACCCATGAGGTCCTGGGTCATGCCGTGCTGCCGGTCCTGATGGCGCATTAGGAGCAAGCCCGCAGAGCGGAAAGCCAGAAGGGCCCGCCAGCCGCAGTCATGCTATTTTGCGGTCTTCCGGCTCTCTGGTTTCAAGGTCGTTTCGAATGCGCCCCCTGCTCGTCCTTACCGGCGCCAGCCGCGGTATCGGCCACGCCACCGTAAAGCGCTTCAGTGTCGAGGGATGGCGTATCGTGACCTGCAGTCGCGACGACGTCCCCGAGGAGTGCAAGCGCGACCCCAACTGGTCGCACCATATCACCACCGACCTCTCCGATCCGGTCGGGGTCGCCGCCTTCATCGACCAGGCGACGCGGCTGATTGGCGAGGGTCCGCTCAACGCCCTCGTCAATAATGCCGCGATATCTCCCAAGACCTCCTTCAAGGAGCGGCTCGGATGCCTGAACGGCGATCTGTCGGCTTGGCGACGGGTCTTCGAGTTGAACTTCTTCACGCCCTTGGCGCTCTCGCGTGGTTTCGCCGCGCCGCTCGCGCGCGGAAAGGGAGCGATCGTCAACATCACTTCGATCGCCGGGCATGCGATCCACCCTTTCGCCGGCTCGGCATATAGCACCTCCAAGGCCGCCCTTTCCGCCCTTACCCGCGAGATGGCCGTGGAGTTCGCCGAGCTGGGGGTGCGTGTCAACGCGGTCGCTCCCGGAGAGATCGAAACGGCGATGATCGGTCCCGAGTATGAAAGCCTGATCCCGCGCATTCCGCTGCACCGGATGGGCCGGCCGGAGGAGGTCGCGGCCGCGGTCTACCGGCTCTGCACCGAAGATTTCGGGTATGTGACCGGCACCGAGATTTTCGTCACCGGTGGCCAACATCTCTATTGAGCTGCGCCATGGTCAAATCGAAAAGGCGGCCCACGACCAGCCCCACCGCTCAGGCGGCTGAGGCCGAGCGCCAGGCCCGGCTTGCGGCCGCGCTGCGCGCGAACCTCTCCAAGCGCAGGAGCCAGAAACGCGGACGGGACGAGGCGGCATGCCAAGCCGGGCTTGACGAAACCGAGCCGGACCCCCGCCAACCGCTTGAGGGCGGGCCGAAGGTCAAGTAAAAGGCGGCGTTTTGCGCCATTTCGGTCCCAGGCGTTTCCCGGGACGCGCCGGTCGGGGCGTTAGGCCGAATGCAACGACCGGGGATGCACGGTAAAAGGGTGGGGCTGCCGTCCCGGCGGCCGGTCCAGGAAAAGGATCCAAGATGGACAAGATCCGTATTCGCGGCGGCAAGCCCCTGAACGGGCAGATCATCATCAGCGGGGCGAAGAACGCCGCCCTGCCGCTGATGGCGACGGCGCTCCTGACCGACGATACGGTCACCCTCGTTAACGTGCCGCGCCTTGCCGACATCGACAGTATGGCCCATCTGTTGGTGCAGCTCGGCGTCGAGGTGGCGATGTCGCAGCGCACGGAGCGGGAGATGCGGCTGACCGCAGCCGACATCCGCGACACCACGGCGCCCTACGACCTCGTGCGCAAGATGCGGGCGTCGGTGCTGGTGCTGGGCCCCCTCTTGGCGCGCACGGGCCAAGCGCGTGTCTCTCTTCCGGGAGGCTGCGCCATCGGTACGCGGCCGATCGATCTGCATCTGAGGGGCCTGAGCGAACTCGGAGCGGAGATCGAACTGCGCGAAGGTTATGTCCGGGCGAAGGTGCCGGGCGGGCGCTTCAAGGGCGCCAAGATTGTCTTTCCGAAGGCTTCCGTCGGCGCGACCGAGAATCTTTTGATGGCGGCGGTGCTGGCCCAAGGCGAGACCCTGCTGGTCAATGCCGCGCGCGAGCCGGAGATCGGCGATCTTGCCCGCTGCCTCAACGCGATGGGCGCGCACATCGAGGGTATCGACACCGAGACCTTGCGCATCCACGGGGTGGACCGGCTGCGCGGTTGCCGGCATCGCATCATCCCCGATAGGGTCGAGACCGGCACCTATATGATGGCGACGGCGATTTGCGACGGCGATGTGGAGCTGGTGGGGGGCACCCTCGACCATACCGGCGCGGTTGCCAAGTCCTTGGAAGAGGCGGGGCTCTCCATCGTGGAAACCAACCGGGGTCTGCGCATCCGCAGGGCCAACGGCCCGCTGGAGGGAGTGGACGTGATGACCGAGCCATTCCCTGGCTTTCCAACCGATCTTCAGGCCCAGATGATGGCGGTCATGACCACGGCCAGCGGCGCCTCGATGATCACCGAGACCATCTTCGAGAACCGGTTCATGCACGTACCCGAGCTCTGCCGGATGGGAGCCAACATCAATGTTCACGGAGCCTCGGCCATGGTCCGCGGCGTCAAGCGCCTTGCCGGCGCGCCGGTGATGGCGACCGATCTGCGCGCTTCGGTCTCGCTGGTGCTGGCGGGTCTGGCCGCGGAGGGCGAAACCACCATCAACCGCGTCTATCATCTCGATCGCGGCTATGAACGTCTGGAGGAGAAGCTGGCGGGCTGCGGCGCCGATATCGAGCGGGTCGCGGCAGGCTGAGGGCGTCTGAAATGGGATCGGGATGGTCCAACGGCTGAAACTCAGAGGGGAGGATGAGGAGGATCTGCGGACGATCTCGGCGATCCTGCAGGACGCGCTCGTTCCGGTCGCCGACATGGCCTACCTACCGCGGGAGCGGCGTTTCGTGCTGGTCGCCAACCGGTTCCGCTGGGAGGCTGAACCTGAGCCTCCCATCGTCGCTGACGAGGGGGAAGAGGCCCCGCCCGGCCCGGTCTTCGAGCGGGTTCTGACCGGCCTCTGCTTCGAAGGGGTCAGGAGTGCCCGCCTCAGGAACATCGACCGTCGGCGCAGCGGCCAGATTCTGGAACTGCTGCATCTTGGCTGGGAGCCGGGCTGCCTTACTCTCACCTTCGCAGGAGGCGGCGCCATCCGGCTGGAGGCCGAGCGCATCTCCTGCCGGCTCGACGATATCTGCGAACCCTGGCCGACCTTGTCGCGCCCACGCCATGAGATCGAAACGGACGAGACCCAGGCGGGCGGCGGCCGATGAGCGCGGAGCGCGCCGCGGTCCTGGTCATGGCCTTGCCGAAGGGCCGCATCCTCGAAGAGGCATTGCCCCTGCTCGCGCGCGCCGGGATCGTTCCGGAGCCTGATTTCGGCTGCGAGGATTCGCGCCGACTCCGCTTCGCCACCAATCGGCCGGAGCTGAGCATGGTTCAGGTACGCAGCTTCGATGTCGCCACCTTTGTCGCCTTCAACGCAGCTCAGCTCGGCATCGCCGGCAGCGACGTGCTTATGGAGTTCGATTATCCCGAGCTCTATGCGCCGGTCGATCTCGGCATCGGGCGCTGCCGCCTGGCGGTCGCGGAGCCCGAATCCTTGGCCGGCGAGGACGACCCGGGGCGTTGGAGCAATGTGCGTATCGCCACCAAGTATCCGGAGCTGACCCGCCGCCATTTCGCAAAGCGTGGCGTGCAGGCCGAATGCATTCGGCTTTCCGGCGCGGTCGAGCTGGCCCCCTCGCTGGGCCTCTGTCGGCGCATCGTCGACCTGGTGGCGAGCGGCGCCACCTTGCGCGCCAACCGCTTGGCGGAAGTGGAAACGATCACGGAGGTCTCGGCACGGCTGATCGTAAACCGCGCCGCCCTGAAGACCCGGGCCGGCGCGCTCCAACCATTGATCGAGCGGATCCGCGAGGCTGCTCATGCCGGTTAGGCTGAATGCCGTGGCGCACGATTTCGACGAAGGGCTGAGCGCGCTGATCAACCGTCGCCGAGCCGAGGAGGAGGATGCCGAGGGTGCAGCCGCGGAAATCATTCGCCGGGTACGGGCTGAGGGTGATGGAGCTCTCGTCGAGCTGACCCGTCGTTTCGACCGGTTCGAGCTTCACGCCGAGGGCTTGCGCATCGCTCCGGAGGAAATCGCCGCCGCCGCGGCCGGCTGCGATGCGGCTCAGCGCGCCGCGCTCGCCGAGGCGCGCGACCGCATCGAGGATTATCACCGCAGGCAGTTGCCTAAGGACGCGGACTATCAGGACGAAGCGGGGCTGCGCCTAGGCTGGAGATGGCGCCCGATCGATGCGGTCGGGATCTATGTGCCGGGGGGTACGGCCGCCTATCCGAGCTCGGTGCTGATGAATGGGGTGCCCGCCAAGGTCGCCGG
>DASPGI010000005.1:0-9440 GCA_035620695.1 Alphaproteobacteria bacterium
TGGCTACGATCCGGGGCCGGTCGATGGCGTGATGGGCCCGCGGACGCAGACGGCAATCCGGAGCTATCAGGGCGATCACGGCCTCACCATCGACGGCCGCCCCACCGCCGAGCTTGCGCGGCACATCGACCAGCAGCTGCAGCTGGCTGGGCAGAACTGATCTGCCCCGGCTGCGCGCTGGCGGGCGGGCTTGGTCGGCGGGTTCTCCAGGGGGGGCAAGGTCACCTTAATCGCCTGACCAGCCGCGCGAAGCCAAAATGGTCGCCTTGCGCTCTTGGAATCGGTATCGAGGATTGGGACGTGCGCATCAAGGATCCCACTGCCTGGATGGAAGACCTCACGGTCTTTGTCGACGATGAGGAAATCTCCGAAACCGCCGCGTTGCTCGAACCGGACCTGGTTTACCGAGGATCCAAGATCGCGGCGGCGGCTTGGCTTGCGCTGGTAGGCACGACCGCCGGCGCATTTGCAGCGGTGACGCTGAGCGCCGGCGTTCGGGAATCGGTCTGGATTTTCGCCGCGTATCTGCTGGGCGCGTTTGCGCTGTTTCGTGGGCTCCGTCCGGCAACCGAACGGTTGCTTGGCCGACCTATCATATGGGTGGCGAAGACTACGTTCTTTTGGGCCGCGCTGCTGGCATCCATTGCCGTGCTGAGCGCGCGCTTCGATTCGGCTTGGCTCGCCTATGGCCTCAGCATCGCCGGCGGCTTCTTCATCGGCATGATGCAGGGCTCTCTCAATCCCAACTGTATCAAGCGTGAGGAAGCCTGGATGGGCGCTGCCCTGACCTTCGGTCCATTGGGCGCGGTGATTGGAACCGTCCTGGAACGCAGCCAGTCGGGCGAGGCTAGCTCTATCGCCGCGGCAGCCGCGGTTGGCGCCGTCACCGCGGGTCTCTTCTCCGCGCCGATGTCCGCCTTGCTGCTGCGCCTTTGGGACGAGGCGCATGGGTTCCAGCGCATGGCGATGCTGTACCTGCACAACGACAACTTCGCCGCGAAAGCCGTGACCTATCTCGATCACTCCATTGCGCTCAATCCCAACGATCCGGAGCTGTACAATTTGCGCGGCGTCGCCTGGTCCAAAATGAATGAGGGCAAGCGAGCCGTAGCCGATTGGAACAAGGCGGCCGAGCTGGCGCCTCTGGATGCCAGACCTCACATGAATCGCGGCGTGGACCATCTCCGCAGGGGCGAATTCGATCCCGCTATCGAGGCGTTTCGCGAGGCGCTCGCCTGCGATCCGGAGGACGCGACCGTCCACAGCAACCTGGGCACGGCATTTGAAAGGCGCGGAGATCTGGACCTGGCAATCACCCATTATGACAAGGCCGTGGCGATTCGCCCCGATTATGCCAACGCCTATTCGAACCGGGGCTATGCACGCTTTCGAAAGGGCGATCATCAGGGGGCGGTTTCCGATTGCGACAGGGCGCTCGAGTTGAACTCCCGGCTGCCGGCCGCGCTCGTGAATAGAGGACACGCGCTGGCCGCATTGCGCCGGTACGAGGCTGCCATGCAATGCTACCGAGAAGCGCTCGAGATGGATGCAAGTCCTGAGGTGCGTCAGGAAGCGCTGCAGGCAATCGAGGTAATCGCGAAATCGGGAACACGGGTGCCTGAGCTGCACGCCTCCTGAGCCATGGCTGCCGCGGCGCGGACCACTATTTCCACCCTTCGACTCTCGCTGCTCATCCTCGAGGGGCATGGCTATCTTCTCGGAACGATCCTGATCTTTGCCGCCATCCTCGTTTTCTTCCTCTGGGGTCTGATCGATCGACATCCGATCATCGGCCTGCTGGCTGTCTTTGTCGGGCTGCCGGTAGCGGCGCTGACGGGCGCGGCCAGCCGCGCCCTTCTGTTCCGCACGCCGGAGCCTGGCGGAGTGACGCTAAGCTCGCGCGACGCACCGGCGCTGGCCACGCTTGTTGAGGAGGTGCGCCGGGCGCTGGGGTCGCCTCGAATCCACCGTCTTGTGATCGGGACCGAGCTCAACGCCAGCGCAAGTCAGATTCCGAGACTGGTAACGTTCTGGCCCCGCAATACGCTGGTGATCGGATACCCGCTTCTGCTTGTGCTCTCGCCGGGGGAGTTCAGGGCGGTTGTGGCGCACGAGCTGGCGCATCTGTTCCATGCACACGGAACCATCGCTGGCTGGGCATACCGTACTTACCGCTCCTGGGTGCGGCTCGTGGGGGTCCTGAATCAGCGCGGCACCGTTCCAATCTTCGTGCGATGGATTTTGGCGAGCTATGTGCCGCGCCTCATGGCCGGCGTCTCCGAAATCTCCCGAGGGCAGGAGGCCGTCGCCGACCGCTGTGCCGCGAGTATCGCTGGATCGCGCAATGCGGCAGACGCGCTGGTATCGATCGCGCTCGGGCAGGAATTTCTCGATGAGGTGTTCTGGCCAAAGCTGTTCGAGCATAGTTCGCCGGAACAGGATCCGCTCAAGCCATACTCGCGAATGCGCAAGGCGATCCAGAACATTCCAGAGGAGCATGCATCAGCTGATCTGTTGGCTCGACTGCTGTATCGTGAGGTGAGCCGATACGACACACATCCCAGCCTGAACGATCGCCTGCGGGCCATCGGTGAGGATGCGCGCATTCCACAAAAGCCGGAGCCGTCGGCCGGACATGAATATCTCGGTACATTTCTGGATGTGGTCTCCGAGCGGCTGGATATGGAATGGCAGGCAATGCATGGCGCAGAATGGCGGGAACGCTGCACCAAGCTCAAGGCGGTCCTGGATCGGCTGGCCCAGCTTGAAGCCCGCACATCACTCTCAAGCGAAGAAGCATTCGAGCGCGGCGCACTGCTTGAGGAGTTGGGCAGGGAGAAGGAAGCGCTTGCGGCCTATTTGGCGGCGCTTCAGGTTGACGACGGACACGGACCCGCCTCGCTTGCAGCGGGACGGATTCTGCTTAGCTGGAACGATCCGAAAGGCGTCTCTCTGGTGGAGCGCTCAATCGAGCTTGATAGGTCGCTGATTCCCGTCGCCTGTGAGATGCTTGTGCGACACTACCAAGAATGGAATCGGCCCATGGAGGCAGAGCGCTGCCAGGCTCAAGCGAAACGGTACGCTACGCAGTCCGCAATCGCAAAGACGGAGCGGATCGTGTGAGCGTGTTCGATCTTCTGGTGCCCCACGATGTGCCGAGAAAACAGCCCGGAAATCGTTGTCTAGGTGGTAGCGGCGAACAACTTCTTCACTTTGACCAAGCGCGATGCAGACTTGGCGAGCCGTCCCTCACTGAATGCGCCGGAGCGTCTTAACGGTCATCGCGTTGCCGCGGTGGCGTCGGCCCTCTATGCGGCCTCGCTCTACCTGAAGGCGCAATTCAGCAGCAACGGGCAGGGGCGAACTCGATCCCGTAACTGAAAGCGGCGTGGGACCGGCTCAGTCGCTTCCGAAACTCCTGGCGTATCTCAGGCCTGCTTGGCCTCGATGATCGAGCGGCGAATGGCGCGGGTGCGGCTGAACAGATCCTGCAGCTTCTCGCCCTCCCCCCAGCGGATTGCCCGCTGCAGCGCCGTTAAATCCTCGGTGAAGCGGCCCAGCATCTCCAGCACCGCCTCGCGGTTGTTGAGGAAGATGTCGCGCCACATGACGGGGTCGGATGCAGCGATGCGGGTGAAGTCGCGAAAACCAGAGGCGGAGAATTTGATCACCTCGCGCCGCGCCGATTCCTCAAGCCCGAAGGCGGTGCCGACGATCGTGTAGGCGATCAGATGCGGCAGATGCGATGTGATCGCCAGCACCTGGTCGTGATGGCCCGGCTCCATCAACTCGACCATGCTGCCGCAGCGCTGCCAGAAGGCAACGAGCCGATCCACCGCGGCCTCGTCCGTGCCTGGCGGCGGCGTCAGGATGCACCAGCGGCCCTCGAACAACTCGGCGAAGCCCGCCTTCGGCCCCGAATGCTCGGTCCCCGCGACCGGGTGGCCCGGTATGAAATGGGCGCGATCGGGAACGAAGGGCGCAAGGTCGCGAATGACCGCCTGCTTGACCGAGCCGACATCGCTCAGGATCGCGCCCGACTGGAGATGGGGTTGCAGGGCCGCTCCAAGCTCTGCGTATGCGCCGAGCGGGGTGCAGATGACGACCAGATCGGCGCCCTTGACGGCCTCTATCGGCTCCGCCTCGATCCGATCGCAGAGGGCAAGCTCGGCAAGCTCGGCGCGGACGGGTTGGCTGACATCCGCGCCGACGATTTCGGCTGCGATCGACTGGCGCCGCACGATGCGAGCCAAGGAAGAGCCGATCAGCCCCACTCCAATTAAGGCGAGGCGCTGAAACAAGGGTGGTTCGGCCATGGCCACTCGCTTTCCTATCGCTTCATGAAATCCGCCAGAGCGGTTGCGGTTTCACGCATCTCCACCTCCGTGCCGATCGTGATCCGCAGGCAGCCCGGCAACTTGTACGCTCCCATGCCGCGGACCAGAACTCCGCGGCTCTTGAGCCAGGCGAGCGCGGCGGCGGCATTGCGATCGGTGTCTTGCGGGAATTCCACCAACAGGAAGTTGCAGACGCTTGGGTGCGTCACCAGCCCGATTGCACCAAGAGCTTCGGCGAGCCAGCCCCGCCACAGTCTGTTGTGCGTCCGGCAGGTTTGGATGAATTGCTGGTCGTCCAGGGCGGCGATGCCGGCTGCTTGCGTCGGTCCCGGCACGTTGAAGGGTCCGCGCAGCCGGTTCAGCACGTCGACAATGGCCGCTGGCGCGAGGGCCCAGCCGAGGCGCAGGGACGCCAGCCCATAGGCCTTTGAAAAAGTACGCGTCATGACCACGGCGGCGTGCCGTGTCACGAACGCTGTGCCGGGATCGTAATCGGCTTCGGTCACATATTCGGCATAGGCGGCGTCCAGGACCAGCAGCACATGATCTGGCAAACCCTTGCGTAGCCGGTCGACCTCGACTGCGGACAGATAGCTGCCCGTCGGGTTGCTCGGATTGGCAATAAGAACAAGGCGCGTCCGTTGCGTTACGCAGGCGAGGAGCGCATCGACATCCGCCTTCAGCCCGTGCTCGGGAGCCTCGACCGGTGTCGCGCCGGCAGAGCGCGCCGCGATCGGATAGATGAGAAAGCCGTGCCGACTGACCACTACCTCGTCCCCCGGACCGGCATATCCGCGCACCAGAAGCGTCAGCAGCTCATCCGAGCCGGCGCCGCAGACGATGCGCTCGGGATCCAGCCCATGGGCACGGCCGATGGCCGCGCGCAGCCTCGCCGCGCCGCCGTCCGGATAGCGGTGAAGCTCGGCGGCGGCGGCATGATAGGCCGCGACGGCGGCGGGGCTGGCGCCGAACGGATTCTCGTTGGACGCGAGGCGCAGCGGCCGTTCGATCCCCTCAATTCGCGCCTCGCCGCCCTTATAGGGTGCGATATCCATGATCCCGGGCCGGGGCTGCGGATCCATGTCCGTTTCGACCGGGGATCAGCCGCGCTTGGGCAGGCCGAGTTCTTCGGCCGTTAGCGGCGCCGCATAGCCGCCGATGCGCCAGACCTGGGCCACATCCTCTCTGTGCTCTTCGACCAGCCGCGGCAGTCGCGGGTCCTCGAGATCGCTGAAGCCTGCGATCTCGATCAGGTAGAGGCGGCGATCGGATCCGGAAGGCTCGCGCCAAGCTTGCAGCAGAACCGGTTCGAAACCGAGGCCGGTCAAGGTCGTCTTGAGCGCGCTGCGGCTGATCTCGCGCATGGTCTCGATGACGAGGAGCGAGCGATCCTGGCCGGTGCTTTCAGGCGCGCCGAGGCCGATCATCAACGCCTCGCGTGGCCCGCCGCGCGAGTTGCCCGCTCCGAAGGGCAGCCGTCCCAAGACGCGCGGCAGCTTGCGGTCGCTGCCGATAAGGGCGCGCCACCACGGGTCGGGATCGTCCTGCTCGGGCATCGGCAGAATGCCCACGGATGCCGCGCCCTCGGTGACGGCGCTCACGACCTGACCGGCGGAGGCATGGGCAACCATGGGGGTAAGCGCCCCGTAATGGTCGCGGGCAAGGTCCCAGTAAGCCAGCCGATCCGGCGGGGCATAGACCGCCACCGCGAAGGGACCTTGCAGGCGGATCAGGGCGGAGATCATCTCGCGCCAGATCCGCACCAGTGCCGCTTTCGGAAAGGCGCCTCGATGGCGCCTGACGATCCGGCGCACCACTTCGGCCTCGCGGCCCGGCAGGTGGAAGGCCGAGCCATTGGACCCCTTCACGGCGGCAATTTCCTGCACGATCTTGGTGCGGCGCATGATCAGGTCGTGCATCGCCGAATCGATCTCATCGATCTGGCGGCGCAGCTCGGACAGACGGTTCTGAGCGGCGAGCATGAGGTGCAGGAAAGCGTGGAAAACGGGCGCGAAAGTGATAGTCGCTCATGCCTCGAAAAGCAAAGAAAACATTGACACTCCGTGCCCGAGGCCCAATAGCTACCGCCCGATTTCGTGCGCACCGTACCCCATAGACGCCGGGGGAAGGGGGCGCCTGACCGGGTTCTCATGACATGAGCGCACCCCAACACCGACCACACAATCCCGCGCATGCCGCCTCGCTCCCCGGCCACCGGGTGGAGTTCGGCCGCGACCGGACGCTCACGCTCGATTGCGGCGCCCAGCTCGGCCCCTTCACCATCGCCTACCAGACCTACGGGACGCTCGATGCCGAGCGCGCGAATGCGATCCTGGTCTGCCATGCCCTGAGCGGCGACCAATTCGTCGCGGAGACCCACCCGGTCACCGGCAGGCCGGGCTGGTGGGAGACCATGGTCGGTCCCGGCAAGCCGATCGACACCAACCGGTTCTTCGTCATCGGCATCAATGTGCTCGGCGCCTGCATGGGCACCACGGGTCCGCGCGAGATCGACCCTGCGACGGGCAAGCCCTACGGCATCTCCTTTCCGGTGATCACCATCGCCGACATGGTGCGGGCGCAGAAGCTTCTGCTCGATCATCTCGGCATCGAGAAGCTGTTCTGCGTCACTGGCGGCTCCATGGGCGGCATGCAGGCGCTGCAATGGGCGAGCGCCTATCCCGAGCGCGTCTTCGCCGCAGTGCCGGTCGCGACCGGAGCGCGTCACTCGGCGCAGAACATCGCTTTTCACGAGGTCGGGCGCCAGGCGATCATGGCCGATCCGGACTGGTGCCATGGCGACTATCTCGCTCAAGGACGCAACCCGCGCCGCGGCCTCGCTGTGGCGCGTATGGCCGCCCACATCACCTATCTCTCTGAGGCGGCTTTGCATCAGAAGTTCGGGCGCAACCTGCAGGACCGAACGCGCGTCACCTATGGTTTCGAAGCGGATTTTCAGGTCGAGAGCTATCTGCGATACCAAGGTTCCAGCTTCGTCGAGAGGTTCGATGCAAATTCCTATCTCTACCTGACGCGCGCCATGGATTATTTCGACCTGGCGGCCGAGCATGGCGGAGTGCTGGCCAATGCGTTCCACGCCACGCCGGTGCGCTTCTGCCTCGTCTCCTTCACCAGCGACTGGCTGTTCCCGACCTCGGAGAGCCGGGCGATCGTGCACAGCCTCAATGCGGTCGCGGCCAATGTCAGCTTCGTTGAGATCGAAAGCGACAAAGGCCATGACGCCTTCCTCTTGGAGGAGCCGGAATTCGCCAAGACGCTGGCCGGGTTCCTTGCCGGCTCGGCAGCCCATCGCGGCCTGAAATGAGCGCAGCGCAGGATTTGGGGCCAGGGCGCCGACAAGCCCAGCCGCTGCGCCGCGACCTTGCCCTCATCGCCGAGATGATCCCTTCGGGCACGCGTGTCCTCGATGTCGGTTGCGGCGACGGCGCATTGCTCGAGGTGCTGGTGCATGAGCGCGAGGTGGACGGGCGCGGCATCGAGTTGAGCCAGGCCGGCGTCAACGCCTGCGTGGCGCGGGGCCTCTCCGTCGTCCAGGGCGACGCCGACACCGACCTCAAGGATTATCCGAGCGAAGCCTTCGACGTCGTCGTGCTGAGCCAGACCCTCCAGGCGACCCACGCGCCTCGAAGGGTCCTCAAGGAGCTGGTTCGGATCGGTCGCAGGGCGATCGTCTCATTCCCCAATTTCGGCCATTGGCGCGTGCGCTGGCGACTGCTCTTTGACGGACGCATGCCGATGACGCACTCGCTGCCGGCCAAATGGTACGACACGCCCAACATCCATCTCTGCACCATCCTCGATTTCGAGGATGTGGCGGCGGCGCTCGGCATCGCCATCGAGCGCGCCTTGGTCCTCGATTCGCATGGGACCGCCAAGGCCTTGGGTTCGATGCGCCTGGCCAACTGGTTTGGCGAGCAATGCATCATGGTCCTGCGACGGAAGTGAAGCGTTCTCTCACACGTTCGGCCTCGCGGAGAGCGCGGCCGATGAGCGATGGAGGGGAACTGCATGCTGGAGCTGGTCATCGAGGCGCGGCGGCGCTCGTTGGGCGATCTGGAAGTGGGCCGCATTCTGCCCTTCATGAAGCGGCGGATGGTGGGCCCGTTCATTTTCCTCGATCATATCGGCCCCTTGAGATTGCCGCCGGACGTTCCGCGCAGCGCCGATGTGCGGCCGCACCCGCATATCGGCCTGTCGACCGTGACATATCTCTTCACCGGCGAGATCATGCACCGCGACAGCCTGGGCGTTGAGCAGCCGATCCGTCCCGGCGAGGTCAATTGGATGACGGCCGGGCGCGGCATCAGCCATTCCGAGCGCTTCGATCCGATGCGCGCGCGCGGGGGCGAGCTACATGGTCTCCAGGCCTGGGTGGCGTTGCCCGTTGCGGCCGAGGAGTGCGCGCCGGCCTTCGCCCACTACGGAATTGAGGAGATGCCGGCGCTGGAGGAGCGCGGCCTCAAGGGCCGCGTGATTGCGGGAGAGGCTTTCGGTCTCTCCAGTTCCGTGCGCACTCATTCACCCCTGTTCTATCTGCATGTGGAGCTCGAAGCCGGCGCGCTGGCGACCCTGCCTTCCGGCCCGAGAGAGCGTGCGGCCTATCTTGTCAGTGGACGGGCGGAGGTGGGCGGCCGGACCTATGCTGGCGGTCAGATGCTGGTCTTCTCCGCCGAGGCCGAGCCGGTGATCACCGCGATCGAGCCGACCGTGGTCATGATGTTGGGCGGAGACCCCGTGGGCGAACGGCATATCTGGTGGAATTTCGTAAGCTCACGCAAGGACCGGATCGAAGAAGCCAAGGCGGACTGGGCGGCGGGGCGCATCCCACTGCCGCTCACCGACAGGGACGAGTTCATCCCCCTGCCCGAGGAGCCTATGCCCCGGCCCGAGCCGATGTCGTGAGAGAAGGCCGGCAGGTCAGCTCGCCGGCGGATCGCGCCGGGCCACCTGCGGAAGCGTCACCAAGACCGGACGGCCGCGCGAGACTTTCTTCGGCCGCACCGCGCGAACCGCGTAGATTTGCTTGCGCGCCTCGATGAGCACGGCGCCGGCGAAGCGCTGGAACCAGCGGTCGCCGATCCG
>DASPGI010000006.1:0-2286 GCA_035620695.1 Alphaproteobacteria bacterium
CATGTCTCGATCGATGCGCTCGGCTCGCCCGTCACCTGCTTCAATTCGATCAAGAATCTCCGCCGCCGCGGCCGCCACGTCCAGGTCGGCCTGATGCTCGGCGAACACGCCACACCCCAGATCCCGATGGCGCAGGTGATCGGCCACGAGCTCGAAATCTACGGCAGCCACGGCATGCAGGCCTGGCGTTACGACGCGATGCTCTCGATGATCACCGCCGGCAAGCTCGACCCGAAACAGTTGATCGGCCGCGAGATTTCGCTGGAAGACGCCGTGCCGGCACTGGTGGCGATGGACCGGGCGACGGATCTTGGTATCAGCGTGATTACGCGGTTCTGATGCGCGATGCGGGCGAGCGGCCGCGCTCGTGTCCTACGGTACCGCTCAAAGACCCCTCCCCACAGGCTACGGCATTCACACATCTTTGGCTTGCGATTGGTTTCGAAATCCGACTCCCTTTGGTTGTGATTCGTTTGCGGGAGATGGCCATGGAACAGCGGTTGGGGAAGTTCGGGGACAAACGTCTGGAAAAAGGGGGGCCTTTTTGCATGGGCGGCTTGTCGCCCATGGCAGTCAGCAAGTCAGCGTCAGGCAACTCGGCGGCAGCCGCGCCGGTGAGATGCGGATCACGCGGTTTCTGCACAACCCCAAGGTGACCTGCAAGGAGATGACCAGGACGGCACGCGAACGCACCAGCGCTCAGGTTGGTGGTCGCCACGTTCTGGCGATCCAGGACACTTCGAGCCTGCGCGTGGACGAGAAGGGAATAGGTCAGTCGATTCATTGCGTCATTGGGGTGGACGCGGTGGAAGGAACGGTGCTTGGCCTGATCGACAATTTCTTCCTGATGCGAAAGGGTGGCGAGCGGGCGACGCGCCAGCAACGGGACTTCCACGACAAGGACAGCCGGCGCTGGCTGGACGGGGCGCAGAGTGCCGCCCTGCTGCATGCCGCCGGAGCGGCTTGTGTCACCGTGGTGGAGGATCGCGAGGGCGACGTCTATGAATGCTTCGCCTTCAAGCCGGCAGGCATTGAGAAACTGGTGCGCGCCGCCCAGGATCGACGGCTGAGCGACGGGACGTGCCTCTTCGACAAGGCCGATGCCTGGGCCGAAGCCGGCCGCATGGCGGTGGACCTGCCTGCCGCGCCGGGCCGCAAGGCTCGCAAAGCCGAACTTTGTGTGAGCTTCGGCGAGGTCAGCTTGCTGCGCCCCAAAAACCGCAAGGCTGGCGCCGACCTGCCCAAAGCCATCACCGTAACGCTTGTCATCGGGCGCGAGCTCAATCCACCTCAAGGGGAGGATCCGGCGCTTTGGTATTTGCTCACCACCCATCGGGTGGCCGACATCGCCGATGCGCGCCGCATCATCGGCTTTTATCGTGCACGCTGGACGATCGAGCAGTTGTTCCGAACCATGAAGACGAAGGGCTTCGACATCGAAGCCCTTCGTCAGGAGCCGGACGGCCCGCTCGAAAAGCTCGTCACCGCTATCCTGATCGCCGCCGTCAAGGTGATGCAACTTGTGGCCGAACGCGGCGGAACAGCCGGCCGGCCCCTCACCGACGTCTTTGATCCCGACGACCAGCCGGCCTTGGAGCGCGTTTGCCAAAGCCTCGAAGGCAAAACCGAAAAACAGAAAAACCCGCACCCCAAGGGCTCGCTCGCCTATGCAGGCTGGGTCATGGCAAGGCTGGGCGGATGGACCGGCTACTACGGAAAACCGGGCCATATCGTCATGCTGAGGGGCCTCACGCGGTTCCACGCCATCAAACATGGATGGAACCTCCGAGATGTGTGAATCTCGTAGCCTTGTGGGGGAGATGCCCGGCAGGGCAGAGGGGGGTAAGACCGCCGCGTCTGGCTTGCGATCTGCGAGATATGTATATGCCCAACATCTTCTGGCGTGCCCCCCAAACCAAACCTCTCATTGTCGCCCATCGCGGCGGCGCGGCTCTTGCCCCCGAAAATACCGTCGCCGCGTTCCGGGCGGCCGCGGCTGCCGGCGCGGATGCCATCGAAACCGACGTCCGCCGGACGAGGGATGGGGCCCTGGTCTGCCTGCACGACGCCGACCTTCAACGGTTATGCGGCGACCCGCGCGCCGTGGCGGATCTTGATCTGGCGACGCTTCAAAGCCTGATGCCAACGGTGATGACGCTCGAGATTGCGCTCGCAGCTTCCGCTCCGATGGGCGTCCTCCTGGATATCAAGCTGACGGATCGGAGATGGCTTTCGCGGATCATCGATGACGTGGTGCGCGCAGAGGCGGTCGAGCGAACGATGTTG
>DASPGI010000007.1:0-17994 GCA_035620695.1 Alphaproteobacteria bacterium
GATCCGGCATCTTCGCCGCTCGTCGCCGCAGCGCAAGCGGTGCCTACAGGAGGAGGCGAAGATACCGAGACCGCGGCAACGGGTCGCGATGTCCAAGTGATGCCCGCCGCTCAGTAGCGCCCACGAAACAGACAGGAGTTATGATGATTAAGCTGCCGAGCGAACGGTTGCCCAGTTCGCCAGCTTCAATTCCCAACTGAAAAGCAGAACCAGAACACAGCAGCACCCATCATCACATCGTACCAGCTCATCGCCGCACCATCATTGCTGCCCGTACCAGACAACATGCCGAGGAAGAGCATGGAGATGGATATGAACCACGGGTTGATGCAGGAACAGAACTCCGCGCAGATGATGTTCCTGCGCCGATAAAGACGCCAGATGCCCCCTCACGAATTGCGCCTCGTGTTCCACGAAACCTTGCCCGCACCCGCAATCGACAATTTTCATGTTTTGCCGCCGAACGACCGGTCGTCAATTTCTCCTGAAGCGCTAGGGCGTTTTTGACAGGTCGCCTAATCCAAGACGACGCCTAACTGAAAGGAGACGTGAAGAGGCCTCCGGGGTAGCAATGCTGCTCGAGAGACTTGGCTGAGGCAGCGCTCGACTATGAGAGATCTCTTGTAGAAGCCTCGGGATAATGCCGCACGAATGTCGGCTGCAGTAGTCTGCTATCACTTCTTGGATAAGCCATGGATCTCGCCACGAACATGACCCGGTGTAACCAGTGGACGTCATCCTTATGTCGCACAGGCACGATTGCAGCGGAGGCAGGCTCATGCGCCGCGTATATGTATTCTTCTATGGTCTGTTTATGGACGTGGACCTACTTGGAAAAAAGGGAATCGACGCGCGATTGCGCCCGGCATCGCTTGGAGGGTTCCGGCTGAGAATCGGCGATCGCGCCACTCTCATTCCGAGCGAAGGCGATACGGTGTACGGAATGGTTGCCGCACTCACACACCGCGATATCGACCAGCTCTACTCTGACCCAAGCCTCCGGGAGTATCGTCCTGAAGCTGTCCAGGTAGATACAGATACAGGCGAGACGATCCCGGCGCTGTGCTTCAATTTGACTGAAGCCCCACAGAGGCAGGAGCGTAACCCCGAGTACGCAAACAAGCTGCGGGATCTTGCCGGCCGGCTGGGGTTTCCTTCCGAATATGTCTCACGCATCAAGTAAGAATCTCCGCACCCTTTGCCCGATGGACCTCAAGTCTGGATCGCAATTGTGGCGACCGCCGGCGCGACGATCGGTCTGGACCAAGCATGCGCCCGGCTGGCGCGACCCCTTCTGAAGTGATACGCTTTCGCCAAGCTGACGGGGATGGGGTCCCCCACTAACCGCCACAGAGGCTGATGACTCCTACCGGGCGCGTCTTGTCGCGGTAGGAGTCGTTGACCCAAGACGCGCCCTCTCTTGAAACAGAAAGGGCGCTGACATGATTGCATATCTGATTGTCTTTGCGGGCGCCGGCTTGGGCGGCGCCATGCGGCACGGCGTCAACCTCGCCGCTCTTCGACTGTTTGGGCCCGATTTCGGATACGGCACGCTGTTTGTGAACATCGTGGGCTCGTTTGCCATGGGCGCTCTGGCCGCTTACCTCGCCCTGAAAGGCGAGATCGGCCAGCCCTGGCGCCTATTCCTGGCCACCGGCGTGCTCGGGGGATTCACCACCTTCTCGGCGTTTTCCTTGGATGCGGCACTGCTCTACGAACGCGGCGAGCTCGGGTTGACGGCGCTCTACATCCTAGCCTCGGTGGCTGGTTCCGTGGCCGCCCTGTTCGCGGGCCTGGCGATTGTTCGACAGCTCGGGTGAGGGCGGCGCATGAACACCATCTCCGCCATGTGGCAGGTCTGGGCTTTGCTGTCGGCTGCATTTGCGGCACTCACGGCCATATTCGCAAAGGTGGGCGTGGAGAATGTCAATCCCGACCTCGCCACTTTTATTCGCACGATCGTCATCCTGCTGGCGCTCGGGGTCATTTTGATCGGAACGGGCCAGTGGCAACCGTCCGCTTCGATATCGGCTGAACCACCCGTCGCGAGCCCAGAGAGCAAAAGAAAAAAGTAGCTGCGCGTCTCTCTCATTACCGCGGGAGCGAACAATGCGACCAGAACGATGCTCAGCTTGTCGATCGGTGCGACACGCGCGGCATCGCCGAGCTTGAGGGCGCGAAAATAGCAGACCCATGCATGTACGGCTCAGTCGCCACCGGCTCGTAGCTGCGATCGCCCGGCATTGACATGCCGGCTGCGCCGGTTCCAACGTGCGGGCCGATGTCCTTGCCCGCTGTTTCCGCCGCGTCTCTCAGACCGCTCGTTCCCGCACTATTCGTGCTGCTGTGGAGCACCGGCTTCGTCTTCGCCAAGCTCGGTCTGCTTTATGCCGAGCCTTTCACATTTCTTGCGCTCCGATTCGCGATTGTTGCCGTGCTGATAGGGGCGATCGGGCTGGCGACCGCCGCGCCGTGGCCCCGGACGGCGCGCGAGACCGCTCATTTCGCCGTGACCGGCCTGTTGCTGCACGGCCTTTATCTCGGCGGCACCTTCGCCGCCATCGCCGCTGGAGTCCCCGCCGGCCTTGCCGCGCTGATCGTAGGCTTGCAGCCGCTTCTGACAGCGACGGTCGTGGGCCCTCTCTTAGGCGAGCGGGTGCGCCTGCTGCAGTGGTTGGGGCTGCTGCTCGGCTTTGTCGGAGTTGCGTTGGTCATGTGGGAGAAGCTGACCCTCGGCGGCGTTGCCTGGTGGGCTGCGGCCTGGTCGGCCCTTGCTCTTTTCGCCATCACGGGCGCGACGCTCTATCAGAAGCGGTTTTGCCCGACCATGGACTGGCGCACGGGAGGATTCGTTCAATATATCGCGGCGATGCTGCTGGTAGGCTTGGCCGCATTCGCACTGGAGACTCGCGAAATAACCTGGAGTACCGGCCTCTTGATCGCGCAGGCATGGCTGGTGATCGCGCTCTCGATCGGGGCGATTGCGCTCCTGAATTGGCTGATCCGGCGCGGAGCAGCGGCCCGAGTGGCCAGCCTTTTCTATCTCGTGCCGCCGGCGGCGGCGCTCGAATCCTGGCTGATATTCGGGGAGCGGCTCGGCACTTCCGCATTGGTGGGGATGGCTGTTGCCGCGGCCGGCGTGGCACTGGTGATCCGGTCATGAGTGGCGCGGACGCTCCGGCCAAGCGGATGATACCGCCCCCTCATGATTTCTTGGTATTTGCCTACGGGTCCCTGATGTGGAATCCGGGCTTTCCTCATCTCGAGGTGCGGCCGGCGCGGCTCATCGGCTATCACCGCACCTTTTGCCTGTACTCGGAGCATTATCGCGGCACATCGGAGCGGCCGGGGCTGGTGCTGGGCTTGGACCGCGGCGGTTCGTGCCTGGGGCGCGCCTACAAGATCGCGGCGGCGGCCGGGCCCGAGGTCGCCCGCTATCTCGACGAGCGCGAGCTTCTAGGAGGAGCCTATGATCCGCGCTGGGTGCAAATTCGTTTCGAGGATGGCCGGCGCGCCTCTGCATACGCCTATGTCATCGATCGCGCCTGCCCACACTACGCCGGCCGGCTGGAGCTCGACGCCATCGCCGAGATCATTGCCCATGCGGCGGGGGCGCGGGGCTCCAATCTGGATTATCTCGTCAACACCGTGCGCCATCTGGATGAGCTGGGGATTGCGGAGAGCGCTCTGCACGAGGTGCTCGAGCGAGTGCAGCGGCGCTTGGCGCAGCCCGCGCCCGAGAGCGGAGGGTGAAGGGCTCATTGACCGCGAAGGCTTGCCAGCACCCGCCCGAAAACCTCGATCATCGTCTGGAAATCGCTGAAAGCCAGAAACAGGATCAACACCAGAAAGCCGCCCAGGAACCACCCCCACCAGGGCATCGCCAGCGGCAAGCTCTGTCCGCAGTCGGGGCACCGCTCGGCGAAGCCGCTTACTCTCGCGCCGCATTTCGGACAGGGACGCATTCAGAAATCAGAAAGCCAGAACGCCGGAAGGCCAGAAGACAGCGTTCCAATTATGGTTTCTGACTTCTGATTTCTGGTTATCTGTCTTACCCGCATCGCGAGTAACCGCAGGATGTGCACAGGTCGCAGCCTTCCTGCCGAATTAGCCCGGCGGCGCCGCATTTCGGACATTGCCGGATACGCTGGTCGATTCTGCCGGCGCTGGCAGCGGGTGGAGCGAGCTGCGCCACCTTGAGGCGCGCCTCGGCGGGAAGCTCCTCCATGGCGCGCTTGGGGTCCGGCAGGAAGCCGACATCGATCATGTGTCGCTCGATCACCTCGCCAATCGCAGCCAGAAGCGAAGGCACGTACCGGCCCTCCATCCACGAACCGCCGCGCGGATCGAACACCGCCTTCAGCTCCTCGACCACGAAGCTGACATCGCCGCCGCGCCGGAACACCGCCGAGATCATCCGCGTCAGACCAACCGTCCAGGCGTAATGCTCCATGTTCTTCGAGTTGATGAAGACCTCGAAGGGCCTGCGCCGCCCGTCCTGCACCACATCGTTGATGGTGATGTAGAGGGCATGATCGCTCTCCGGCCAGCGCAGTTTGTAGGTGCGACCGGGAAGCGCCTCGGGCCGGTCGAGCGGGCGCGTCATATAAACGATGCCCCCGGCCTCGTAGACGTCGCGCGGCCTCGGGGCGGGAACGGGCGCCGTCAGCGGAAGCTCCGGCTGCGCCGCCGGCCCGTTCTTCTTCACCTCCAGAACCGCGCCCGTGATCTCGTTCGGCCGGTAGGTGGTGCAGCCCTTGCAGCCAAGCTCGTAGGCCTGCAGGTAGACGTCCTTGAAGGCGGCGAAACTGATCTCCGCCGGCAGATTGATGGTCTTGGAGATCGAGGCGTCGATGTATTTCTGCACCGCGGCCTGCATGACGATATGGTCGGCGGGCGCCAGCATCTGCGCATCGACGAAATAATCCGGCAGCGCCGCGCTCTGGCCCTTCAGCTTGCGGAAGAGCCGATAAGCGTAGTCGGTCACCTCCTCCTGACGGCGGCTGCCGTCCGGCATCAGAACATGGCGGTCGTATTTGAAGCTGAAGACCGGCTCCAGTCCCGAGGAAACATTGTCGGCGAAAAGGGAGATCGTCCCTGTCGGCGCGATCGAGGTGACGAGGGCGGTGCGGATCCCGCGCGCTGCGATTGCCTGGCGCACATCCTCGTCCAGCTCGCGGATATTCGCTCCGGCCAGGAACTTCTCTCGATCGTAGAGCGGAAAGGGCCCTTTCTCGGCGGCAAGTTCCGTAGCGGCAAGATAGGCATGGCGCCGGATCGCCGTCATCCAGGCTTGCGTCAATTCGACGGCGCGCGCGCTGCCATAGCGCTCGCCACAGAAGATCAAGGCATCCGCGAGCCCGGTGACGCCAAGTCCGATGCGCCGCTTGGCCAGGGCCTCCGCCTTCTGCGCGTCCAGGGGGAAGCGCGAGACATCGGTCACATTGTCCATCATGCGCACCGCCAGCGGCACGATTCGCTCGAGCTCCTCGAGGTCGAGCGCCGCATCGGGCTCGAAGGGATGCTTCACCAGCTTGGCGAGGTTGATCGACCCGAGCAGACACGCGCCATAGGCAGGAAGCGGCTGCTCACCACAGGGATTGGTCGAGGTGATCGTTTCGCAGTACCAGAGATTGTTGCGGCGATTGACCCGGTCGATGAAGATTACGCCCGGCTCGGCATAGCTGTAGGTGGCGCGCATGATCGCGTCCCACAGCTCACGGGCCGGCAGCACGCGATAGGTGGTGCCGGCGAACGTCAGCTCCCAGGGAGCGTCCTCCTTTACCGCCTGCATGAAGGCGTCGGTGACCAGAACCGAGAGATTGAACATCCGCAAGCGGCCGGGCTGGTGCTTGGCTTCGATGAAAGCCTCGATGTCCGGATGGTCGCAACGCAAGGTCGCCATCATCGCCCCGCGGCGGTGGCCGGCGCTCATGATGGTGCGGCACATCGCGTCCCACACATCCATGAAGGAGAGCGGGCCGGAGGCGTCGGCTCCCACCCCCTTAACCGGCGCGCCCTTCGGCCTCAGGGTGGAGAAGTCGTAGCCAATCCCCCCACCCTGCTGCATGGTGAGCGCCGCCTCGCGCAGATGGGCGAAGATGCCGCCCATATCGTCGGGAATGGTACCCATCACAAAGCAGTTGAAGAGAGTGACAGACCGGTCCGTCCCGGCGCCGGCCAGGATGCGTCCGGCGGGGAGGAACTTGAAGTCCTCCAGGGCCGAGTAGAAATGCTCCGCCCACTTCTCGGGCGCGCCCTCCGGCTCGGCCAGGGCTCTGGCGACGCGACGCCAACTATCCTCGATGGTCTTGTCCACAGGCTGTCCGTCCGGCCCCTTGAGCCGGTACTTCATGTCCCAAATCTGCTGGGAAATTGCAGCCACCTGCGGCATCGACCGATCACTCCCTGCCGGCCCGTCTCCCTCACGAGACCGCACCGGCGCGCTAAGGAATCGTTAACCCCTTGAATTGGCCTGTCCGGAACGACACCCAGCGGCCCGGCAAGCATAGTCTATCTCTTTTTGTTCTCGTTGTGTACACATGGGAACGCTCTCTTGCATTTTCTGGTAAATTGACTTTTATCCCGATTATTCAGGGTACCGCTCAGGGCCTTGCGGGCCCTCGGATTCCACAAGTTTTTCCACAGGTTTTGGGACCTCGGGCGGCGCATGGCTGCGCGCCGCGTCGAGAAGGCGATCGGAAGCGCTTTCGAGCCGCCGCTCCAGCTCCGTGAAGAAGGCATTTCGCTCCAGGCCCGGCGGGATCGGCTCGAGAATCTCCAGCGTGATGACGCCTGGGCGTTTCGAGAAGCTCCGGCGGCCCCAGAACAGGCCCGAATTCAGCGCGATCGGCACGACCGGCAGATGGAGATGTTGGTAGAGGCCGACCACCCCTGGATGGTAGCGGCGCCGTGTACCTGGGGCAGTCCGCGTGCCTTCGGGATAGATCAAGATCGAGCGTCCGTCCCGCACAGCCTGCGAGGCTTGGCGAAGCAGGCGCCGGAGCGCGGCCGCGCCCGCTCCTCGATCAACCGCGATCATGCCGCCGCGCAGCAGGTACCAGCCGAAGAGCGGAATCCAGGTCAGCTCCCGCTTCAGGACATAGGCTGGCTCCTTGAAGATCAGCGCGCAGGCCATCGTATCCCAGGAGGATTGATGCTTGACCGCCGCGATGACCGGCTCACGCGGCAGGCGCTCGCGGCCGAGGATACGGTGGCGCAGTCCCACCAAAACGGAGAGAAGCGAGAAAGTCCCACGCGCCCACAGCCGGCCGAGCATGTAGACACCAGGCCGCCCCACCAGCAGCGCAGGAACGCCAAGCACCACCACCAGAATGGTCCAGGCGAAGAACAGGATATTGAAGACGAGCGAGCGCAACGCCGCCATGGCGTGTTCCTATCGGGTGATGCGCGCCGCCCCATCACGCAGCAGCGCCAGCAGATACTTGTCGTATTCGCGGATCATCAACGTCAGGGTACCGGGCCAACGCCACCATTCGCGATCCTTGAAGCGCGGCGGAAAGACCGGGTGCGGGATTATCGCGACGCCGGGAAGGGCTCGCCTGAATTCGATCAGGCTGCGCGGCATGTGGTAGTTGGCCGTGACCAGGCGCAGCGAGGTGATCCCTTCGCGCTGAACCCAAACGGCCGTCTCGGCCGCATTGCCGATCGTATCCTGTGCCGAGTGCCCCAGCACGATGCGCGGCAAGAGTGCATCCGCACCGATTTGCGTGCCATTCACCACCGCTTCGGGCGTCACTCCCTCGGGAACGCCTGAGACGAAGAGCATCCGAGCGCTTCCCGCGGCAAGTAGCGCCATTCCCTCGGCAATGCGCTCGCTGCCGCCGGTCAGCACCACGATGGCGTCCGTTGCGCCAGGCTCCGGCGCCATCCTCGATACGCGCTCGGCGAACCAGACGAGGCCGGCAATCCAGGCCAAGGCCAAAACAAAGGCGAGGCCGGCCAGGCCAAGAAGGGAGCGCCGCATGTTCATCAGCTAGGCCCGAGCAGGAAATCGACGGCGGCGGCGAAGCTGTCGCATAGTTGGACCGGCCGCAGGCGCTGGGGAATGCCGGCGGCTGCGAGCTTGGCGCCCTTGCCGGTGCGCACCAGCATCCGTCGGCAGCCCGCCGCGGCGGCGGCCTCGAGATCGCGCAGATCATCACCGATCATCACCGCATCCTCGGCTGCCACCGCGAACCAGGCCAGCGCTTCGAGCAGCATTCCCGGAGCTGGCTTACGACGCGGGCCGGCCCGCTCCGGCGCGTCGTGCGCCACCAGGACGAGGTCGAGACGCGCGCCCGCTGCGTCCAGCGCGGCCTCGAACCGATCTTGAATCGCCTTCAGTTCGGCCAGGCTCATCAGGCCGCGGCCGACAGCCGACTGATTGGTGACCAAGGCGACGGGAATGCCGGCCCGGTTCAACCGCCGCAGGCCCTCCGCCGCCCCGGGAATGAGCGCAAGCTCGCTTGGATGACGAATGCCCTCAAGGCGCTCCTCATTCAGCACTCCATCGCGATCGACGAGAACAAGGCGCATGCGGGCACCTCCCGCTTTCACGTCATGCGCCGCAGCTGCGTCAAGACGGTCGCGCGCGTGGTGCCGAGTGCGATGAGCCCGGCAGCCGGAACCGGCAAAAGCAGCATCAGCCAATGCCAGGACAGAAACTGCGCCGCGGGCAGAAGCCCGGTTTCGGCGCGCCCAAGAAGCACGCTGCCGGCAAATACGGTTGCGATCGCCAAGGCCACCCCAAACAACGCACCCACCGTCGCCAGGCGGAACGAATAGGCTTGCAGCTGAGCGGCAATGTAGGCGTCGCGCGCGCCAATGAGGCTCAGCACCTGGATCACCTCCTGATGCTGGGCCAAGGCCGAGCGGCTGACGAAGACGATGGTCAGGACCGAGGCGCAGGCGACCAGAATCACGGTCACGAACGCGAGCGCCTCGATGCCCTGGGCGAGCCTGCTGAGGTCCCCCAGCCAGGGTTTGTGATCCTCCAGCACGGCGCCCGGAACCACTTCGGCAAGCCGGCTCTTGATCTCGGCAAGATCGACCGGGACGCCCGGTATCAGCTCCACGGCGATCAGGGCGGGTAAAGGCAGGTCCTCTGCTATGTTGCCGCTGCCAAGCCAGGGATCGAGCAGGCGCAGCAATTCGGAATGCGGCACAGGCTTTGCCGAGGCGATGCCGGGCATGACGGAGAGGAATTGCACGGCGTCTTCGACGCGCCGGGCCTGGACCTGCGGGCCCTCCTCTTCGGCGCCTGGAATGACCTGCACGGTGACCGCGTCGGCAAGATCGGAGCGCCAGCGCTCGACCAGCCCGTCGGCGAACACGGCGCCGGCGAGCGCCAAAGCGGCCAGATACACCATCAGCCCGACGATCCAAGGCAGAAACCCTCCCGCCGGATCGCGATCGAGCGGCAGGTCGGAGCGGCGGAACAGCATCTACGCCGATGCCCGAGCGGCCGGAGCGACAAGCCGGACGCCCTTATTTTCGATCCGCAGTTGGGGATGCCGAAATCGGTGCACCAAGCCTTCGTTGTGGGTGGCGATCATCACGGTGGTGCCGAGCTTGTTCAACTCGTCGAAAAGATACATCAGCCGAACGCCGATCGTGTCGTCGACATTTCCGGTCGGCTCGTCCGCCAGAAGCAGGCTCGGCCGGGTTATGACGGCGCGCGCGATCGCCACGCGCTGCTGCTGGCCGCCAGACAAGGTCGCGGGCAGGGAATGGATATGGTCGGCGAGCCCGACCCAGGCCAGAAGCTCGGCCACATGGGAGCGAAGCTGCTCTTCCTTGGCGCCGGCGACCCGCAACGGCAGCGCCACATTGTCGAGCGCGGACAGATGGTCCAGCAGGCGAAAATCCTGGAAGACGACGCCCATGCGACGGCGCATCATCGCCACCTCCTCCCGATCAAGGTCGGCGACGTCGCGCCCGAGCAAACTGAAGGTGCCGCTGGACGGTCGGATCGCAAGATAGAGAAGCTTCAGCAGGGAGGATTTGCCTGCGCCGCTCGGTCCGACCAGAAAATGGAAGGATCCTGGAGCCAGCGAGAAGGTCAGGTCCCGGAAGATCTCCGGTCCGCTTCCGTAGCGCAGACCGACGCGTTGGAACCGCACCAAGGCTAGCCCCTATCGAACCCCCTTGCCGGCAGAGCGCGCCCGAACGCCTGCCGAGGCCAAGATGACATAGCGCTCGGCACCCGGTCCAGGGTCCTGAACACCGCGGAAAGCCTGGGATTTCTGAGAAATCACATTTTTGCCACAATCGAAACTCAATCCAGCCATATGGCCTCGTCATAACATCTGCCTTGAGACCTCCCCTCTTTGTCTCGAGGCTTTCCAGCCGGCCTCCGCACTAGCCCCCCAACAGGCTGGAAACGGGCGGCCACCGGACCCGACCCCGGTGGCCGCCAGATTTTCAGCGCTGCGTCCTGACCCCCGGGACGCGGCGCTGTCGTTTCGGGGCAGTGTCCTCCAACAAGCGATTTGGCTAACCTTCGCCGGAATGGCGGGGCAAGTCGAAAGACAAGGGGGGCTGCGACAACGCGATGCTGTCCGGAAAAGGGCTTGCCTGCCGTCGGGGCGAACGCCTCGTTTTTTCCGATCTCGATTTCGAGCTAGCGGAAGGCGAACTGTTGCTCCTGCGCGGTGCGAACGGCAGCGGAAAGTCGACGCTACTGCGTCTTATCGCCGGGCTGATCCAGCCGGAGCGCGGCGTCTTGAGTTGGCAGGGCGCACCGATCACCAAGGAGGACTATCGGGCCAAGCTCGCCTATCTCGGCCATCTCGATGCCACCAAACCTGAGCTGACGCCGCGCGAGGATCTGTGTTTCTGGCTCGGGGTACGCGGCAAGATACGGGCGCAGCAAGCAGCCGATTTAACTCTCGCCCATCTCGGTCTCGAAGGGCTCGCCGATCTTCCCTGCCGACTGCTTTCGGCCGGACAGCGGCGCCGGCTGGCCCTAGCCCGCATCCTCGCCTCGGGAGCGAAGCTGTGGCTGCTCGACGAGCCCTTCACTGCGCTCGATGAACCCGCCATTCTCGCAGTCCGGACCATGCTCTCCCAGCATCGCGCATCGAGCGGGCTCGCGGTCATGGCTGCCCATGGCGCGGCGCTCGAACTCGCTCCGTCGCTGGAGCTCGTTCTTGGCGGTCACGCCGCCGAGGAGAAAGCCTGATGACGGCCTTTCTCGCGCTTCTGCGTCGGGACTTGCGGCTTGCGCTGCGGCAGGGCTCGGATGCGGCCCTGGTCATCGTTTTTTTTGTGTTGGCGGCTGTTCTCTATCCCTTCGCAATCGGGCCGGAACCAGGGCTCTTGGAGCGCATTGCGGGCGGCGTCGTCTGGGTCACGGCGCTCTTGGCCGCGCTGCTCTCGCTCGAGCGTCTGTTCCTGGCCGACTATCAGGACGGCGCGCTCGATCTCTTGGCGCTTGCGCCCGAGCCGGCGCCACTTCTGATTCTGGCAAAAGTGGCCGCGCATTGGCTGACGACGGCCTTGCCCTTGATGGCAGCCGCGCCGGTGGTCGCGCTGATGCTGGGAGCGCCCGCCACCAGCATCGCGCCCTTGATGGCAGCCCTGGCGCTTGGCACCCCCAGCCTCAGCCTGATCGGCGCGATCGGCGCGGCCCTCACTTTGGGGGCGCGCAGGGGCGGCGTTCTCGTTCCACTTCTGGTGCTGCCGCTCTACATACCCGTGCTGATTTTCGGCGCCGCAGCCGTGGAGGCGGGCATGAGCGGCGCGGAACTCTATCCCCCACTGGCGATTCTTGCGGCCCTGCTCTTGGCGGCACTGCCTCTGGCGCCGCTCGCCGCCGCTGCGGGCTTGAGAAATGCCTTACGTTGATGCCTTGCGCGGCCACCCTGCGGCCGGGCGTCGCGGCTCTTGGGCGCTGGCCTTTCATTTGCTGAAGTTCCGCGCCATAACTTGCTGTGGATAACGCCATGCACCGATTTGCCAATCCAGCGCGCTTTGCCCAGCTCGCCGCTGCGGCGACGCCCTGGGGTGTCGCGCTGACCGCGCTGTTGTTTGTCGCCGGCCTGGCGCTGGCGCTGTTCGCTTCGCCTCCCGATTATCAGCAAGGCGAGACGGTGCGGATCATGTATGTACATGTTCCCGCGGCGTGGATGGCGATGTTCGTCTATGTCGTCGTCGCGGCGGGCAGCGCCAGCGCGCTGGTCTGGCGCCATCCGCTGGGCGATGTGATCGCCCGCGCCGCTTCGCCGATTGGCGCCTGCTTCACGCTAATGGCCCTCCTTACCGGCTCGCTCTGGGGCAAGCCGATATGGGGGACCTGGTGGGTGTGGGATGCGCGACTGACATCGGTGCTGGTGCTGTTCTTTCTTTATCTGGGACATATCGCCCTGCTTCACGCCTTCGACGAACCTTCACGCGGCGCCCGGGCGGCGGCGATCCTGGCCCTGGCCGGCATCGTCAATCTTCCGATCATCAAATTCTCGGTCGACTGGTGGAACACGCTTCACCAGCCCGCATCGATCAGCCGGCTGGAACGCCCGGCGATCGATCCGTCGATCCTGGCGCCCTTGCTGGTGATGGCGGGGGCCTATTTCGCCTATTTCGTCACGCTGCTCATGGTGCGCGTCCGCACCGAGCTGGCCTCGGCGAAACTACGAGCCTTCCGGGCCGCGTTGGCCGCACAAGGATAGGGGCGGCCCGGTGATGAGCGGCATTCTTCGATTTCTCGAGATGGGGGGGCATGGCGGGTTCGTGTGGGGCGCCTATGCGGCCGTCGCCCTTGTGCTCCTTGTGCTGGGGCTCATCTCCTGGCTCGACTTGAAGCGCAGTGAGGGCGAGCTGAAGCGGATGGAAGCGCGGCTGCCTGGCCGATCACGCCCGGTCGGCGCGCGCAATCGGGCATGACGCGCAAACGTCGCCGGCTTCTTGCCCTGACCGCGGGTCTGCTCGCCCTGGGATCGGCGGCGGCCCTTGCCCTGAGTGCCCTCGACGAAAGCTTGGTGTTTTTCCAAAGCCCGAGCGACATCGAGGCGAAGACGCCGCCGACCGGCCGCATCTTTCGCCTCGGCGGGCTGGTCGAGGAGGGGAGCCTGCAGACCGGCGCCGACGGGACGGTTCGCTTCCGGGTGACCGATCTCAAAGAGGCGGTGTCGGTGACCTTCAAGGGCGTGCTGCCCGATCTTTTTCGCGAAGGGCAGGGAGTCGTGGCGCAGGGTCGGCTGCAGTCCGACGGGGTATTCGTCGCGACCGAGATTCTGGCCAAGCACGACGAAACCTACATGCCGGCCGAGGTCGCCGAGGCATTGAAAAAATCAGGTCGCTGGCGCGAGGGTGAGGAGGCTGGGCCGTGATCGCCGAGCTCGGACTTTACGCGCTCGTCCTTGCCGCGGTGACCTCGCTGCTTCAGGGCACGGTGCCGCTGATCGGTGCTGCCC
This sequence comes from Alphaproteobacteria bacterium, assembly GCA_035620695.1. Taxonomy (GTDB): domain Bacteria; phylum Pseudomonadota; class Alphaproteobacteria; order JAREAF01; family JAREAF01; genus JAREAF01. The sequence continues at coordinate 13,416 of DASPGI010000007.1, forward strand.
GTCGGCGGCGCGCCTGGATGGATTTCGCGGATCACGCCGCGCTAACGCAACTCATACTCGTTTCAGTGGCGTTCGGCTGCCTCATCGCTCTGTTCGTCTTCTCCGATTTCTCGGTGCGACTGGTCGCGGCCAACTCGCACACGCAGAAGCCGATGCTCTACAAGGTCTCCGGCGCCTGGGGCAATCACGAGGGATCGCTGCTGCTCTGGGTATTCATCCTGGCCCTGTTCGGCGCCGCCGTCGCAAGGTTCGGGCAAGCGCTCGCTCCGACGCTGAAGGCCCGGGTGCTGGCTGTGCAAGGGCTGATCGGGCTCGGCTTCCATGCCTTCATGCTGGCGACCTCCAACCCATTCGAGCGCCTCGACCCCGCGCCCGCCGACGGCAACGACCTCAATCCGCTGCTCCAGGACCCGGGCCTCGCTTTTCATCCGCCGATGCTCTATCTGGGCTATGTCGGGCTCTCGGTCGCCTACGCCTTTGCCGTGGCGGCATTGATCGAGGGCCGCGTCGACCCGGCCTGGGCGCGCTGGGTGCGACCCTGGACCCTCGCCGCCTGGACGGCGCTCACGGCCGGGATAGCGCTCGGCTCCTGGTGGGCCTATTACGAGCTCGGCTGGGGCGGCTGGTGGTTCTGGGACCCCGTCGAGAATGCATCCTTCATGCCCTGGCTGATGGCAACGGCACTGCTGCACTCCGCCAGCGTGGCGGAGAAACGGGACGCGATGAAGAGCTGGACCGTCCTTCTGGCGATCATCGCGTTCGGGCTGTCGCTGATGGGCACCTTTCTGGTTCGCTCGGGCGTGCTGACATCGGTACATACCTTCGCCAGCGACCCGGGCCGCGGTCTGTTCGTGCTGGCGTTGCTGGCCATCGCAATCGGCGGCGCGCTGATACTTTTCATGGTGCGCGCGCCTGCACTCGGGCAGGGCGGCCTGTTTCAGCCGGTCAGTCGCGAAGGCGCTCTGCTGGTGAACAATCTGCTGCTGTCGGCGGCGGCGGCCACGGTCTTTCTCGGCACGCTCTATCCCTTGTTCCTCGATATTGCGGGCGGGGGAGTGGTCTCGGTTGGCCCACCCTATTTCGAGGCAACCTTCGTGCCGATGATGGTTCCCCTGGCGCTTGCCGCGGCGGTCGGGCCGATGCTGGCCTGGAGGCGCGGCGATCTCCTGGCCGCTTTGGAACGGCTGTGGCTGGCCGGTCTCGCAGCCGTGTTGGCCGTGCTCGCCACGCTCTGGCTCAAGGGAGCGGCCATCGGCCCGGTGATCGGGATGGCGCTGGCCGCTTGGCTCGCCGTCGGCGCGGTGACGGAGTGGGCCGAGCGGACCAAGTTGTTGGGGGCCTCCGTCGGTGAGAGCCTCCGCCGCGCCCGTCATCTGCCGCGCGCGGCCTACGGCATGACGCTGGCTCATCTCGGTCTTGCCGTGCTGATCGCGGGCGTGACGGCATCTTCGGCCTGGAAGGAAGAGCGCGTGCTGCGCATGGCTCCCGGCGACAGCGTGGAGATCGCCGGCACGCGCCTTACCCTCGAGGCGGTCGAGCCGGTAGTCGGTCCAAACTACACCGCCATGCAGGCGCGCTTCATCACGGATGGTGGTGCGACAATGACGCCGCAACGGCGCAGCTATTGGGTGCAAGGCACTTTGACGACCGAGGCCGCGATCCGCAGCTCCGGCCTTGCCGATCTGCACGCCGTGATCGGCGAGGGCGACGGCGCGGAGGGCTGGGTCGTGCGGCTCTATCATCAGCCGTTGGTGCCCTGGATCTGGCTGGGCGCCCTGATGATGGTGCTGGGAGGGCTCCTATCGCTCTCCGACCGGCGGTTGAGAGTGGCGGCGCCGAGAAAGGCCACCGTGCCTGCCGCGGCGGCGCAGGTTTAGGCGCGCGAGAGACCCGATGCGGCGGTTGCTGCGGTTTGCTCTCTTTGCCCTTCCGCTCCTGTCACTGGCGCTGCTGGTGGCCTGGTTCGCGCTGGCGCTGGCGCCGGGGCGCGATCCGAGCCTCGTTCCTTCCGCCCTTATCGACAAGCCCGCTCCTCCGATCTCGCTCCCCTCGATTTATCCCGACCGGCCGGGCTTCAGCAGCGCCGATCTCCAAGGGCGGGTGACGGTGGTGAATGTCTTTGCCTCCTGGTGCGTGCCCTGCCGGGCTGAGCATCCGGTCCTCACCCATCTGGCGCGAGAGGAGGGTGTGCCGCTGATCGGGCTCAACTGGAAGGATAGACCGGAAGCGGCGCGCGCCTTTCTGGCCGAGCTCGGCGATCCCTACGAGCGGATCGGCTCCGATCCTGGCGGACGTGCCGGAATCGACTGGGGCGTCTACGGCGTTCCGGAAACCTATGTAGTCGATGCCGCAGGCAACATTCGCTACAAGCATGTCGGCCCTCTCAGCAAGCAGGATGTCGAGGAGACGATCCTGCCGATCCTGCGCCGGCTCGGCCGATGACGCGCTGGCATTGCGCTCTGCTTCTCACACTCGTCTTGACCGGGCCGGCGGGCGCGGTTCAGCCGGGCGAGGAGTTGGCGGATCCAGCGTTGGAAGCGCGGGCCAGGGCCTTGAGCCGCGAGATCCGCTGCCTGGTTTGTCAGAACCAGTCGATCGAGGACTCCGAAGCCGATTTGGCCAAGGATCTCCGGTTGATTTTGCGCGAGCGGATCGCCGCCGGCGCGGAAGATGCCGAGGTCAAGTCCTATTTGGTTCAACGCTACGGCGACTTCATCCTGCTCAAGCCACCGGTCAAACCGGCGACATGGCCGCTCTGGTTCGGCCCTGCGGCGATTCTGGCATTGGCTCTTTGCGGTGGGTGGCTCTATCTACGCCGCCGGTCCGCCCTGATCGAGGCTCCTCCCCTAAGCCCGACCGAGCGGGCCGATCTCGATCGGCTGCTCGCGGGCGGGGACGGCGAGGGGCGTCAGGACCAATGATGCTCTGGCTGATCGTGGCGCTTCTGACCGGTCTGGTCACGGCGGCGCTGGTGCCCTCGCTCACGGGCCGGGCTCGGCCGGCACCGGGACGCCGCGCGGCGGCGCTCGCGGTGTATCGGGCGCAATTGACCGAGCTTGATCGCGACCGAGAGCGCGGCATCCTGGGCGAGGCCGAGGCAGCCGCTCTCAAGGCCGAGATCGAGCGCAGGATGCTGAAGGCCGCTGGCGGGCCGGAGGAACAGGACCGTCACTGGCGGGCGCGGCCGGCCGGCGTGATCGCAGCCATGGTTCTGGTGCCGGTAGCTGCGCTGGCGCTCTATCTGGCGCTGGGTCACCCCGGCCTTCCCGGAAAGCCGCGGCCGAATCTCGGCGCACTGCCGGTTGATGATTCGCAGACCATGGAAATGGCCGGGCTCGTACAAGAGCTCGAGCAGCGCATGGTCGACCGGCCGCAAGATCCGGTCGGCTGGCGTTTGCTGGCACGCTCGCAAGGAAGTCTCGGACGCTGGGCGGATAGCGCCGCGTCTTATGCGCGGGCAGTGGCTGCGGGCGCCGGCGATGCCGAGACACTCGCGGCCTGGGCGGAATCGGTGATCTTTGCGGCCGGCGGCGCGGTCTCGCCCCCGGCCGAGGAGATTTTGCGCCGCACGCTCATTGCCGATCCCTCGCAGCCAAGAGCGCGTTACTATCAGGGACTTGCACAGCTGCAGGCAGGCCGGGTGGGCCAGGCGCTCGCGACTTGGCGGGCATTGTCGGACGAGACCGCGCCCAATGCGCCCTGGGCCCGCTTTCTCCAGGAACGTATCCGGCTGGCGGAGGCGATGGCCGGACCCGGCACGGCGGAAGTTACGGCCCTCGAGGAGCTTTCGCCGGAGGAACGTGACGCGGCCGTTCGCGGCATGGTGCAGAGGCTTGCCAACCGGCTTGAGCGCGAGCCGGAAGATCTCGACGGCTGGCTCAAACTAGCCCATGCCCGTGGCGTGCTCGGTCAGTTGGAGGAGCGGCGCCGGGCGCTGGAGCGGGCGGCGGCGCTGGCCCCAGGGCGGGCCGATATCGAGCTGGAGCTGGCCGCGACCGAGGCCGAGCTCGGAGCGGAGGAAGAGGCGAAAGCGCGCCTTGAAGCCCTGCTCAAGCGGCTGCCGCCGGACGCCTCGGAGCGGCCGGAAGCGGAGGCGCAGCTGAACCGATTGCGGGACAGGGAGTAATTCCCGGGACTAAGAATCTGTTGGCAATGGAGAAATCGGGCGGGTACCTTCGGCAGTCCGAGCAACGGCCACCAACAAGAAGATGGGGGAGGCGACGCCCGCGCTCGTCATCGAGGATTTGCATAAGAGCTTCGGTGATCTCGAAGTTCTGAAGGGCATCTCGATGGCGGCCCATGACGGCGATGTGATAGCCATGATCGGCAGCAGCGGATCGGGCAAAAGTACGCTTTTGCGCTGCATCAACCTGCTCGAGACGCCGGATTCTGGGCGCGTCTATGTCAGTGGCGAGCTGATCCGAATGCGTCCGACCCGAAACGGGCATGCGGTGCCGGAGGATCGCCGCCAGGTCGACCGCATTCGCTCGCGGCTCGGCATGGTGTTCCAGAGCTTCAATCTCTGGTCTCACCTGACGGTGCTGGAGAATGTGATCGAGGCGCCGGTGCATGTGCTGGG
>DASPGI010000008.1:0-2451 GCA_035620695.1 Alphaproteobacteria bacterium
AACGAGTGTCGCAAAGATCGAGCGATCTAAGGCGCAGACCGATTCGGCCGCAGAGATCGATACGCTGGTCGAGCGGCTCAAGCACGAGGACGACGGCTTCGTCCAGTGGCACATCATCAGGGCTTTGGAGCAGGTCGGTCCCGCCGCGGTGCCGGCGTTGACCGATGCCCTGCGGGACGAGCGGAGCACGGTCCGCGCGGGCGCAGCCGAGGCACTCGGCGAGATCGGCGGGGACGCCGAATCCGGCATTCCGGCCCTGACCGCTGCGCTCCGCGACGAGGATGATCAGGTCAGACAGAGCGCCGCCGGAGCGCTCGGCGAGATCGGGGCGAGCACGGATGCCGCCATTTTTGCCTTGAGCGAGGCATTGAGCGACAAGAGCAGCTTCATGCGATGGCAGGCGGCGAAGGCGCTGGAGCGGATCGGACCCGCCGCCGCCGCTGCAGTGCCCTCCCTGAGCCGGTCGCTGGACGATCCCGACAAGGATGTCCGGTGGCGGGCTGCAGCCGCGGTTCGTGCAATCGGACCGGCCGCGGGAGGCGCGGTGCCGTCGCTCGCCCGGGCGCTGGAGAGTTCCGACGACGACTTGCGTCGAGCTGCCGCGCAGGCGCTCGGCGCGATCGGCGCGGAAGCCAAGGGAACCACAGGTGCTCTGATTCGGGCCCTGCAGGACGCCGATCACGACGTCCGGACGGCCGCTGCCGAAGCGCTCGGGAGCATCGCGACCGCGCTTCGCGATGCCGAAGACAGTGAATCGCTGGAGCTGCTGAGGATCGCTCAGACGGCGCTCGCATCACACGAGGATCCGGCGATCCGCGCCTTCGCATTGCCGGTTCGCCGTGCCACCGAATATCTGGAGATCGCCCGGCGCGGAGAGTTGGCCGAAGCGGCGCGCTGGCTGAAGCAGCATCCCTATCTCTTGCCACTGCCGACGATGATCCTCGCATGGATTGGTTTGTGTCTTCTGCTTTTCTTCGTGCAACCTGTCGCGCTGTTGAGATTGAACCATGGGCTGCGGTTTCTCGATCTGGCTCCGTCGACTATAGATCGACGTGCGCGACTCTCTCTCCGTACCCTTCTCCTGGTAAATTATCTGTGTCACCAGCCGCGAGTCCTTGACGCCTGGATCGCCCGGCGACTGGCCATGGCGCGGAAGAATTTTCAGCAGAGGAAGACGGTGCAAGACCGTCAGGTGCACGTCGATGTTTCGGTGTCACTCGACGGCCATCTGCTGAACCGTCTCACCGCGCAAGATCTCCAGCCGATATTCGAGCGAAAGCTCAACCACGTATTGATTCAAGGGGAAGGAGGCTCGGGTAAGACGAGCCTTGCCTGCCAGATCGGCCAATGGGCCATGGCGACGAGCCCTGCTGAAAGAGTTGCACGACAGATCATGCTTCCCATATTGATAGAAGACGATCTCGAAGCTGATGATCACATTGATGACCCCTTCATCGTCACAATTCAGCGTCGGCTGCAGCTTTTAGTGGATGAAGAGAGCCCTATCGACGGAGATATGCTTAGAGACCTCCTGTTGCAGCGTCGCCTGCTTGTCATCGTCGATCATTTTTCCGAGATGAGCGAAGCGACGCGCAGGCTGATCCGACCCGATCAATCAGAGTTCCTGGCGAATGCCATGATCATAACCTCACGACTTGAAGAAGATTTCGGCGCGTTGACGCCGGTCGTTGTGACACCGCTCCGGTTCTCGGGAAGCCGACTTTCCTCTTTTATAGATGCCTATCTCACGATGCGAAGGAAGCGCGATCTGATCGAAGATACTGAATTCTTTGACGGATGTAAGAAGTTGTCCGCGATGGTGGGAACACGCGAGATCACGGTTCTGTTGGCCAAGCTATATGCTGAGCAAATGATCGGGGCGAAGCAAAAAGCCCAAGATTCAGAGCTTCCGGAGACCATTCCTGGCCTGATGATCAGCTATCTCAACGAGCTCAATCGGAACCTGACCGAGCATCGCATTCCCGACCGGGCTCTGCACAAGGCGGCCAAGACCGCCGCCTGGGCGTGCGTGCGGGAAAGCTTCCGGCCGATGCCGACGAGCCGACAAGGCTTGGTCGAGGCGTTGGGCGGGGACCAGGGTCTGCTGGACTATTTGGAGCATCGGCTACATCTGATGCGCACGATCCCGCCCGCCAAGGAGCAGGTGCGTTTCCTTCTCGATCCTCTCGCCGAGTACCTGGCGGCGTTGCATCTGGTCGACCTGTACGGGGCTGACGCAGAGGCGTGGCGTCGACTTCTCGTGTACGCGAAGGTGATGCCGGGCGGCCCCGATCCGATCAGGAGCTTCCTGCTTGCAGTGCGTGACTGCTGCCTGGCTCGCGGAGATGCCGGCCCCATTCCGGCGTCCGTCCCGGGCGAGCTCTGGAGGTTGGCCGGTCTGCGGCCAGTAAGACGTAAGCTCGCGGCCATCCTTGCCGCGGACATGGTGGG
>DASPGI010000009.1:0-56633 GCA_035620695.1 Alphaproteobacteria bacterium
AAAGGAGCGCGCCACCGCCGAAAGCCCGTCGGGGTCCGCCTCGTCGAGAAAGACATTGGCCCCGGATTTCCGGTCGATCAGGCTGACATGCACATGACAGCCGCAACCCGCGGCATTCGCGAAAGGCTTCGACATGAAGGTTGCGAGATAGCCTTCGCGATGGGCCAGCTCCTTGACGGCGTTCTTGAAGGTGAAGGCCTTGTCGGCGGCGGCGATGCCCAAGGCGGGACCGTAATTGATCTCGTATTGCGAGGGCGCGTATTCGCAATTGTGCGTGATGATGTCAATGCCGATCGCCCGCAACTGATCGAGCATGTGCAAGATGGCGTCGACATATAGGTTGCGCGTGGTGTTGAAAATCTGCGTGCCGCTGAAGAGCGGCTGGCGGCTGTCGCGGTCCAGCAGATAGAACTCGAACTCATGGCCCATCATGACCTCGAAGCCCATTCGGGCGGCCTCGGCGAGGAGCGCCTTCAACACCGTGCGGGGCGCCCCTTTGATGGGCGTGCCGTCGATGTGATGCGCATCGCAGATGACCTTCGCCGAATTGGGCAGCCAGGGAATCGGCCGCACCGTGTCGAAATCGGGAAAGAGCTTGGAGTCGGCGTAGTTGATCTCCTCATGGAGGCCGCAGCCGGGCACGACGTTGGAGGCGGTGTCGAGCCCGAGCGTTCCGCCGTAGAGGTTCAGGCCGCGGCGGGCGTAGCCCTCGACCGCGTCGATCGGGACCAGCTTGGAGCGCGAGGTGCCATGCAGGTCGGGCAGCTCGAAGCGCACATACTGAATGCCGTCGGAGCGCAGTTTCTTCACCGCTTCCGAAATCTCGTCCGCCTTGGCCATGGCTCAACTCTCCGCTCCCTGTTCCCGGCGCCGCCGCGCCATCTTGATTGGGGCAAAGGCTAGCCCCTGATTTTGCACCGCCTCAACTGGGAAGTTGCCGGAACGGCGAGGCCTGCGGCAAGCTCGCCTGGCCGTAGCCGGGGTAAGGCAAAAGAGGATCGGACATGTCGGGACGGCTTGTCCACAAGCGGGCGCTGGTGACCGGGGGAGGAAGCGGCATAGGCCGCGCCGCCGCCCTGGCCTTTGCGCGGGAAGGAGCCGCGGTCGCGGTTGGCGACATTCGGGGGGACGCGGCGGGCCAAGTGGCCCGCGAGATCGCGGCGGCAGGCGGCCGGGCGGTCTGGGTCACGGGCGATGTCGCCGACGAGACGGGGTGCGCCGAAATGATCGCGGCGGCCGAGCGGGATCTGGGCGGCCTCGATACCTTGTTCAACAATGCCGGAGTGTGCCTCCCCGGCGACAGAGATGCGATCGACACTCCGCTTGCCGTCTGGGAAAGAACCCTGGCCATTGACCTTACCGGCGTGTTCCTTTGTTGCAAGTTCGCGATCCCGGCCATGCTGCGCGCCGGCGGCGGGGCGATCGTCAACAATGCGTCGATCGTGGCGATGGTCGGCTCGGCCTTTCCGCAGATCGCCTATACCGCCGCCAAGGGCGGGGTCGTCGCGATGACGCGCGAGCTTGCCCTTGTCTATGCCCGTCGCGGGATCCGGGTGAACGCGATCTGCCCGGGCCCCGTGCGGACGCCTCTGACCGACGCGTTCTTCGACAGCGAGGAAAAATGGGTCAGCCGACGCCGATACATGCCGATGGGCAGGCTCGGGACCATGGAGGAAGTGGCGGCGGTGGCGCTCTTTCTCGCCTCCGATGAAGCCTCCTTCGTGACCGGCGCGGCCTACACCGTCGATGGCGGCATTACCGCCGCCTATGTGATCGACGACCGCAGCGGGGACTGATCCATCAGCTTGCGGCCAGCGCGTGAAGCCGGTGGTCGATCGGCGCGAGCGCGGCCTGTGCGTCCTTGTATATCGCGAACAGCTCGGAATAAAAGCGATGGCGTCCAGCATCGGGCTCGGCGCTGCCGACGATCCGCACGCACCGGGCGACGGCGTCTTCAGGCGAGTTGAAAATGCCGGTGCCGATGCCCGCCAGCAGCGCCGCGCCAAACGAGGCGTCGGCGTTCTCCGGCTTCTCGATCAGAAGCCCGGTCACGTCGGCCATGATCTGACGCCAGGTGGCGCTGCGCGCCCCGCCACCGATCAACCGCGTCGCGCCGAACCGAAGGCCGAACCCTTTGGCCGTCTCCAGAAGGTCACGGATAGAGAAGGCGATGCCCTCGTAGAGCGCACGGGCAAAATGTGCCTGCCCGTGACGCATGGTCAGGCCGACGAAATCGGCGCGCAGCAGCGGATCCCAATAAGGCGCGCGCTCGCCTTGCAGATAGGGATGGAACAACAATCCCTCCGCTCCGGGCGGAACCGTTGCGGCAAGCCGGTCCATCTCCGCGAACGAGGCGCCGCCATCGCCTCCCGGCGCCAGGAACATTTGGTCTCGTAGCCAGCGATGGGCCGAAGCGCAGGAATTGGTCCCCGTTGCCAGATAGTACAATCCAGCCACGATGTGCGGATAGCAGGAGATCGGCGGCTTCACCACGGGCCCATCCGTCGCCAGGAACAGGACCCCGGCGGTGGCAAGCTTGATCGCCGCCATGCCGGGGCGGGTCGCCCCAATGCCGAAGAACTCGACCGTGGTGTCGTTGCTGCCACAAGCTACCGGCGTGCCAGCCTTGAGATGGAGCGCCTCTGCCGCCGCCGGCGTGACGCCCCCGACCAAGGCGGTAGGTTCGACCACCGGCGGCAGCGTCTCCACGGGCCAGTCGATCAGCCGGGCCAGTTCCGGCGACCAGGAGCGGGTGCGATGATCGGCCATGAGCGCGCCGATCACGTCGCTATAGTCGGTCTGCCACGTGCCTGTGATCCTGAAGCGCAGATAGTCCTTGGCCAGCATCAGCTTGCGGGTACGTCGGACGGCTTTCGGCTCGTTGCGGCTCAGCCAGAGCAGCATCGCCAGCGACCAGGTCGGATTCACGCGGTTGAGCGAGGTGGCGATGATCGTCTCGCCGGCGCGCTCATGCAGTTCTCTGGCCTCCACGGCGCTGCGCTGATCGGACCAAAGGATCGCAGGGCGGATGACGCGGTCGACTTCGTCGAGAAGCACCGGAATATGCGCCCCCGCGCTGACGGCGATACCTGCTACGTCTTCCGGCGCGGTTTGGGCGGCGGCAAGCGCCTTCGGTAGGGCGACGCAGAGGGCCTGCCACCAACGCTCGGGATCCTGCTCGGCCCAGCCGAACGCCGGAATGCGGGTTTCGATCGGATGGGAGGCCTCTGCGAGCAGCCGTCCGTCGGGCGAGACGGCCGAAACCTTGAGACTGCCGGCTCCAAGATCGATGCCCAGAAGCGTCCGCACGGCCATGACCCAATCCCCGCTTGCCGGTATGCGCGGATTGGTTATGACAGAGGTGGGGCAGCATCCTCAACCGGGCCGCACGGCCGACCCCCCCCTCGCGAGGGTCGATCCGGAGGTCCGGAATTCCCTTCGCGGACAAGGAGCATGCTAAGCTGGCTCGAGAAGGACGCTGGAGGAAAGGCACGGTCCGATGGGTCAAACAGCGCTCGCGCAACTTGATGACAGTCTTACCGGGGCGCGGGTTCCGCTGGAGGAGATTCCAGTGGTCGATTTCGCCGCCTTCCTTCACGGCAACGCGGCGGAACGCAAGCAGGTCGCTTTGCAGATCGGCCGCGCCTGCCGGGACATTGGCTTCTTCTACATCGTCAATCACGATGTGCCGCGGGAGTTGGTCGACCGCGTCTTCGCCCAGGCAAAGCGATTCTTCGATCTGCCGCCGGAACGCAAGGCCGAGATCGCCATCGAAAAGTCACGGTGCCATCGCGGCTGGTTCGCTCTCGGCGGTGAGAATCTCGATCCCGAGAAGCAGAGACAGGCCGGAGACTTCAAGGAAGGCATAAAGATCGGCCGCGATCTTCCCCTCGGCCATCCGCTGGTCCAATCGGGCCTTCCGCTGCACGGACCAAATCAGTGGCCGAGCGGTCTGCCCGGCTGGAAGGAGACGATGCAGGAGGGCTATGACGCTCTGAGCCGGCTCGGCCGCGAGATCATGCACGCTTTCGCGCTGGCGCTTGAATTGCCGGAAACCCATTTCGACCGTTGGCTGACAGGACCCATGGCGACCTTGGGTCCGCTTCACTATCCCCCGCAAGGCGGCCGCATCACGGAGGCTCGGATCGGCGCGGGCGCGCACACCGACTTCGGCTGCCTCACTATCCTGGCACAAGATCCGATCGGCGGATTGCAGGTCCGCAACAGCGCCGGTAAATGGATCGATGCGCCCTACATTCCCGGGAGTTTCGTCGTCAATATCGGCGACATGATGGAGCGCTGGACCAACAGGGTCTTCGCCTCGACCGTGCATCGGGTGATCAACGTCTCGGGCAAGGACCGTTTCTCGCTGCCCTTCTTCTTCGATCCGGATTTCAATGCCGATCTGGCGGTTCTCGAGACCTGCACCGGGCCCGGAAATCCGCCGAAATGCCCTCCTACGACCGGCGGGCAGCACCTGTTGGATCGGATCAATGCGACCTTCGACTATCGAGCCATCGAGAACGAGAAGGAGTAGTGAGAGAGCCGAATAGCCTCGTCAGCGGTTGAATCCATTGGAGGCGTGGCTCGGCCGCCGCCGCGAGCCAAGGTATCGGTTGCGCCCCCCTCCATCGAAGGAGGTAGAACCATGACCGTCGAAGCCATTTTGAAGCGCAAGGGCACGCGCGTCTCGACCATAGGTAAGGACTCGACCATCGCGGCTGCAGCCCAGCGGCTCAATCTGGACCATATCGGCGCTTTGGTGGTCACGGAGGGTGTGCGCGTCGTCGGCATCATATCCGAACGCGATATCATCGCAGGGCTTGCGCGGCATGGGCCATTGGCGCTCGAGAAGCGGGTCGAGGAGCTGATGACATGGCCGATCGTCACCTGCTCGCGCAGCCAGCATATCAAGGAGGTGATGGCCACGATGACGCGCCAGCGCATCCGCCATCTGCCTGTTGTCGAAGAGGATGCCTTGCTTGGGATCATCAGCATCGGCGATGTGGTGAAGCACCGTTTGGAGGAGTTGGAGATGGAGGCCGGTGTGCTGCATGATCTGATGATTGCGAGAGGCTGAGCCCGCCCCAACGGTTGGGAACGATGGGGAGGGCCGGGCCGATACGCCCGTGGGAGAGGGCTATGGAGACTCCGTACCTATATTGGGCAGCTGCGGTTGCGATCGCGGCGATCCTGATGGTTCTGCTGTTCTCGACCTATGACGGCGGGCTTGTCGGCGGTTAGCCGGCGGAACCGAGCGGAGGGTGCGAGCGCGGTCGATCGACCAACGTCGAGTGCATCTCCGCGAGTAAACCCGCCCGTGCTCATTGAGAAGAGGATCGGCATTTGAAGGAGAAAGTCGCATTGGTAACCGGCGGCGCCGGTTACATCGGCAGTCATGTTGCCTGGGCATTGGCCGATGCCGGCTGGCGCCTGGTGGTTCTAGACGATCTTTCGACCGGAGTACGTGAGCTTGTGCCGCCGAGCGCGACATTCGTTCATGGCAAGGTCGGCGACGGCGCGCTTGTGCGGAAGGTGCTACGGAACGAAGGGGTCCTCGCGGTTCTGCATTTTTCCGGTTCGATCGTCGTACCGGAATCGGTCGCCGATCCTCTTTCCTATTATCGCAACAATCTTTGCGGCAGCATTGAACTGATCGGGGCTTGCCTCGATTGCGGGGTCAAGCGCTTCGTTTTTTCATCCACCGCTGCCGTCTACGGCGATCCAGACAAAGTTCCGATCCCCGAGGATGCGCCGACCCGGCCGCTGAATCCTTATGGCCAGTCGAAACTGATGGTCGAAAGGGTGCTGCGGGATGTCGATCGAGCGCATAACCTGCCTCATGTGGCGCTGCGCTACTTCAACGTCGCCGGAGCCGATCCCGCAGGGCGAAGCGGACAGTCCGGCGCCAAGGCGACGCACTTGATCAAGATCGCTTGCGAGGTGGCGGCGGGTGCGCGCAATGCCATGGAGATTTACGGCGCCGATTACGACACGCCTGACGGGACCTGCATCCGCGACTACATCCACGTTACCGACCTCGCCGATGCTCATCTCAAGGCCCTTGACCATCTGGAAGCTGGGGGCCCGAGCCTCACGCTCAATTGCGGCTACGGCCGTGGCTTCTCGGTGCGAGAGGTGCTGAGCATGGTGGAAAGGATTGCCGGCCGGTCAATCCCAGCACGGGAGGCGCCGCGTCGTCCGGGCGATTCGCCGCGGCTCGTGGCCGCGCCGGGGAGGTTGTGGGGCCTTCTGGGTTGGCGCCCCCGCTACGACGATCTCGAAACCATCGTCGCGACCGCGCTTGCCTGGGAACGCCACCAGTTCGTTGAAACTTCCAGCGGGCCGGGCATGGCTCACGCTCGACCGTGACACGCAAGCTCTTGGATCTGGCGGTTCGATTCGCCCGATTTGGAGCCGTTCTCTCGCTTGCGGCGACGGTAACGGCCATGCTCGTGCCGGGCCAGGACTTGCCAGAGGACTTGCCGCCAGATCTGGCCTTGCATGCGGTCGGATTCGGTGTGCCGGCCCTGCTTGCCGTTTTCGCGGCACGGAAGGGTCACGGCCCGCTGATTGCCGTCACACTCATTGCCGTGGCGGCCGTGGCCAGCGAGGTGGCTCAGGCGTTGGTTCCGGGCCGGACGGTTTCCGCCCTCGACATCGGCGCCGATCTGCTCGGAATCGCGCTCGGAGCGCTCTTCGGGCGAATGCTGCGGCTTCTTCTGTTGGCGATTGCCGAGGCTCCGCGCGGTCAATCCTGAAGCACTTGCCTAAAAATCTCGAACCGCTCCAAGGCGCGTCCCGCCCCGCGGACCACGCAGGTCAGCGGGTCCTCTGCCAACACCACCGGCAGGCCCGTGCTCTGGCGCAACACGAGATCGAGTCCGCTCAGCAAACTGCCGCCGCCGGTCAGCACGATGCCCTTGTCGACGATGTCGGCGGCCAGTTCGGGCGCGGTATTTTCCAGCGCCAGCCGCACCAACTCGACGATAGCGCTGACCGGCTCAGCCAAAGCTTCCGCGACCTCGCGCTCGCTGATGGCGAGCGAGCGTGGAACTCCAGTGAGAAGATCCCGCCCGGCGATCTCCATCACGGCTCCGCTTCCATCCTCGGGAAGCAAGACACCGCCAATCACCGTCTTGATACGCTCGGCAGTGGCTTCGCCGATGAGCATTCGGTGCTCCCTGCGGATATAGGCGGCGATCGCCTCGTCCATCACATATCCGCCAATGGGGATTGACCGAGCGAACACCGCTCCGCCAAGGGAGAGAACCGCTACCTGAGTGGTGCCGCCACCGGCGTCGATCACCATGGAGCCGGTCGCGCGCTGGACGGGCAGATCCGCGCCAATGGCGGCCGCCATCGGCTCATCGATGAGATAGACGTCGCGCGCGCCGGCCTCGATCGCGGCCTCCTTGGTGGCCCGCCGTTCGACCGCGGTCGCTCCCGATGGAACGGAGATGACGACGCGCGGCTGGACCAGCCTGCGGCGGTTATGGGACTTGCGGATGAAATGCTTGATCATTGCTTCCGCGGCGTCGAAATCGGCAATAACGCCGCTGCGAAGCGGGCGGATGGCCCGGATGTTCCCGGGCGTGCGCCCGACCATCTGTTGAGCCTCTTCCCCGACCGCGAGCACACGGCGCTCGCCGCCCTGCTCGACGATGGCGACGACAGAAGGCTCGTTCAGGACGATGTCGCGGCCACGCGCGTATACGAGCGTGTTGGCCGTGCCGAGGTCGATCGCGATGTCTTCGGACCAGGCGCCCAGCAGACGCGAAAGCATGAGAAGACCGAACTCCGAATGATCGATCGTAGCCTTTTCGACCCAGAACACGCAGAGGCGTTCGATGCGCCAGAGCGGCGTTTCGGCCCTGGCTTCCGATACGGGGGCGGTTCAGGCGGCGGCGCGCTCCGCCAGGAAACAGCGAATGCGGTCGGCCATGGTTGCGGGATCGGGCGTCAACCCCGAAGCACTGCCGAACAACAGCTGTGCCTCCTGCAAAGTGATCTCGAAAAAGCTCGCCACCGCCGCCCAATCGGTACGCTGGCGGTACTCCGGCCGGCAGCCAGCGAGGCTCTCGGGGGCTTCGAGTCGCAGTCCTTGCGCTCGGAACCAGGGATCGGTGGCGGCCCAGGCGACCGCGCAGCCCTTGCCGAAGCCGAACCACCGGGTCAGTGAAAGTCGTTCCGGCGGCAGGCTCTCGACGAAAGTCGCCAGCATGGTCAGTCTTTCGCGGCCGGTCGCCACGTGAGAACCGAGGCTCAATCGTGATCTCAGCAGCATCGTTTACCTCTTCGGGGACGGCTACGGTCGAGGCGCCGCCTGCCAGAAGGAACGCCCATAACCCATAACCGGTCGCATTGTCCGATATCGCGATGTGCCGATGCAAGCAATTGGCAACGGCGCTGTGCTACGTTAGAGCCATCGCTTATTCGCAAGAGGCTGGAGCGCTCGATGCCGAAGACGCACAAAGAGACGAGATTTCTGCTGATTGTCGCCATGGCGGCGCTTGCCGCCTGCGCGCCGCCGCGATTCGCCTCGCCCCCGGGTCAGCATGACTATCGGCAGGGCTGGCACGAAGGCTGTGCCGATGGCTACGCCGTCGCCGGCAGTCCGCTTTACGAACAGAAGTTCGCCGCCGCGCCGGCGGCACCCGGTGTCGCGTTCGAGTCCGGCTGGCAATCGGGCTACAACCATTGCTTTGCCAGCTTTGGCCGAATACAGCGGACCATTAACTCCGTCTTGTCGCCCAGCTGATTTAAAGCCGGCCTTAACCAAGGTTCGCCGACCCTGGCCGCAAGCTCCGGCGGCCGGACCGGCGACATGGCAAAGAGCGCAACTCGATTTCCAGAGACCTCGACGCGCCGGCCCGAGGGAGCGGCTTTGCTCCCTCTGTTACTGTTGAGCGGATCGGTGCTTTTGGTCGTGCTGGCCTCGTTCTTTCTGGCCGGCATGATCCTTCGACAAGGCGTGACGCCGGACTATCCGTGGCTGCTGGCGACGGGCGAGTGGATTCTCGACTATCATCGCCTGCCGGCGACCGACCTGTTCTCATGGACCGCGGCAGAGCGGGGCTGGATTGTCTATCAATGGGCGTTCGAAATCGTGTTGGCCAGCATTCATCGGTTGGCTGGTCATGAGACGGTTGCAACGCTGATCGCCTGGTCCGCGCTGGCCATCTACCTGATCGTGCCGCTGCACACGGCACCGCGTCGTACCCCGGCGCTCCTCATCGCTGCCATCGGTGCCGCGGTGCTGGCGGTGGTGTCGGTCAACCTCTCGCTCCGGCCGATGATCGCCACAAGTGCCGGACTGCTTGTGCAGCATCTCCTGATCTACCGTATGCGCGCGGGCAGAACGAGTCTTCTTGGCGGCGTCCTGTGGATATTTCCGCTGTATGCCGCCTGGGCCAATCTCCATACGGGCTTCGCGCTCGGGATTGGTTCGCTCTTGCTGATCTTGGCGGGAGATTGGACGGAACTCCGGCGCGACGTGGAACCAGGCTCCAAACACTGGTCGACGCCTCTGCATCCATCCCAGGTCGGCGCGCTGCTTCTCGCCGCGACGCTCGGCACCCTGATCACCCCCTACGGCCCACAGCTACACACCTATCTCGCTCTGCTCTCGACGGAGGCTGCGCTCAATGCGCGCATCGACGAGCTCGGCAGCCCGGACTTCGGCATGTTTCAGTTCCAATTGCTGCTTGGTCTCGTGCTGTTGCTGGTGGCGGCAATGACGCGACAAAGCGGCGCCCTACGACCGGCCGATCTCCTTCAACTCGCCGCTTTGATCCTGGCGACATTCTTCGCCGCGCGCTTTGTCGTCTGGAGCGCGCTTTATCTGGTTCTGCTGCTGCCGACGGTGGTGGCGCGGGCCTGGCCGGCTCTTTCGCGGCATTGTATGGCCAGTAGCAGGCGTCCACTCATTCTTATCCTCACGCTGGCGGCGATCTCCGCCCCGCCGCTGTTGGCATCCCGTGGCTTTGCTGATCCGGTCGGTCATCTGTGCGCGCGATTGACGCCGGCGATCGAGGCCTATGCCGCTCAGCGCTTGCCGCAAGATCGTCTCCTGACCGATCCGATCAGCGGCAGCTGCATGATCGCCGCGGCGCCGGGCATCCCGGTTTTCATCGACACTCGGTTCGATTTCTATGGTGGCGCATTCAGCACGGCCACGCTTGATGCGCTGGCGCTAAAGTCCGGATGGCGCACTCTCATCGAGGGATATCGCATCGATGTGGCCGTGCTCGACCGCAGACGGCCGCTTGCTGAAGCGCTGACGATCGATTCCCAGTTCACGATTCTTTTTCGCGACAGCGAAGCGGTGGTGGTACGCCGCTTGCACTAGGAGAATCGCGGGCCCGTCTTAACCATCCTTTTAGCTGTCCGGCCCAGGATCGCCGACGGGGCGTTTCTTTGAGGAAGCGGAGGAGATCGGTCGTGATCGAACACGGCTCGGGTGCAAGACGGGCTTTGGAATGGTTTCTCAATCGCAGCGAACAGGAGCCGACCGATCGCGACCTGGACGAGTTTCGCTGGTTCCTTGAACTGATCATCGAAGGCGGCGGTGATCATGTCACTCTGGCCGATTGGGAGCGCGCGCAGACAGCCCAGAGGCCGAACCGGCCCGCATCGGTCCACTAACCGGCGCGCGACTCGCTCATCGTATCCCAGCGCAGGCCGAAGCTGAGCCGCTCGACCGTAATCTGATCCAGGAAGTGGAAAGGGCGGGCCGACGATCCCGCTAGTCCGGGAGCGCACATCAGCAGGAGATCGCCGGGCTGCGCCGGGATTTCACGGGCGCCGGTCCCTTTCCTGTCCTCGCACAAGCAGAAACGACCGTCGCCCGCGACAATAGCGAGCGCGACCAGCCCCCGATAACGCAAATGATCTCGATGCGCCGTGATGCCCCGCGAGCCCGCCGCGTAGCGTTGCAGGATCAAGTCATTGATGTGGAATCCCTCAGGCAAAGGATCAGGTCGAAGCTGTTCTGCCGCGGCCGCGAGCGCCCGATAGATCCGCCCCGCGGCTTGCCGATAGGGGCTCTCCGGCGGAAAGTTCTGCGCCAACTCGAAATCCTGGAAGACGCGGCGCTCGCCCTCGCCGACGACTGGGCGCGCCCGCCGCCAGGAAAGATGCTGCGCTGCCTCGATCAAGCGCTGGCATTCGCTTTCCGGGAAAATTGTCACGGCGGCAGCGCCGCGCTCGACACATGCCTCTAAAGCATCGGCAAGATCGGGGTTTGCGCCTGTCGGCCGGGCCAGGGCCGGAATTCCCATCGATCCGTCCTAGCCCGCCGTGGCGGGGAAGGCGTCCGGCTGCGGGCCGATGGTCTGTGGCTCGTCCGCGGATGAAAGCCGGTGCGCTGGCGCATCGCCGGGCTCGGCGGGCCGCAGTTCGAGAAAGCGAACCATGTCACCAAACACCAGTCGGCGATCCACGGTGGTCAGGTTCGCCGGCTCCAGATAGGCCTCGGTCCGGACGTCATAGCGAGCAGCGAAGAGGCGATTCGACGCCCGCTCCAGCGTGCGCATGAGCAGCTTGGTCATGGGGCGCGCCGAGAGGGTATAGTCGAGCAACCGAATAGTTCCGCCCGGCTTGCAAAGCCGCCTGAGCTCGCGCAAGGCCGGAAGCTGCTGGTCGTCTTCGAGAACGCAGAACACGAAGGTCGATACGATGGCATCGAAGCTCGCATCGGGGAACCGCGTGTTCGTGATGTCCCGCTGCAGAAGCTCGACCTTGCTGCCGAGCCGATCAGAGCGCCGCTGGGCCTGCTCGAGCATTCCGGCGCTGGCATCGATGCCGACCGTCGCGGCCTTCTTGGGATAATGCGGGATGTTGCGGCCGGTGCCGATCCCGGCGTCGAGAATTCGCCCGGACAGACCATCGAACATGCGGGCACGCAGCCGGCCGCGCCAACTATACTCGAACGGCGAATCAAGCAAGTCGTAGAGCGGTGCGATGCGATCGTAGATCTTCTCTGTCACGAGCATTACGTCCACGGGCCCCGTATATCCGCTCTGATCTCACAGATAGCAGCGGCGGACTCTGCGAATGGCGAGGTCTTTTCCTGCTCGACTGTTCAGTCAGGCACTGTAAGACCCGCGAAGGAAGCCGACAAGCCGGCCGCCGAGCGAGCCCGATGTTTTAGTCACGCTCCCACGGATTGCGCTGATTGGGCCTGGCGCGCTCTTCCGAGAGGCGCACGAAGTCGGTGGTGATGACAGAGGGGTTCGAATCACGCGGCCGGTTTGGCCGCAGCAGAACGGCGGCAATCCACCCGGCCAGGACAATCGTCCCCAGCCCGACCGCAAACAGGAATAGGCCGGCGGTCAGGAACACGACCAGCGGGATCGCTGCGAGGGCAAGCAGAGTGAGTGCCAGGCGCTGTCGCCAGGTCAAGGCACCCGCCCCTATCCGCCAGCGTTTCAGGCTTGCTTGCGTCCAGTCCATGCGCATGAGCCAGAGATAAGGATAGGATCGGCGCCTCGCAAGGACTCCCATTGCTGGCTTTGGGGCAAGAAGCAAGTCTAATCTCGAAAAGTTCGGAAGAAAGCTTTCAGGGACCTTCCTGGCGATGCGGATCGTCATTCTTGGCGCGGGAGTGGTGGGGGTCGCCTCGGCCTATATGCTGGCTCGCGAGGGCCATGAAGTGACCGTAATCGACCGCCAGCCGGGACCGGGGCGCGAGACCAGCTTCGCCAATGCCGGCATCATTGCACCTGGCCATGTCTATGCCTGGGCCAGTCCGCGCGCCCCTGCCGTTCTGCTGAAGTCGCTCTGGCGCGACGATACGGCGCTGCGCTTCCGGCTCAAGCCCGATCCGGCCCTTTGGCTGTGGAGCTTGAAGTTCCTCGCCAACTGTACGGCAAGCCGCAATCGGCGCAACACCCTGATCAAACTGCGGCTGGCCCTGTTCAGCCGCGAGGAGCTGCACCGTATTGCCGCCGAGGCGGGCGTCGACTGCGGCCTGTCCGGCAAAGGCGCGCTCTATCTCTTCCGCGACAAGGACCATTTGGCGACCGGCTTCGCCAATTCAGCCTTGTTGCGCGAAAACGGTCTTGCCATCGAAACCGCTGACCCCGAACGCTGTGCCGAGTTGGAGCCCGCCCTCGCGCATGCAAAGGGCAAACTTGCCGGCGGCCTTTATTGTCCCGTCGATGAGAGCGGCGATTGCTTCAAATTCACCGAGGCGTTGGCTGTCGCGGCGACCCGGCACGGTGTCGCATTCTCCTGGGAAACGGATGTCGAGGGATTGGTCAGCGAGCGCGATCGGGTGATGGCCGCCCAGACCAGCCATGGCCGATTCTCGGCCGACGCATTCGTGCTGGCTCTGGGCAGCTACAGCCCGGGTGTGGCGCGCACGGTCGGCTTGCGCCTGCCGGTTTATCCGGTGAAAGGATATGCGCTCACCCTTCCGATCGAGGGGCACGCCGGAGCGCCGCACATGCCCGGCGTAGATGAAGCCTATCTGGTCGCGTTCGCGCGCATGGGCGAGCGGTTGCGCCTGACCGCCACCGCCGATTTTGCCGGCTATGACACGCGTTACGCACCCTCCGACTTCGCACCGATGATCAGGGTCGCGCGCGAGCTTTTTCCCGACGGCGGCGACTACGACCGGCCGTCCTACTGGTCCTGCCTCAGGCCGATGACGCCGGACGGGCCGCCAATCCTCGGCTCTACGCGGCTGCGCAATCTGTGGCTCAACACAGGCCAAGGACATATGGGCTGGACGATGGCTTGCGGGTCGGCGCGGATTCTGACCGAGCTGATCGCCGGACGCCCCTCGCCGATCCCCCTCGACGGCATGACCGCCGACCGGTTCTGAGGCAGATTTCGCTGCGCAGCCTTAAGCGAGGGATCGCTTGCACATGGCTCGGCAGGCTTTAGCCATGGGAGAATTGTAAGGTACGACATGGCCCTGACGCTGCACTATCATCCGCTCTCATCGTTCTGCTGGAAGGTGCTTATCGCGCTTTACGAGAATGGCGCTCCCTTCGAGGCGCGATTGGTCAATCTCGGCGATCTTGAAGCCAAGGCTGCGTTTCGAGCCTTGTGGCCAACCGCAAAGATTCCGCTGCTGGAGGATGGCGGCCGGATCGTGCCCGAGACTTCGATCATGATCGAGCATCTTGACAGGCGATATCCCGGCAAGGTTCGTCTGCTGCCCGATGATTTGGAGGAGCAGTTAAAGGTTCGGCTCTGGGATCGTGTCTTTGACCTCTACGTCATGGGCCCGATGCAGCGGTTCATAGCCCAGCAGCTTCGCCCTCATGAGGAGCGCGACGCACGCGCGCTTGCCGGGTCGCTGGCGGATCTGACCAGTGCCTATGACATGCTGGAGGAGAGGTTGGACATGCGCGTCTGGGCCGCGGGGGAGAGGTTCAGCATGGCCGACTGTGCGGCGGCGCCGGCCCTGTTCTACGCTGCGATCGTCTTGCCGTTTGCGCCGGAGCACGAGAATCTGGTCCGCTACTTCGATCGGTTGATGACGCGGCCGTCCGTGCAGCGCACCATCGCCGAAGCGCGGCCCTTCTTCAAATTTTTCCCGCTACAGCACGCCATCCCGGCCCGATTCCTGTCCGATGGCCCGGAGGCGATTTGAGGGGGCCGAACTCTGGATAGTCAGATCCGGAAGAGTTGCCCGAATCCCGATACAGGCTCGCGGTAACCGGCCAGCCGAAGCGCGTGCCAGGCCATGGCGTGATTGGAGGAAAGAGCCGGCTTGCCGGAACCCGCCTCGATGGCTTCGACCACGGCCGCAAGCCTGAGACTGGTGCAGGCGACGAAGACCGCATCCACCGAGGGGGCGCGCGCCAGCTCGACCGCCGCCTCGCGCAGCGACTCGGGCGCGATGCAGGCGACCTCGTTGTCATTCTCGTTGTTGAAGGAGCCCATCACCGGCACGGCAATGCCGCGCGCCTCGATGTAGTCCCGCATCATTCGGTTGATCCGGTCGATATAGGGGGTGAGCAACGCAACCCGCCTGGCGCC
This sequence comes from Alphaproteobacteria bacterium, assembly GCA_035620695.1. GTDB lineage: Bacteria > Pseudomonadota > Alphaproteobacteria > JAREAF01 > JAREAF01 > JAREAF01. The sequence continues at coordinate 14,998 of DASPGI010000009.1, forward strand.
AAGCGCTTTGATGGCCGCCAGCGCGCCGGTAATGGGCGTGGTCACCGCGACCCCGGGGCGGGCGGCCCGAATGCGCTCGGCCACCCGGTCCTCGCCAATCACCATGGCGCCGGAGGTGCAGCCGTAGGCGACTACGTCGAGAGGAACGCCCGGCAAGATCACCTGCGTGGCGCCGGTCAGGCCCGTCTCCATTTCCTTCAGGGTTTCGGGCGTGATGGTCGGGGAGTTGGCGATTCGGCTGTGGTAGACGGCAATTCCGTCGATATCGAGCATCCGCCGCCACTCATGCTCGATGGTGTGGTCGGAGGCGAGCACGATCAAGCCGATCCGGGCACGATGGGCGATGCCGGGCTCCAGCCGGTAAGGCAGGTTCGTTCGGTTCAGAAGAAGACCGTCCTCGAATTTCCTGGCCGCATCCGCCATGGAGTTCCTCCCTCGTGTCCGGCGGCCCTGATCCTATCCCAACCGCGCCATGCCGGGAACGCGATTGGGGCAATCAAAGGGCATTAACCTTCCGCTAACCATGATCTTCGTCTTTTAACCGCTCGCCAGCAACCGCGGGAGCATGGTCGGGTGGCGCCTTTGCGGGAACCTAAGCTATATCCCAAGGCGATACGCTATTGGGGGGGTCCGGCCGGCATGGCCATCGAACACGGAGGCCGCGCCGACTGGTGGCGGGGTGCGGTCCTCTATCAGGTCTATCCGCTGAGCTTTTGCGATTCGAACGGGGACGGGTTTGGCGATCTGCCCGGACTTGCCTCCAGGCTCGAGCATATCGCCTCGCTTGGCGTGGATGGGATCTGGGTCTCGCCCTTCTTCCCCTCGCCGATGAAGGATTTCGGCTACGATGTCAGCGACTTTATCGGCGTCGATCCGCGTTTCGGCACGATGGCCGACTTCGACGGTATGATCTCACGCGCCCATGAGCTCGGCCTGAAGGTGATCATCGACCAGGTCTGGAGCCACACTTCGGATGCCCACCCCTGGTTTCGCGACAGCCGCAGCTCGGCCGATGCTGCAAAGGCCGACTGGTATGTCTGGGCCGAGCCCAAGCCGGACGGCACACCACCCAACAACTGGCTCTCGGTCTTCGGCGGCGGCGCCTGGAACTGGGAGCCACGCCGGCGGCAATATTATCTCCATCACTTTCTGCCCAGCCAGCCGCAACTCAACCTGCGCAACGAGGCGGTGATGGCGGCGCTGTTCGAAGCTGGAGCTTTCTGGCTCGACCGCGGCGTCGACGGCTTTCGGCTCGATGCCATCGATTTCGCCTTTCACGACCTCGCTTTGCGCGACAATCCGGCCCGGCCTCGCCCCGACCGCCCGGCTAGGCCCTTCGGTCTTCAGCATCATCTTTACGATATGATACAGCCGGAAATGTTCGGATTTCTCGGGCGCATCCGCGCCTTCGTCGATCGCTGGCCGGAGCGCGCGCTCCTGGGCGAGGTCTCGAGCGAGGGTGAAGCGCTGCATCGTTGCGCTCTCTATACCGACGCCAAAGGCACTCGGTTGCACACGGCCTATACCCTGGGGCTGATGCGGCGCGAATTCACGCCCGAAGCCTTTCACCAAGCGATCACGGAAGCGGAACGGGAAGGAGATGGCTGGGTGACCTGGGCCTTCAGCAATCATGATGTGGTGCGCGCCGTGACGCGCTGGGGTGCGGGCGCCGGGCAGGGTTCCTTCGCGCGGATGCTCATGGCGTTGCTGCTCAGCCTGCGCGGCAGCGTCTGCGTCTATCAGGGCGAGGAATTGGGCTTGCCCGAGGCGGAGCTTGGGCTTGAAGATCTGCGCGATCCCTATGGCATCGCCTTCTGGCCGGAGTTCCGAGGACGCGACGGCGCACGCACGCCGATGCCATGGCAAGAGGGGGCGCCTCACGCCGGCTTTACCACCGCCGAACGGCCATGGCTTCCGGTTCCTTCGGCACATCATTCGCTGGCGCTCGACCGTCAGGAGCGAGAGACGGATGGGCTGGTCCATGCCTGGCGTCGCTTTCTGCGGTGGCGGAAAATCCATCCGGCTCTGATTTCCGGCTCGATACGGATGCTTTCTGGTTCCGCACCGGTGTTGGCATTCGAGCGTGGGCTGGATGGAGAGCGCATCCTGGCCGCCTTTAACTTTTCCGCCTGCCCGATCCGGATGGCGCTGCCGGAATCCGCTTGCGTGTCCTTGGCTGGCCACGGTTTCGAGGCCGAATTGTCCGGCGGGGAGCTGGCGTTGCCTGCACACGGAGTTTTCTTCGGCAGCCTGGAACCCGCCGCCTCGGAGAAAATCGCGCGACAGTTCGAGCCGGCGCAGTAATATCCCGTCTTCTTCAACGAGACCGTCGGGCGGCCGCCATCTCCGAGCGCGCCGCAAGGAAGAGGCGTTCAATGACTGGAAAGACGATTGTGCTGTTTCCTGAGGCTGCGTTCGGCCCCGCGCTGAACTGCGTCGGCATCGCCCAGGCGCTGCGCGAGATGGGCCACAAACCGGTCTTCATCTGCGACCGCGGATTCAAGGGCGTGTTCGAGAAATATGGTTTCCCGGAATTTCTGGTGAACATGTCGGGCGACATGTCCGACGAGGAGGTGGCGAAATTCTGGGAGAATTTCATCGCCGAGCACTTGCCTCATTTCCACTTGTCGCCCATCGAGCAGATCCCGACCTATGTGGTTCCGGTCTGGGAAGCGATTGTGGACAGCGCCATTTTCGCCGAACCGGGGCTACGCAAGCATCTCGACGAGATCAAGCCGGATCTCGTCTGCGTCGACAATGTGATCCTCTTTCCGGCCATCAAGCGGGCCGGCGTTCCCTGGATTCGCATCATCTCCTGCTCGGAAAACGAGATCCCCGACCCTGACATCCCGCCGCATCTTTCCGGCTGTGGAGAGGACGAGAAGGCCTGTTTCGAGCGGTTCGATAAAGCTTTCCTCAAGGCGGTCAAGCCGACGCACGACCGTTTCAACGAGTTTCTTGCCTCGGTCGGTCATGAATCCTATCCCCTGGGACAGTTCTTTGAGACCTCCCCCTGGCTCAATCTCCTGCTCTATCCCGAGCCGCTGAGATACAAGCGGCGCAATCCGCTCGATCCGAAGCGCTTCCAGTATTTGGAGGGCTGCGTCAGGCAAGAGGGAAGCTATGAGGTGCCCCGATTCGCAAAAAGCGAGAATGGCAAGCTGATCTATGTCAGCTTCGGCAGCCTCGGCGCCAACGATACTGAGCTGTATCGCAGGATGATCGATGTCTTCGGCAAGACGCCGCATCGGTATCTGATGAATGTCGGCGACCATAAAGCGAAGTACGACACGGTGCCGGGCAATGTCATCTTGGAAAGCTGGTTTCCTCAGCCCGCAGTGTTGCCGCAGGTCGATCTCTTCATCCATCACGGCGGCAACAACAGCTTCACAGAGGCGCTTTATTTCGGCAAGCCGGCGTTGATCATGCCTTATTGCTGGGACGGGCTCGACAACGCCCGGCGCATCGAGGACACGGGCATGGGAGCGCGACTGCCGCGCTACGACTGGAGTGAGGCCGATCTTGCCGGTGCGATCGAACGGTTGTTAAAGGATGACGGCATGAAGCGTCGGCTCGCCGAACTCAGCTCCCATATGCGCAAGGCGGACGGGCGTCACAAGGCGGCCAAAATCATCGCCGAGGTCGCCGAAGGGCGCTGGACATGAGCAGCGCGCCCCATCTTGCCGAGGCCGTGTCGGTCGGCGATCTCGTCGATTGGGGGCCCGTGGCCAAACCGCTCGAGGGACGCTCGATGACCTCGGGCCTTCTGCTCCACAAGGAAGCCGACGGCAGAAACGAATGCGGCATCTGGGTCTGCACGCCCGGCCTCTGGCGCTGCGAGGTGACCCGCGACGAATTTTGCCACTTCCTCCTCGGCCGCTGCACCTATACGCACGATTCCGGGGAAGTCATTGAAATCCACCCGGGCACGATCGCCTTTTTCCCTGCCGGATGGTCTGGGACGTGCCGTATTCACCAGACCGTCCGTAAGGTCTACATGATTGGGTGAGCCGCTCGGCAACTACCGGAATTTCGGTTCCCTCTCTCTCGGCGGTCAGCTCCGGTCGCCATATCGGCCGCCACCGCCGAACGAGCCGCGGTCGTCGCCGCCGCTGCCTCCATAACCGCCCTGGCCCCCTGAACCTCCATGTCCACGGTCGGCGCCCTGGTGGCTGCCGCGGGGCCAGACCGCACTGGTGAGGAGAGCGCCGATGACGACGCCGACCCCGACCGCGACCATGGTGCTCATCATCGGCCGCTCGGAGACCCTGTGCTGCACGATTTCCATCGAGCGTCGGCCGGTATCGCCGATCGAGTGCATCATTCCGCCGCTCTGCCCATAGCCGCTCTCATGCTGCATCTGCCGAGCCCGATCGCGTGATTCTCGTACACTGTCATGTTGGCGCTCGAGGATCTGGCCGATATCGGCGGGGAGATCGGTGCGCAGCGCCCGGTCAAAAACCGATTCTGCATAGGATTCGCCTCGCACCACCTCATTGATGGCGGCTTGGCGGTTGTTGCCGGTGATCGCGGCCTTCAGGTCGAGGAAGGTGCGATGGAGCATACCGCTGGCGCTGCCTCCCTTTGGCACGACTTCGCCGCCGAAGCGCTGCAGCAGCCGATCGATCTCATCACCCTGCTCGCCACGCAGCCGAGCCAGTTCGAGAAACATCGAGCGAAGCTGCCAGTCGTCGACATCGTTCGCCACGTGACGGTAGCCCTCCTCGCTATCGCGGATGACCTTTCCGACTTCCTTCAGGGTGTCGATAAGGGTCGAAGAATTGGATGCGATTTCTGCCATCTCAAACTCCATGAGTTCTTGCGGATAAAGGGCCGGTCCCGCCGTCTCGCCCCAAAAAGCATGCAAACCAAACAACGGATTTTCCGCCCCGTTCCCGGATTCCCGTACGATCGGCCGGCGGAGGCGGAAGTGAAAGTCGGCCGTCTTAGAAGATCAGGTCGAACAGTCCGATCACGACCAGTAGTCCGATCAAGAAGATGATGCCAATGATCCAACCCAGGACGCGCAGCATGACCGTCTCCGTTCGTGATTCGGGATGGTTAACAAACAAGTGGGCGATCGGGTTCGGGGGACATCGCGATCGACTTCAAACCTTGAGGGCGCCTCAAGCTGGTTTGCCCGGCGAACACTGCTATAACTACCTTGGATTGTGGCCTTGTCCCGCCCTGATCTTGGTTTTCAAGACAAGAAAGAAAATCGGGGAAATACTACAAGGTATTCCGTTCGATTTTTCTCTTTGCGTTCCGGTTGCTCGACCCCGAGGGCTGCATTGGTATGATCGCCCGGCGAAACTGGTTTCGCTGGAGAACAGCATGAAGCCGATCAACATTCTCGGCATCGCCGGAAGCTTGCGCACGAAATCCTTCAATCGCATGGCCTTGGCGGCGGCTTGCGGACTGGCGCCGGATGGAATGTCGATCCGGCCCTTCGAGGGCCTCGGCGACATCCCGCTCTACAACGAGGACGTGAAGGTGCTCGGCTTTCCGTCGGCGGCGACGGAGCTTCGCCGCGCCATCGCGGAGGCCGATGCGCTTCTGATCGTCAGCCCGGAGTACAATTTCTCCGTCCCCGGAGTGTTGAAGAATGCGATCGACTGGGCATCCCGTCCGCCGCAGATGCCTCTCGCCGGCAAACCCGCCGCGATCATGGGCGCGTCTTCGGGCGTTATGGGCACGGTGCGCGCGCAAATGCATCTGCGCCAAATCCTGAACGGGTTCAATATGCCGGTGATGAACCGGCCGGAGGTTCTCATCCGCGAGGCCGGCGCGAAGTTCGACGCGCAAGGACGTCTCGTCGACGAGGACACCCGCAACCATATCCGCACGCTCCTCGAGCGGTTGCAAGACTGGACGCTCTTGTTCAAGGAACGTGGCGCCTGATGCGTTGACAGTGGGATCGTGAGGGTGCAAGCCTCGCCGCTTGCGACCGCCCGAGGTTTGCTCCGCCAATGGCCTACCGCCTCAATCCGCTTGTCGAGACTGTCGCCGCCGCCCCGATCGCCGAAGCGCAGGGCTGGGTGCGCGGGCGCCGGTTCCCGGCCGATCGTCCATTGCTCGACTGCGCACAGGCGGTGCCCAGCTATCCGCCGGCCGAGGAGTTGACCCGGCATCTGGCCGAGGCCGTGCAACGACCGGAGACGGCCTTCTATACCGACATACTTGGTCGCGAGGACTTGCGCGCCGCGCTTGCCGCTCACCTCTCGATCGCATACGAAGGCGCCGTTTCGGCCGACCAAATCGGCATTACGGCGGGCTGCAACCAGGCCTTTTGCTTGGCGGCCACCTCGATCGCCGGTGCGGGCGAGGAGGTCATTCTACCGTTGCCTTACTACTTCAACTACCAAATGTGGCTGGAAATGCTTGGGGTCTCCGTCGTGCCGCTTGCGGTCGGCGAGGACGACGCTTTGCCGGACCCCGATGCGGCGGCGCGCTTGATCACATCAGGTACGCGGGCGATCGGGTTGATCAGCCCGAACAATCCCACCGGAGCCACCTATCCGGCGGAGTTGATCGAAGCTTTCTACAGATTGGCGCAGCGACATGGCATCGCACTCGTCCTCGACGAGACCTACAAGGATTTCCGTCTCGATCGGGGTCCCGCCCACCGGCTGTTCCAGGACCCCGACTGGCCGGGCACGCTGGTGCAGCTCTACAGCTTCTCCAAGGCCTACAGCCTGACCGGATATCGCGTGGGCGCGCTTGCGGCGGGCAAACCCCTTCTCGAGGCGCTCGCCAAGGCAATGGATTGCGTGGCGATCTGTGCGCCCAATATCGGGCAGGAGGCCGCGCTGTTCGGGATCGAGCATCTTGCCGAATGGCGAGAGGCCAAGCGCCGGTTGATGCTGGGGCGGCTCGATGCTCTGCGCAGCGCTTTCCAGGCCAACGCGCTCCGGTATCGGCTGATCAGCGCCGGCGCGTTCTTCGCCTGGGTGCGGCATCCATTCGTCGGCGAACCCGCCGCCACCGTGGCGCGTCGGCTCGCCGACCGGCAGAATCTGCTCTGCCTGCCGGGCACCATCTTTGGACCTGGCCAGGAGGGGGTGTTGCGTCTGGCCTTTGCGAATCTGCCGGCCGAGGCGATGGCCGAGGTTGTCGGGCGCCTTATGGCAAGCCAGGACGATCTGCACGACTAAGCTCCATATGGTTGCGAGCCGCTCCTCGGATTTGGCTGTCCCTGGCCGGACTGATCGGTCCGACCGGCGTGGCGCTGGCCGCGCTGGCGGCATACCGCCGATCCCGCTCTCTTGGCGCGCGCCGCGGAATTCCTGCTTCTCCACGTGCCGGCGTTGGCGCGTTTGCGCCTACCCGATCGACGCGGTGGAATGTGGCCGAGTCTGGCGGGGCTGGGCTTTCTCGCCGACTCTTTTATGATGGGCGCATGAGCAGCCAAGCCGTCCCGCTGATCGCCGTGTCCGCCTGCCTGAAAACGGTCGGCGGCCACCCCACCCATTCCGTTGGCGAGAAATACTTGACCGCCATCTCGGTCGGCGCCGGCGGAACACCGGTGATGGTGCCGGCGCTGGGCGGGGCCCTCGATATCCGATCTCTGTTGGGGCGGATGGACGGGTTGGTGCTGACCGGCAGCCTTTCTAACGTGCATCCGCGCCGCTACGGTGCGGAGCCCCATGCCGCGGCGGAGCCCTATGACGAAGCGCGCGACGAAACCACCTTCCCGCTGATTCTGGAGGCGCTGGATCGGGGAGTTCCACTGCTCGCGATCTGCCGTGGCTTTCAAGAGCTGAACGTTGCGCTGGGTGGCACCCTGCATGCCGAGATGCATGCCGTGCCGGGACGCCAGGATCATCGCGCTCCACAAGAAGAGGATCCCGACCGGCGCTACGGGCCGCGCCATCCGGTGCGCTTTGTCCCCGGCGGGGCGTTCGAGCGCATTGCCGGCGAAAGCGAAGTCTGGGTCAACTCCCTGCATCGGCAGGGAATTGACCGTCTGGCGACGGGACTGACCGCGGAAGGACATGCCCCGGACGGAACCGTCGAGGCAGTGCGCGTTTGCGAGGCTTCGGCCTTTGCCCTCGGCGTCCAGTGGCATCCCGAATACAAGGCCGCGGCAAACCCGTTCTCTATGAGGCTCTACCAAGCCTTTGGAGAGGCGGCACGACAGCGTGCAGCCGAACGCTGAAGGCATAACGGAGGTCGACTTGCTTTGCGCGGGCAAGGATCGCCGTTGTTTTATGAACCGTTCCTGGGCTGTGCCACAGTGGCGGTAGACCGCGGGATCGGCTAGGGTCGGGAAGGATGAACCTTAGGAAGGAAAGCGCCGATGGTCGCGACCGCAGTCGCTCACCGCTGGAGCCCGCAAGAACGAGCGGCGCGGATCGAGCTTGCCGCCTGCTACAGGCTGATCGCGCAGTTCCGGATGACCGATCTTGTCTACACCCATATCTCAGCTCGTATCCCGGGAACCGAGCATTTCCTGCTCAATCCGTATGGCCTCCTGTTCGAGGAGGTGAGCGCATCCAATCTGGTGCGCATCGATCTCGAGGGCAGGGTCGTCGAGAACACGCCCCATCAAGTGAACCCCGCAGGGTTCACCATCCACAGCGCGGTCCATCGCGCGCGCCCTGATGTTCATTGCGTCCTGCACACCCATACCCGCGCCGGAATCGCTGTCTCCTGCATGCGAGAGGGGCTGTTGCCGGTTTCGCAGATCGCCATGCAGTTCTATGGCCGCCTCGCCTATCATGACTATGAGGGTATCGCCCTCGATCTCGACGAGCGCGATCGACTCGCCCGTGACCTCGGCGATCGCAAGGCGATGATTTTGCGCAACCACGGCCTGCTCACGGCCGGAGCCAGCGTGCCAGAGGCCTTCAGTCTGATGTTCTATCTGGAACGCGCCTGCGAAATCCAGATTGCGGCGCTCTCCACCGGCCGTGAGTTGATGATGCCATCGCCGGAGGTTTGTGCGAAGGTGGCCCGCCAGTACGAGGATGACCAGGAAGCCGGCGGCACGCGCGAGTGGCGCGCGTTACTGCGCCAACTCGACCGGACCGATCCAAGCTACCGGGACTAACGGTCGCCGATCGCGGAAGGCCGGCCGGGCATGTTTCCGATTTCCGACGACAACCCGGTCCGACGCACGCCCATTGTCACCTGGGTGCTGATGGGCGCGTGCATCCTCGCCTTCCTGTGGCAGCTCTCATTGGGGACGCTCGCCGAGCGGATCATTTTCGCCTTGGGCGTCATCCCGGCATCGTTGTTCGGCTATGCCGAACTCTCTCCCGAGATCGCGCTGGTGCCGCCTTGGGCCACCATGTTCACGTCGATGTTCCTGCATGGCGGCTGGCTGCATCTCGGCGGCAACATGCTGTACTTGTGGATCTTCGGGAACAATGTCGAAGATTCCATGACGCGCCCGCGCTATCTAATATTCTATCTGCTATGCGGGGTGGCGGCGGCGTTGGCGCAAGGTCTTTCCGCGCCGCGCTCGGAGGTGCCCATGATCGGCGCCAGCGGCGCAATCGCCGGGGTACTGGGCTCCTATCTCATCATGCACCCGCGCGCCAACGTGCGCGTGGCGCTTGTATTCATCGTCATCGTGCGCGTCGTAAACCTTCCGGCCATGCTGGTGCTCGGAGCATGGTTCGTCTTCCAGATCGTCAGCGGAGCAGCGATGCCGATGAGCGATGAAGGCGGGGTTGCTTTCTGGGCGCATGTCGGGGGCTTCGTCGCCGGCATGGCGTTGACGCCGTTCCTCAAGCGCCGCGAGGTTCGGCTGCTCGAGCCGTCTCATTCCAGACCTTGGGAAATAAGCACACCGCGCCGGCGCAGCCAGTTCCCTGAGGCCGGTCGCGGCCGCCGATCGCCCTGGGAATAGGGCGGCTCTCAGAGGATGCGGCCCTCGAAAGGATGTTCGCCGCCGCGGCTCTCGATCTCGATCACCCACAAATCGGGATCGCGCTTCACGGCACGGGCGATGTAGGCGTCCGCTTCCGTTTCGGGAACGAGCGCACCTGCCAGGGCTTGAAGCCAGGCCGGGCGCCCCGAAGGGTCGCGTGTCTGGCTGAGGAGCGCGCAGCCTTGCTCGAGCCGGTTGATCTTGAGCAACACCATGCCGCCGATCGGATCGCCGCGACGGAGCACCGCGACCGGCGTGCCTTCGGCATTGCATCGCCGCAAATGGGCTTTGAGCCAAAGTTCAGTGGGCAGCCGATCGTCGGTCGACAGGAGCGGGTCCCCAACAAGCGATTTGTCGACCATCTAGGGCCGTGACCCAACCGAGCGGGACGATTGGCATCAGGATGAGACTAGCGCGGTCGGGTCGGACCGCGCGAGAGGGAAAGCGCCTGTGCGATCGCTGTTTTCAAGATTTGCGGGTCGAAGGGCTTGGTGATGACGAATGCCGGCTCCAATTCCTCGCCGGTGAGCAGCCGCTCGGGGAAGCCCGTCACGAAGATCACCGGAGCGTCGATGCGCCTCAGTATTTCGCGAACCGCCTGAATTCCGCTATCGCCGTTCTGAAGCTGGATATCCGCCAAAACTAGACCTGGACGGCTCCGTTCAGCCAGATCGATGGCCTCTTGCTGGCGGGAGGCGGTTCCGCACAAGCGATGTCCCATCTCTTCGACAATGCGCGCGAGATCCATGGCGATCAGTTGCTCATCCTCGATGATCAGTACGGAGGTGGCGGTTTGACGCTCGATCTCCTCCTGGGCCGTGTGCAGCAGGGTGCGCACCTCGTCACGGTCGAGGCCAAGGATTCGACCCGTTTCCTCGTAAGAGAAGCCCTCAAGCGAGATCAGGAGAAGCACCTGCCGCTCGATCGCCGGAAGCGCAGCCAATCCCTGTTGGAGGAGGTCGGCTGCGGGGGCATCCGGCTCGCCCGCTGCGACGGCCTCCTCGGGCGCGACCGACTGCACGACCGCCCAGACATCGTGAAAGATGCTGTAAAGCAGCAGCCGCGGATCTTCGTCGGCAGTGATTCTCCCGGGCTCCTCGATCAATGTCTCCAGGCAGATGCGCACATACCTGTCCCCGCGTTCCTGGGAGCCGGTCAAAGCACGCGCATAGCGCCGGAGAAAGGGCAAGTGACGGGCAATTTCATGGGCGAGGTCGGTCATCTTGAGGCGGGCCCTCGGCTCTCGGGCGCCATGGCCAGGGCTGGAGCCGCAGCTACCCGGCGGGGGCGGGAACGATCCGGGCAGCATACTCCAGCCCAAGCGTCCAATCACGCTCCCCAAGGGTGTATGGTTCGGCTGATCAAGAATGCGGGGAAGCTTCAACGACGTTTCTCCAGCAATTAACCAGGGTTTCTTGAAGCTATAGACAAAACGGTGGCGACACTGTGGCGGTATTAAGGCAGAGCATTTGCGCAACTGGACCGGGCGGTTTCGTGTTCATCCCGGTGGGGGGCCAAGGACACCCACGGGACCCATGGAGGGTAGTTTGGCCACACTTGAAGTACTGCGCCGATTGTCGATCCTTGCCGCCGTGACGATGGCTGTCGCAGGTCCGCTTGCGGCTTGTGGCGAGAACGAGACCACGGCCGAGAACACCGGCGCGATCGAAGAGGAAGCGACAGAAACGGGCGCATTGCCCGAAGCAACCGGAACGGCACCCGACGCTTCAACCGACACGGCGACCGGAGCGAGCGATGGCTCGGCCACCGGCACAGATACCGGCACGACCGGAACGGCCACCACTCAGTAGTTCTCTGGAGTACGCAATGGAACGGGCAGGGACGAGCGCCCCGCCCGTTCACTTTCGCTCCTCTTACGGACACATGCTCGGCGCTCGGAGCGAGAAATCTTCCCGGCGTTCGGGCAGGCTCGGCTCTGGCTGCAGTTAGCACTCGACCCGGAAAGGCGGCTCTGGCACAAGGAGCCGCATGCAGACCTTTTCATTCGTCCATCGAATGGCGGTGCGCAAGGGTTCCCGCGCGCGTGCGAAAAGGCGCAAGGGCCTGGCCTCTCGCCTGCTGATCGGCGCAATGGTGCTCCTGGTCGGTTTCCCGGGCGCCGGCATTCTGCTTTACGGCATCCTGCCGCCACCCGTAACGCCGCTGATGATGCTGCGCCTCTTCGAGGGAGAAAGGCTGGACCGCGACTGGAGACCGCGGAACGCCATCGCGCCTGATCTCTTCCGCGCGGTGATCGCGGCGGAGGATGCCCGGTTCTGCGATCATTTCGGATTCGACCCGGTCGAGTTGAAGAAGGCGTTCCGCGATTGGCAGCGTGGAGGGCGCGTTCGTGGAGCCAGCACCATCACCATGCAGACGGCCAAGAACCTGTTTCTCTGGCCAGGGCGCGACTTCCTGCGAAAGGCGGTCGAGGCCTATTTGACGCCGTGGCTGGAAATAGCTTGGAGCAAGACGCGCGTATTGGAACTTTACGTGAATGTCGCAGAGTGGGGACCCGGGATATATGGGGTGGAGGCCGCTGCCCGCGCTTATTTCGGCAAGCCGGCCAGCGCTCTGTCAAAGAATGAGGCCGCGCTGCTTGCCGCGGTCCTGCCGAACCCGAGGGTATGGTCTCCCGTCAAGCCGTCTGCATATATCCGCCAACGTGCGCGCACCATCCGCGCCCGCATGCCCGACGCGCCGGTCAGCACGGATGAAATCTGCGCCGAGGCGAGGACAAGCTAGACCAGACGTCGACGTCGCCTCTGCGGTTCAGCGCGCCCGACCATAATCGTCCTCGAAGCGGACGATATCATCTTCGCCAAGGTAGGAGCCCGACTGCACTTCGATCAGCCGCAATGGCAACTTCCCCGGATTGGCGAGTCGGTGCTTGGCGCCAAGCGGGATGAAGATCGATTGATTTTCATGCAGCAGCAGCGACTCCTCTCCACGAGTAACCGAGGCCGTGCCTTCAACCACGACCCAATGCTCCGCGCGATGATGGTGCTTCTGAAGACTCAACGAGGCGCCCGGCTTCACGATGATTTCCTTCACCTGATAGCGACTGCCGAGCGATATGGTGCGATAGCTGCCCCAAGGGCGGTGAACCAGCCGATGCGTCGCATGCTCCGTTCGTCCCGACGATTTGAGGCGATCGACGATGGCGCGAACCTCTTGCGCCCGCTCCTTGGGAGCCACCAGGACGGCATCTTCGGTGGCCACCACGACCATGTCGGAAAAGCCGATGCCGGCCACGAGCGGACCGTCGCTGCGGATATACGCGCCGGCCACGTCTTGCAGCAGCGCTTCGCCCTCGACGACGTTTCCGGAATCATCCTTTTCGCCGACCTCCCAAAGGGCCGACCAGGACCCGACATCCGACCAACCCATTTCGACTGGCACGACAACCGCCGCCTCGGTTTTCTCCATTACCGCATAGTCGATCGATAGCGCGGGCGCACGCCCGAACGCCGTCGCATCAAACCGGAAGAAGTCGCCATCATGGCTGCCGCGATCGACCGCCTCTCGGCAGGCGGCGAGGATCGCCGGTGCGCAGTTGCCCAGCTCGCGCAGGAACGCCCCTGCGCGAAAGAGGAATATGCCGGCATTCCAGTAATAGTTGCCGCTGTCGACATAGCTGCGTGCGGCCGCTGCGTCCGGCTTTTCGACGAAGCGATGTACCAAGTGACCCGGGAATTCCGTGGAATCGGAGTCGAGGCGCCGCCCAGCCTCGATATAGCCGTAACCCGTGTGCGGCCGGTCGGGACGGACGCCGAAGATCACCAGATGGCCATCGCGAGCATGTCCTTCGGCTGCCGCCACGGCCTTCCGGAAAGCCCTTTCATCGCGGATGACATGATCGGCGGGGAGAACCAGAAGCAACGGATCGTCAGCGCGCGCCAGATAGAGGCAGGCGGCAGCGGTCGCCGGCGCCGTGTTGCGCGATGCAGGCTCCAATAGAATCTTGGCCGGCGGCAACCCGGCCTCAAGCAGATGATGGGCGATGAGGAACCGCTGCTCTTCGTTGGAAACTGCGATCGGGGGCGCGAATCCTTCGCCGACTCGCAGCGCCGTTTGCTGCAGGAGGGACGCTCCTCCGCCAACCTTGAGGAACTGTTTGGGATAGCTCAAGCGCGAGAGTGGCCAGAGCCGTGTTCCCGATCCTCCCGAGAGAATCACTGGCACGATCATCCCGCAGCCCCCTCTGCTCCCCCACCCCGTACCAAATCAGGCCCATGCGGCGGCAGCAGACATTTAGCAGGCAAGGCGCTCGCCAGCCTCCGTCGTTAAGGGTGCGCCCCGTTCATCGCAAAGAGAGATACCCGGTCGCGACGCGGCCATGGTTGATCTGAGCCCAAGTTGCGCAAGCAGCATGGCCGCGATCTGTCCCAGAAAATTACGACGGCTGATCATCCCTCCCCCGCACCACGCAGGAACGTTCTCCGATCTATCCGTGTTGCCGCAGAAACAGAAATTTTATTGCGCGAGCCATAATGTTCTTAGTGGGCAGCAGCATTAGGTCTAGCATAATGTAATTATTTGTCTTATAGCCGCGCTCCTCATAGACGGAAAAGAGAGAAGTTTCGGCTTTCTATCTACTCTCATGATCCAACAACAACCTAGACGAGCCGAGTCCGTCCCGGACAGTTCTCCCGAACCGGGCAAGCAGTGGTCGGTCAGGCGAAAGGTCCTGGTCATACTGACGGCATCGCTGGCGGCCTGGGCCGTTTGGGGTGCGGTAGGCTTTTTGATCTGGCGGGCTGTTCAGCCGTAACGACGGCCATAGGGGATGCGCCAACTGCCCGCAATGCAACCGACGTCCGATGACCCGAGTGATGCAAAACCGCCACATCACGACAGAGAGTTTCGGATCAGTGCCTCCTACTATCGATTATCGATTAATACCAAGTCAGACTTCTGGCGTTTTCAGGTCGGGAGCGCGATGCCGCAATTGGCATTAAGGGGGAAAGTAATGACGGATTGGAACCCGCGTTGGTCGATGCTGATACCTGGATCCGTCCTGGCGATCGCGGCGGTCGCATCGCCTGGCGAAACATGGGCTCAGCAGCCTCAGCGAGGGGAAAGTGTGTTCGAGCGGGAGCGCCCGGGCTATAGCGCCCAAGGCGTGCGGGCGGGTGCATTCAGGATCCTTCCACGAGTGGAAGTTGGCGAGGCGTATAATGACAATATTTTCGCAACTGACAACAATGAGGAAGGTGATTTCATAACGTTGGTGAGACCCGAGGTAAGGGTCGAGTCCGATTGGAACCGTCACGAGATTGGTTTTCGCACGGGAGCGGAAAAGAGCTTCTACTGGGAAAACAACGACGAGAATTATCTCGACTATTTCACCCTGCTCGACGGCCGTCTGGATGTGATGCGCGAGACGTTCGTCTTCGGGGGCCTCGGCTGGCGGCACCGCCATGAAGATCGCGGCTCGCCCGACGATGCGGGCGGGGAAGAGCCGACCGAGTACGATGTCTACTCGGCCAATCTTGGCGCTTTCCGCGGCCTCGGGCGCATCTCCACTCGCATCGAAGGAGCTGTGGATCGTATCGACTTCCATGATGTCGATGCGCCGGGCGGGAACATCAACGAGGATGATCGCGACCGTACGCAGTACCGGCTCGTCGGGCAGGTCGGCTACGAATATCTGCCCGACACCGACGCATTTGTCCGCGTTACCGGCCGCTTGCGAGACTATGACACGGTGGATGAAGACGGGTTCGACCGCAGCTCGCAGGGCTTTGCCGCAGTGGTGGGCACCGATCTGGATTTCACCGGCGTGGTGACCGGCGAGGTCTTCGCCGGCTTCCAGCACACCACTTATGATGACGACGACGAATTTGACGACTTCAGTGGTCCTGCCGCGGGAGCCAATGTCCTGTGGAATGTGACCGACCTCACCTCGATCCGTGGCTTCCTGGAAGGCAGCATCGAGGAGACGACCCAGGACGATGCTTCGGCCTACCTCGCCGTGCGCACAGGGGCCTCCGTCGAGCATGAGCTGATGCGCAATGTCCTGCTCGGGGCGGCGCTGACCGTAGGTCGGGACGATTATGAGGGGATCGATCGCGAAGACGATCTCTTCACCGGCGCAGCATCCGCCAGATATCTGATCAACCGCAATTTCTACGCGGGCGCCGAATACACTCATCGCACCCGCACATCAGACACCGATGATGAGTTTTCCGAGAATGTAATTATGCTTCTCGTCGGCGCGCAGCTCTGATCAAGAGTTCTGTTGGGGGAGGGAGGGGCCGGCTTTCGAGCCGGCCCTTTCATTTTTTCTCCGCCCCCCCCGTAGTGACACTCTTCGCTGAAAGGAGTAGTGAAGGGTGAGGTCCCTTAGTATATCCGACAGGCATTGCTCATTTGGGTAAGCCCGACCGGCTCCGCCAAACGAGGAACCGGGAGGCTGCGGGCCGCGTTCTTCCACGGCAGCCAAAGGGGGGCAGACGGACCAACATGGCCACAATTCTACCGGAGGAGTTCGGTTCGCGCCGGCTTGAAACCGTCGCACCCACGGTCGCCGAGGATCGCGAAATTGATCTGCGCTCCATCCTTGGCATGCTCCGTCGGCGCAAGAGCGTCATTTTCGGAGCGGTTGCCGCCATCCTGCTGGTGACGCTGCTCGTTCTGATCCAGCTTACCCCACGCTATACCTCCTCGGCCGAGTTGATGCTCAATACACGCCAGCAGAACGTGGTTGACATTGAATCGGTGGTTTCCGGCCTGAACGTGGAGGCCGGGGCCTTTCAGACGGGCGTGCAGTCCGAGATCAATATCATCATGTCGCGCTCCCTCGCGCGGCGGGTGGTGGAAAGACTTGGCCTGATGCAGGATCCAGAATTCAACTCCAGCCTGCGGCAGCGCTCGGTGCTCGACTACATCAACCCGCTCTACTGGTTGGAATCGGCGGCGCGCTGGGCGATGGGAGCCATCGGCCTAGGAGCCGAGAAAGACCAACCGCAAGAGCCGCGCACTGCCGAGGAAGAGGAAAACGCCGCCTTTAGTTCGGTGATAGGCTCCTTTCTTTCCCACCTGAATGTGAACAACGACCGACGGTCCTACAGCATTCTCGTGAGTTTCACATCGGAGGATCCCGAAAAGGCCGCGGTAATCGCCAATGCCGTTGCGGACCAGTATCTGGTCGATCAGCTTGAGGCCAAGTTCGAGGCCACGCGGCGAGCGACGGCTTGGCTCAACGAGCGACTGGCCGATCTTCGCCAGCGGGTGAAGGAGTCTGAGACGGCCCTTCAGGAATACCGGGAAAAGGAGAATCTCATCGACAATCAAGGCCAGACCGTGTCGGCCCAGCAGCTCTCTGAATTGAACAGCCAGCTCATCTTGGCCCGCACCGAGCGTGCGCAGACCGAGGCGCGGCTGCGGCGGGTCCGCGAGCTGGTCCGCACAGGAGGAGTGGAAAGCTCGCCGGATGTTCTTGCCAACCCCCTGATCCAGCGGCTCCGCGAGCAGGAGACCGACCTATTGCGTCAACAAGCGGAGCTGTCGGGCCGTTACGGCGATCGACACCCGACTATGATCAATCTCAAGGCCGAAATTCGCGATCTTCGGAGCAAGATTGATGCCGAGGTCAACAAGATCGTCCTGTCGCTGGCGAACGAGGTGGAGGTTGCCCGCGCACGGGAGAGCACGCTTGCCTCGAACCTGGCCTCGATCCAGCAGAATGTGGGCGAACTCAACAAGGCCTCGGTGAAACTCAACGAGTTGCAGCGCGAAGCCGATGCCAACCGGGCGCTGTTCGAAACCTTCCTGGCTCGCTTCAAGGAGACCTCCAACCAGGACCAGATCATTCAGCCCGATGCCCGAATCATCTCGGCCGCCGAGGTGCCGCTTTGGCCTTCGTTCCCGCGCAAGAAGGTGATTCTGGCGCTGGCTCTCGGGATCTCGCTGTTTGTTGGCGTCTTCCTGGCGCTGTTGATCGAGCGGCTCGACAACGGTTTCCGTTCGCCCGAGCAGGTGGAGCGGCTGACCGGAGTGCCTGGTCTTGGCCTGATTCCGGCAGTGCGGATTTCGCGCAAATCGCCGCCGCAGGACTATCTGCTTCAGAAGCCGACCTCGGCCTATGCCGAGGCCCTGCAATCGGTGCGCACGGCCCTGCATTTCTCCAACGTCGACCATCCTCCAAAGGTCATCCTCGTTACATCGGCGCTGCCTGAGGAAGGAAAGACCACATTCTCGGTGTCGCTTGCCCGCATAGCCGCGCGCTCCGGCCTCAAGGTGGTGCTGGTCGACGGAGATATGCGTCGACCCAGGGTCGCCCGGATGCTCGGGCTGGAATCGGATGTCGGTCTGCGAGAGCTGTTGGCGGGCGACGCGTTGATTCCGGCCGTGCTCTACAAGGACGAACCGAGCGGCATGCTTATCGTTCCTTCTCAGCCTGACACGCCAGGGCCGCAGGATCTGCTCGGATCGCGGCGTATGCGCGATCTTATTCGTCAGATGAGCTCGCTGTATGATCTGGTGGTGATCGATTCTCCGCCGATCATGGCGGTCTCCGATGCCATCGTGCTGTCCGGGCTTGCGGATGCAACGTTGGTGATGGTGCGCTGGGAGACGACCCCGCGCGAGGTGACGATCTCGGCGATCAGGCAATTGCGTCAGTCCGGCGGTCGCATCGCCGGCGCCGTGCTGACACGGGTGAACATGCGCAAGCATGCTCGCTTCAGTTACGGCGAGTCCGACTACTACTATGACAAGTACAAGGGCTACTACACCAACTGAGCCGGCACATCCGCCTGCGGCCAGGCCGTGGACTCATCGTCGGGAAGCGCTCTTTCCGCTTGCTCTCGGCGCTTGCCTTCTTGTGCTCGAATTACCACGGCTGGTCGGCACGGTGACCATGCTGCCGGTGGAGCCGGTTATTGTCGCGCTCCAGTCGGGCCGACCGGTCGACGATGCCGAGTTGGCGCGATTTATCGAACGGTCGACGACGGCTCGCTATTTCTCCTCCTCGGGACGGATTGCCGCCGACCTTGCGGCCGTCAAGCTGGCCTGGGCGGACCGGCTGCCTGACTTGGCACTCTCCGAGCGGCAAGAGTTGGTCGAGGATGCCAGTGAACTGCTCGAAGAAGCTCTGACTGCGGTGCCCGCCGACAGCTTTGCCTGGGCTTCTTTCGCCACTGCTCTCGGCATGGGATCGGGGTCCGCAGCGCGGGCCGTGGACGCCTGGCGGATGTCGGTGTTGACCGCGCCGGCCGAGCGGCGCCTAGTGTTGTGGCGGGTCCGGTTCGGCATTGCGCATGCCTCCCAGTTTCTCGAGGGTGACCACGATCTGCTGGAGCGGCAGATCCGATTTGCCTGGCGAGCTGTTCCCGATCAACTGGCCCAATATGCGAAATCGGCGGAGCCCGAAGTGATGCGGATCATCCGCGCCGCGCTGATTAATCAGCCGGAGGATCTCGAAAAGCTGGATGGATTGGTCCTTTGACGGTCAGGTATCGGATGATGTCCAGGACTGGCTGTAGCCGAGACCAAGGATGAAAGCTAGAAGCGCGGCGACCGCGGGAGCCTGTATGCTGACGTCTGTAAGAGTCTGCGCGCCCGCCAGCGTCGCCGCCGCGACGCCCAGGGCGGGATAGGCGATGTCCCTCCGACGGATGTAAACGCCGGCAAGGCAACGCGCGCCCACTGCGGCGATGGCAAGCACCAATAGGCAAGCAGCCGGCAAGCCTAGATCGAAAACAATCTCCAAATAGCCGTTGTTGGCAGTGACTGAATAGCCATCGATCGTACCGTCACCGTAGCTCTGGAAAGCGGATTCGAAGGCGCCATAGCCGTGACCCAGTAAAGGAGAGTCGGCGATCCCCTGACGTACCAACGCGTAAAGAGCCGTTTGTTGACCCCCGGTCGCCTCTCGGAAGCCCAGGATGGCCTGGTCCGCCAGGCGTACGACCAGCACGATTCCCACGACTACCAGCGACACCAGCACGATCCGTGCAACCCTGCTCAGCCGCGTCACGGTAATGAGGCAAAGCAGCAGCACGACGACGCTGATGCCCGTGGCAAGCCCGCCTTGCGGATGGGTAAGCAAGATCGCGGCCGCAAGTACGATGATCGCCACCGCGGGCGCGGAGGCTCTGACGCCGGCGATACGCGGCAGATGAGCCAGCAGGCTCCCGCGGCTTGCACTCGAAACGGCCGGCCTGTGCACCAACTTGGCCAAAAGTGCGATCGAGGCGATCAAGCCCAATGCAGCGAAGGTCGCGTAAGAGCTCCCGTCGACCGGCGTCGGAGACAGATCGCCACGATGGCTCGGATGCGCCAGCCACAGGAGGTGATCAGGCATCAACGCATAGGCGACCAAGCCGTAAAGGCCATAGGCCGCCGCGAAGGCAACAAGCACGTTCAGCGCCAGGAAGGCCCGCTCAACGCTCCGGCAAAGCTGAACGGCGAGAAAAAAGATCCCGATATAGAGAAGAAGGCGGATCACTGCCGAGCCAGTGGCCCATGGATCCACGCTGATCCGTTCCGGGATTGGTCGCTTCAACACCTCGCCGGCAGCAGCCCAGATTGGGTGGGCCAGATCGGACCGGCCCAGGGGCATCATCTGCGCGAAGGTCCAGAGGACCGGGATGGAAATCAGCAGCAGAGGAAGAAGCATCCGGCGCATCGGCACCGCCAGACGAGCCTCGGTGAAGATCAGTACGAGCGCATAACCTAAGAGCGACAGGCCGATCAGAATCGCCGCTAAGCCCCAGGACCACAGGTGCGCGCCCGCGAAGGGGACCGCCATGGTTGCCAGGCTGGCCAGAAGAACCCAAAAAAATACGGATTCGAAGCGCTCCACCGCGACTGTTGCGGCTGAGCCTTTGGATGGCGCGTCCGCTCCGACCACAACTCGCCGATAGTCAGATCCGAGCTGCACCTTTCCCCTCGAGCAATGAACCCAGCACCAGCCGCAAATGCTCCTGCCCGATGGGTTTGTGCAAGAGGACGTAACCCTTGCTTCGTGCTGCGCCGAGATGCTCGGGCGCGGTATCTCCGGTCAGCACGATCGCCGGAATGATTCTGCCTGAATGGCGTCGAATTGTCTCGATCGCTTCGGTTCCGGTTCGGCTTTCGGCCAATTGATAGTCGGCGATGACCAGATCCGGCGTCAGCCCTAACCAGGAGAGTTGTTGAAGTACCTCGTCTGTAGATGCCCCGACAATGGGCAAATGCCCCCAGTCCGAAAGCAGAAGGGCCAAGCCCTCGCGCACGCTCGCCACATCGTCTATGACCGCGATCAGCTTACCAACACCGCCCTGAGCGGGTCTGCTCCGCGTCGCGACAACGGCCTGTTCCGGCAAGGGCGCCTGCGCCAGCGGAAACTCGCAAGCGAATACGGAACCCTTGCCTGGGATCGATCTGACTGTCACTTGGCTTTCCAGTAGCTTGGCGATTCGCTTGACGATCGCCAGGCCGAGCCCCAACCCCCGATCGCGATCACGATGGTCGTTGCCGAGTTGGGTAAAGTCCTCGAAAATGTCTTCAAGCCTGTCCCCGGGAATACCGATGCCGGTATCCCATACCTCGATGCGCAGATTCTTCCCGCGACTGCGCGCGCCCAGAAGTATCCCGCCCCTCTCGGTGTAGGCGAGAGCGTTGGAAAGCAGATTTCGCAAGATCCGCTCTACGAAAGTCCGATCGGTGTGAAGATAGAGAGAAGGCGCCACAAGCTTGAAGCGCAAGCGACGTTCGACGGCGCGCGGCCCGAACTCGCTGGCGAGCTGAACCAGAAGCTCGCCAACGGGAAAGACCGATGGCGAGGGTTGATTGACACCGGCTTCGAGCTTTGAGACGTCGAGAAGTGCGTTCAGCAGGCTTTCAAGCGCATTGAGGGACTGCTGCAACTTGCCGAGGACGAATCGACGCTCCTCCTCGCCGACACGACCCTGCAGCACCGCCAAGAACAGATTTGCCGCCTGCAGTGGCTGCCGCAGATCATGGCTCGCGGCCGCAAGAAACTTCGACTTGGCCAGGTTGGCGCGCTCGGCAAATTCCTTTGCAAGGCGCAACTGGCTCTCGCCCGCCCGAAGAGCCTCCTGCACCGCCTTCTGATGCGTGATATCGGTCAGTGTGCCGAGATGTCCACGAAAGACGCCACCTGGCCCGAACATTGGGGTAGCCTGACACAAAACCCATTTGTAGACGCCGTCCGGAGTTCCTATGCGCACTTCATCCAAATAGGGTTGGTGCTCCTGCACGGCGCGCTGCCAATCTAGATAGATTTCGTCTGCGCCCGGCTCAGCCAATATTCGACGCCAGCCGTAGCCGCTGAGCTGATCTTCCGTGAAACCCGTGAGCTCGATCAGGCCGGCATTCGCATAGACAAACTGGCCGGCGGTGTCGCACTCGAAGATGCCGACGGGAATCACGTTCTCAATGGCCCGGATGTGCCTGTTCTGCTGTTCCAGCTCGTGGGCGATGCGCGCATGCTCGGCCAAGGCCTCCTCAAGTTGCGAGGTGCGCTCCAGGACACGCTGCTCCAGCTCGTCCTTGGCCCTGGACAGCTCGTTCTCAAGCCGCCGGAACTCGGTAACGTCGCGCCCAACCCCCTGGTACTCGAGGACCTCGCCATCGTGACCGACGATCGCGCAAGCTTCCCAGGCGATCCAGCGGATTCCCTGGCTCGTGACGAGCCGCTCGACAATGCCGGTACGATGCGGCGGCTTGGCGAGCCCCCTGAGTGCAGCGAGTGTATTGGGCAGGTCGTCGGGAAAGATCATCGGGAAGATCTGCGTTCCGATCAACTCCTCCCGCAGCCGCCCGAAAGTGCGGCAGCAGGCATCGTTGGCGAAGGTGATTCTGAGATCGGGGTCGATCCGGACCATGATGTCCTGTGCCGATTCGACCAATCCGCGATAGCAGCGCTCGCTTGCGCGCAGTTCGGTAACCGTCTGCTCGAGGGCGTGCAGGCGCTGAAGCAGCTCATCGGGGAGGTCTTTGAGGACGACGGCCGGCTCTCGATCCAGGACGTTCATCTTTCTCATGGCATGCGCAACTTTATACTTAGATGTAGAAATTATATGTCCATACCACGTACAGATATTAGAGGCATTTTAATTGAAATGATACCATGCAGCGGGAGTAGAGGCTGAAAACGGCCCAGTAATACATGAAGGTTCTGATCGCCGACGATCACGCGCTGTTTCGCCAGGGCTTGACCCAGTTCATGAGCTCTCGTTTCGAGAAGCTGTCGGTCACCGAAGCCGGCAGTTTCTACGATGTGATGGCCCTGAATGCGAGGCTTGCCGATTTCGATCTGATCCTGCTTGATCTTTCGATGCCGGGAATTGATGGCTTCGCCGGCGTGGCAATGGTTCGCGCGCACGCCCCGCGGGTGCCGTTGGTGATTATCTCTGCCTCCGAGCGCCAGGAGGATGTGGTGAGGGCACTGGATCTCGGAGTGACCGCCTACATCTCGAAGTCGATGACCGGGCGCGAGCTTCTCGACGGCCTGGCGATCGTTCTTTCCGGAAACACCTATCTGCCGGCCGCGCTCATGCGTGCGGCGCCTGCGCAGACCGATCACAAACTGGCCGGGTCTCGCGAGCCGCTGCGGCAGCTCAGCCGTCGGCAGTCCGAGGTGTTGTTGCTGCTCTGCGAAGGTCGTTCCAACCGCGAGATCGCCGACGCGTTGCAGTTGGCCGAACAGACGGTGAAGATGCATGTTTCCAACATCCTGCGCCTGCTTGGCGCGCGAAGTCGCACCGAAGCGGTGGTCAGGCTGGGCGAGCTTGGCTATCCGGTCGGCATCAGGCGCCGCTGAACGATCGGTACGGACGGGCGCCAGTCGTCATCAGACTGTCATCGACCTGACTTATGTTTGTTGCACACGGCCTCTATAGATCGCGCGGGCCGGAAATCAATTCGTGCGTCCAACCTAAACGCCCGAGGTATTCCGGAAAACTGGTGCGCCAGTGCTAGAGGAGTAATTTGGTATGCAAAGGAAACCGGTGCTGTTTGCCATGCTGGCGAGCCTCTCGCTCGCAACGGTTGCCGCTGCGGTCGAGGTGGATCCGAAATTGCCCGACTATCAACCCGTCAGCGGAATCTCGGGCAACATCAAGTCGATCGGCTCGGACACGCTCAACAACCTGATGACCCTTTGGGCGGAGGGGTTCAAGGCCCAGTATCCCAACGTCAAGATCGAGATCGAGGGCAAAGGCTCCTCAACCGCTCCACCGGCGCTGATCGCCGGCACTGCACAGTTCGGTCCGATGTCGCGACCGATGAAGTCCTCCGAGATCGACGAGTTCGAGAAAAAGTTCGGCTACAAGCCGACCCCGATCTCGACCGCGGTGGACGCGCTCGCCGTCTTCGTCCACAAGGACAATCCGATCGAATGCCTGACCATGCAACAGATCGATGCGATTTTCTCCAAGACGCGCAAGGGTGGCTTGGATAAGGACATCGTCACCTGGGGCGATCTGGGCCTGTCGGGCGAATGGGCATCCAGGCCGATTTCCCTCTATGGCCGTAATTCCGCCTCCGGAACCTACGGCTACTTCAAGGAAGAGGCTCTTTTCAAGGGCGACTACAAGGACAGCGTGAAAGAGCAGCCTGGTTCCTCGGCCGTGGTCCAGGGCGTCGCCAGCGACAAATACGCAATCGGCTATTCGGGCATCGGCTACAGGACCGCCGATGTACGCGCCGTTCCGCTTGCCAAGAAGGAGGGCAATTGCGTCGAGGCGACCGCCGAGCAGGCTTATGCCGGCAAGTATCCGCTGGCGCGGTTCCTTTATGTCTACACCAACAAAAATCCAAACCAGCCGCTTGACCCGGTTCGCGCGGAGTTCGTGAAGTACGTGTTGTCGAAGCAGGGCCAGCAGGCGGTCATCAAGGACGGCTACTTCCCGATCACCGCGGCCGTGGCGGGAAAGGACGCCAAGGCACTCGAATTGAACGGCCTGACGCAGTAGTTGGGTTCCACCGAGGTCGGGGCGGGATCTGGGCTTCCGCCCCGACCCGATTTTCTCGGACCAGGTCTCGAGAGGCAAGGAATGCCCTCCGAAATCCTCGGCGCCACCGCTCCTCCCGGCCGAAGGCGCAAGACCCGGCGCTCGGTATTGATCGTCGACCGCACCGCCGATCTGATGATCCGCATCGGCGGCATCTGCGTGATCCTCGCTGTCTTTGGCATCATGGCCTATCTGATCCAAGTGACTGTGCCACTCTTCTCCGGCGCGCGGGTATCGGACCAGCATTCGGTTGTCGTACCGCAACGCGGTGAGATCTTGATGGAGGTCCTCGACGAATACCGCACGATGGCTGTAAGCATCGATCGCTCCGGCAAGGTTGCGGTGGTGCATCTGGAATCGGGACGCGTGCTCTCCGCGCCTGCATTCGACTTCGCGCAAAAGACGCCTACCGCCTTCGCCCGATCATTGGCCGGGCGCGACATTGTCTTTGGATTCGATGACGGCACAGTTCGATTCGGAACGCTCGCCATCGTCTCTGAGACTTTGCCGATCTCGGCGATGCCGCAAGATGTCGAGAAATTGAGCGAGCGGGATTTCCTGGCAGGCGGCGCCGTCTATTCGATCATTTCCGATAATCAGATCCGCAAGCTGACAATCGAAAACGCGCTTGAAGAACCCAATTACGTTGAGGATGGCAACGACCGCCCGATCATCGGCCTTTACTACCGTCTGGGTGGTACCGCTGAGCGACCGACAAGGTCCTTTGCCAGCCTCAGTGCAGACGGGGTGGTGCGGCTGGGCAACGTCGAATCCGCCACCAATATCCTGACCGGAGAGACCACCTCCGAGATCGCGGTCACGACATTGCCGTCGCTGCCGCCCGGCGCGCAAGCGCGCTCTCTGCTTGTTCCCGAGGGGGCGGACCAGGTCTATGTCGCCTCTACCGACAACAAGCTTCACCGCTTCGATACTCGCGACTTCGACGCCCCTGTTCTGGCCGAAAGCCGCCAACTGTTCGCGGACGGGGTCGAGCTCACCATGCTCGGCTTTCTCATTGGCGAGCAATCGATCGTCGCCGGCGGATCGGACGGTTCGGTGGATATCTATTTCCGACTGTTGCGGCCGGACGCCGGCACCAAGGACGGCTATGCCCTGGTGCTCGCCCACAGGCTGGAAAAGCACAGCTCGGCGGTCAACGCCTTCGACGCCAGCGAACGTTCCAAGATGTTCGTGACGGCCGACGCCTCGGGCGAGGTCTGGGTGCGGCATTCGACCAGCGAACGAACGGTTCTGAAGCTCACTCGCTCCGGTCCGGGGGCGGCCTGGCGGGAAGTCGTGCTGGCCCCTCGGGACAATGCGGTGTTCGCCGTCGCATCCGATGGCGCGGCCGAGTTCTGGGGTATCTCGGCCCCGCATCCCGAAACGACTCTCGGCACCATCTTCGGGAAAGTCTGGTACGAGGGGTATCCCGAGCCGGACTTGACCTGGCAATCGTCTTCCGGCAGCGATTCCTTCGAACCGAAACTGTCGCTCGTTCCGCTCATCTTCGGCACGGTGAAGGCGACGGTCTATTCGCTGCTGTTCGCCATCCCGGTGGCGCTCCTGGGGGCGATCTACACTTCCGAATTCGTCCATCGGCGCGTGCGCTCGATCGTCAAGCCGACTATGGAGCTGATGGCTTCGCTGCCCTCCGTGGTGCTCGGCTTCCTGGCCGCTCTGGTGATCGCGCCGGTGGTCGAGACCTGGATCTCCGCGATCATCCTCGGCTTTGCTCTGGTTCCGTTCGGCCTGCTGCTGGCGGCACATTTCTGGCAGATCTTGCCGCAGCCTGTCGCCCTGCGCTGGGGCGGGCTGCCCAAATTCGCCACCATGTTCATCGTGATCGGTTTGGCGCTCTTCGGCGCATATTGGTTATCTCCGGCATTCGAAGGTCTCTTCTTCGCCGGCGACTTCAAGGCATGGGTCAACGGCACCGTCGGCAGCGGCGTTCCGCTCCTGACGCTCCTGCTCTTGCCGCTCGCGACGATCGCCATCCGGTCGATCTTCAACCGCGTCCTCGGCGAGCTGTATCGGATGATGCTGCGCAAGCAATCCTCGGCGATCAGTGGACTCCTGGATTTTGCGGTCTGGACAACGGTGCTGATTGCCGGCGCCGGTTTGAGCTTCGTGTTGGCCGCGATTCTCGCTGGAATGGGCCTTGATCCGCGTGGCGGCGTTTTCGATACCTATGTACAGCGCAATACCCTGGTGGTCGGCTTTGCGATGGGCTTTGCTGTGATTCCGATCATCTACTCCATCGCCGAGGATGCGCTGAACGCGGTGCCGGAGCATTTGCGAGCCGCGAGCCTCGCTTGCGGCGCCACACCATGGCAGTCGGCCGTCACCATTATCCTGCCGACCGCGATGAGCGGCGTGTTCGCGGCGGTGATGATCGGAATGGGGCGCGCGGTCGGCGAGACCATGATCGTGGTCATGGCGGCTGGAAATACGCCGCTGATCGATTGGAACATCTTCAACGGCCTTCGGGCCCTGAGCGCGACGATCGCGGTCGAGCTGCCCGAGGCCGTCCGTGGCGGCTCGCTCTACCGGATGCTGTTTCTTGCGGCGCTAGCTCTCTTCATCATGACCTTTGTCATCAACACCGTCGCCGAGCTTGTCCGCCTGCGCTTTCGTCGCCGGGCGGCACAACTATAGAGGCGGACCGTCATGTCGGTTGAAACCGTGAACGAGGCTCGCCCGCGGACGCGCACGCGCAACGCGGTCGAGATCGGCATGCGCCGCGTCCCCGGCACCGATATCGCCGCCCGGGGCGAGCCCGCATTGTGGATGCTGGGGGGGGCGCTGGCGCTCGGCATCCTGATGATTCTGGGCTTCCTGCTGCTGGTCGTCTGGAATGGCGCGCTCGCCTTCTGGCCGCAGCCGATCGAGATGGTGCGGCTGACAAATGACGATATCATCGCGGGAGAGCCCCGGCGCAGTGAGAGTTTCCGCCCGACGCAAGGCGCCATCACCGATCTGCCGGCCGCGTCCCGTGCGCAGATTGAAGCATCCGGCGGGTTGGCTGAGCGCACCCTGTACCGTACCGGAAATTACGACCTCTATGGCGAGGATTTCGTCTGGATTCCTGCCTACCAGCGCGCGGAGGTCTCGCGTCCCGTCGACATGGTTCTGATCGAGCGGCTGGAGTGGGGACCGTTTATCGGCCGTGTCCAGTCTCTGATCCTGGACGGGATCGAGCGGCCGGTCGCCGAGTTGCCTCTTGGCGAGCTCGAGCGGCTGCACCGGCAGGCGCGCGAGCGGTGGAGTCGCATCCTGGAAATCGAGCGGGAGGAGATCGGCGCGATCAACCGCAGTATCGAGGAAGCGCGTCTGGAGCTGCGTGCGGTCGGATTGAAGTCCGGCTTCGCCAGCCAAGCCTATCATGACGCCGGAGCACGGTTTGAAACCGAAACCGCGCCACTACAGGAAGAGTACAACGCGTTTGCCGCCGACGCCGGCCGGATCAGACAGGAGGATGCGCGGGTCCAGATCGTTCTCGCCGACGTCAAAGGCACGACCAAGATCCTGCCGCTCTCGGCCATCGTGCGCATGTATGCGCCGAACGATCTCGGCTTTCTCGGCAAGCTCTACGTCTATCTCTCGCGGTGGTGGGAATTTCTTTCAGCCGAACCTCGCGAAGCGAATACCGAAGGGGGCGTTTGGCCGGCGATATTCGGCACCGCGGCGATGACGCTGCTGTTGGTGGTCGTCGTCGCTCCGTTCGGCATCGTAACGGCGCTTTATCTCAGGGAATATGCGCGCCAGGGACGGTTGGTCTCGATGGTGCGCATCTCTGTCAACAACCTGGCCGGCGTGCCCTCCATCGTCTATGGCGTGTTCGGCCTCGGTTTCTTCGCATATCTCCTCGGCGGCACGGTCGACCAGCTATTCTACGCCGAGCGGCTTCCCAACCCGACCTTCGGCACTGGCGGACTGCTATGGGCCTCGCTGACGCTGGCGTTGCTCACCGTGCCGGTGGTGATTGTCGCCACCGAGGAGGCTCTGGCCGCCGTTCCACGGTCGATGCGCGAGGGCGCTCTCGCCTGCGGGGCATCGAAATGGCAGACCATTCGCACCATCGTCTTGCCGCGCGCGCTGCCCGGCATTCTCACTGGGATCATCCTGGCCATGGCCCGTGGGGCCGGAGAGGTCGCGCCGCTGATGCTGGTCGGCGTGGTCAAGCTTGCGCCGGAGCTGCCGCTGGACGGGGTGTTCCCGTTCATTCACCTCGAGCGCAGCTTCATGCATCTTGGTTTCCACATTTATGATGTCGGATTCCAATCCCGTAACTCGGAAGCGGGCAAGCCCATGGTTTTCATGACAACCTTGCTGCTCATAGCGCTCATCTTCGCCATGAACGTGACGGCGATCATTATCCGCAATCGCCTGAAGCGGCGTTTTGCGGGCAGCCAATTCTAGGAGTCCTCATGATGGCGGCAGTGGCCGAACTCGAACCGAAGGCGCCCAGCGAGACGGCCTATCATGTCAGGTCGGGTGGGCGCGGGCAGGTCATGTCGGTTTGCGAATTCTCTCTTTGGTACGGCCAAAAGCAAGCGCTGTTCGACAACACCATGGAGATCGAACGGGGATTGGTTACGGCGCTAATCGGCCCTTCGGGGTGCGGCAAGTCGACCTTGCTGCGGTCGATGAATCGCATGAATGACCTGATCGACGGCGTGCGCATCGCCGGTCAGATGATAATGGACGGCCGCGACATATACGGGCGCGCTACCGACGTGATCGCGCTGCGCAAGCGCATGGGCATGGTATTCCAGAAACCGAACCCGTTTCCCTTGTCGGTGTTCGAGAACGTGATCTATCCCCTGCGTGTCGACGGCATCAGCAGGCGTTCGGTGCTGGAGGAGACCGCGGAGCGCGCGCTCAAGGGTGCGGCCCTATGGGATGAGGTTAAGGACAGGCTGCAGGAAAGTGCGCTGGGCATGTCCGGCGGGCAGCAGCAGCGGCTCTGCATCGCTCGCGCGATTGCCGGAGAGCCTGAAGTGCTGCTCATGGACGAGCCCTGCTCGGCCCTGGATCCGATAGCCACCGCTAAGATCGAGGAGTTGATGGACGAGCTGCGGGGGCGTTACACGATCATCATCGTCACCCATAACATGCAGCAAGCGGCGCGCGTCTCCGACAACACCGCTTTCATGTATCTTGGACGGCTGATCGAATACGGGGAGACCCAAACGATTTTCACCACGCCGCAGGTCGAGCGGACCCTGGATTACGTCACTGGCCGCTTCGGTTGAACGAGGGGAGGGGGAGAGGAGAGGTGACCCAACATACGGTGCGCTCCTTCGACGAGCAGCTGAAACATCTGAAGAATTTGATCGTGCAGATGGGTGGACTGGCCGAAGCAGAGCTTGAGAACGCCGTCACCGCGCTGACCCGTCGCGATTCAGCGCTGGCTCAATACACGGTCGGATCCGACAGACAGTTGGACGAGTTGGAGCATGAAGTCGGTGATCTTTCCGTGCGCATCCTGGCACTGCGTCAGCCAATGGCGAGCGATCTGCGCGAGATCGTCAGCGCGCTGAAGATTTCCAGCGATCTCGAGCGAATTGGCGACTATGCCGCGAATGTTGCGAAGCGGGCGATCGCCCTGAGCCAGCTTCCAGCCATGAGGCCGGCCGGATCGATCCCGCGCATGGCGCGGCTGGTGCAGACGATCATAAAGGACGTGCTCGACGCTTATGTCGAGCGGGACCCCGAACGCGCGATCGATGCCTGGCAGCGCGACGAGGAAGTGGACGAGATGTACACCTCCATCTTCCGGGAGCTCTTGACCTACATGATGGAGGACCCTCGGAACATCTCCCCATGCACCCACCTGCTGTTCGTCGCCAAGAACCTCGAGCGCATCGGCGACCACGCAACCAACATCGCCGAGATCGTTCACTATTTGGTCCTGGGGCGGCAGATTGACCGAGCCCGGCCGAAAGGCGATACCACCAGTTTCGCGGTCGTCACGCCGGCCGAGCCCAAGGCCGGCAACGAGGCGGATCGATGACAGCGGCAACGATCCTTGTCGTGGAGGACGAAGCTCCACTGGTGACACTTCTGCGCTACAACCTCGAGCGCGAGGGGTTTGGCGTATTGGAGGCGCAGGACGGGGACGAGGCGCTAAATGTCGCCCGCGAGCAGAAGCCGGATCTGGTTCTGCTCGACTGGATGCTGCCGCTGATGTCGGGAATCGAGGTCTGCCGGCAGTTGCGGCGCAATCCCGATACGCGCGGCATTCCGATCGTCATGCTGACGGCTCGCGGCGAGGAAGGCGACAAGATTCGGGGGCTCGACAGCGGCGCGGACGACTATGTCACCAAGCCGTTTTCCCCTTCGGAGCTGATTGCCCGAATCCGTGCCGTTCTGCGGCGGACACGGCCGATGCCCGCCGACGAGCTGTTGCGCTATGAGGATGTGACCATGGATCTTGCCGCGCACAGGGTGCGGCGCAATGCGCGCGAGCTGCATCTGGGGCCGACAGAGTTCCGACTGCTGCGATTTTTCCTGGAGAATCCGGGCCGGGTCTTTTCGCGAGAGCAGCTCCTCGATCGCGTGTGGGGCCGCGACGTGTATGTCGAACCCCGCACGGTCGACGTGCATATCCGCCGATTGCGCAAGGCGATCAACGGTCCGCGCGAGCGCGATCTCATCCGCACGGTGCGCTCGGCAGGCTATGCCCTCGATGCCCAGAAGGACTGACCGGGTATCTCGCTCCAGCCCAGCGGATCATTGCGCCGGCATGATGTGGATTGCCTTGGCCAAAAGCGACACGCCGATCTCGATTCCCGGGGCCAGTCCGTTGCGCCAGGCGACATGGTTCGGCAGGTCCATGATCAAGGCCTGCTCCTCGCCGGGCACGCGGATCGAGAAACTGGTAAGGCTGCCGAGCCGCAGCTGATCCAGGATGATCCCGGTGATCGGATTTTCGGCAATGCCGCGCGAAGGCTGCACGCGGCGGTGCAGGATCACCTCGGAAGGTGGGATGGTCCAGCTGATCTTCTCTCCATCGGCGAATTGCGGCGCAAAGGTCGCTTCCAGCTTTCGGCCGCGCCAGTCGAGCAATGTCACCTTGCGATCCGCCAACTGGCCCAGAATCCGCCCCTCGAAAATATTCCGTGTGGCCACCAGCGTAGCCACCAGCGCGTTCTTGGGCCGGGTCAGGATCTCCTCTGGCGTGCCGGTCTGCAAGGTCTGGCCGTGATGAAGCAATGCCAGCCTGTCGGCCAGCATCGCCGCTTCTTCGAGATCGTGGGTGACCAGAATCATCGGAATGGAAAGGCCGCGGCGCAGATCGGCCAACTCGCGCTGAAGCTTGCGGCGGGTGACCTGATCGACGGCCGAGAACGGCTCGTCGAGCAGAAGGACCTGCGGCTCGCGGGCAAGCGCACGCGCCACGGCGACGCGCTGTTGCTGGCCGCCGGACAGCTCGGCCGGACGCCGTCCCTCCAATCCCGACAGATGCACACGGCTCAAGAGTGCGCGGGCACGGTCGGGGCGCGCCTCGCGCCGCAGATGGCCCAAGGCGGTTGCGACATTTTCAAGCGCCGTCAAATGCGGGAAAAGCGCGTAGTTCTGAAACACCAGCCCCACGGGGCGCCGTTGCGGCGGGAGGTTGATTGCCTTTGCGCCGTCGAACCAGACCGCCCCGCCGCATGCGATATGGCCCTTCAGCGGCCGGTGAAGACCGGCGATGCAGCGAAGGATCGTGGTCTTGCCGCTGCCGGAAGGGCCGACCAGGGATAGAAGCTCACCCGGCGCAACGGCGAGCTCGGCCGCCAACGGTATGGGTTCGGCCTGTTCCAGGCGGAGCGAAAGCCCGGTCATGATGCTCCCCGCCGGGAGAGGAGCTGAACTGCGAGTATCGAAAGGAAGGACACCGCAAGCAAAGCCGCCGCAAGTCCGCCCGGGGTGCCGCCCGGGATCTGCACCTCGTCATAAAGGGCGATCGCGGCCGTACGGGTCTCGCCCGGAATATTGCCCCCCACCATCAGGACGACCCCGAACTCGCCCATAGTATGGGCAAAGGTCAGCACTGCGGCAGAGAGCAGCCCGGGTGCAATCAGCGGCAGCTCGATACGCCAGAACGCCGCGCCACGGCTGAGCCCGCTGACCCATGCGGCGTCGGTGATCTCGCGGGGCAGAGCTTCGCAGGCGCGCTGGATCGGCTGCACCGCGAAAGGGATGTTGGCAATGAGCGAGGCCGCGACCAGCCCTTCAAAACTGAAGGCGAGCGGCGCGCCGAAAAGCGCCTCGAAGCCACGACCAAGCGGCGAGGCCCTGCCGAAGCCGACCAGGAGATAGAAGCCGAGGACCGTCGGCGGCAGCACCAAGGGGAGGATCAGAGCCGCCTCGACCAGACCTTTGGCGGGACTGCGCCACCGCGCCAACGCGCGTCCGCAAAGGACGGCAAGCGGGATCAAGATGACCGTGGTCGCCACCGCCAGTCTGATCGACAACAGAAACGGTGCCCACTCCATATCTCTCCCCCGCAAACCCATGGCCGGCAGGGGCCATAGAAAGCCCAGCCGGCTCCCGCGAAGGGAGGTTGCCGGACACGTCCACAAAAGGCTAGCCTCGCGGCCGTCATGGGGGAGATCACCAGCCTTTCCGAAGCGGTCCGGGAGCTCGTGCGCGACGGCGACACTGTCGCGATGGAGGGCTTCACCCATCTGATACCGCATGCCGCGGGCCATGAGCTGATCCGCCAGCGCAAGGCCGGGCTAACCCTGGTCCGCATGACGCCGGACCTTATCTATGACCAGCTCATCGGCATGGGCTCGGCGAAGAAGCTCATCTTTTCCTGGGGCGGCAATCCCGGCGTGGGCTCGCTCCACCGCTTCCGCGATGCGGTCGAGAAGGGCTGGCCGCAGCCGCTGGCGCTCGAAGAGCACAGCCATGCCGGCCTTGCCAACGCCTATGCGGCCGGGGCGGCGAACCTGCCCTTCGCCGTGCTGCGCGGCTATTCCGGCTCCGATCTGCCCAAGCACAACCCGATGATCCGGCGCATTCGTTGTCCCTTCACGGGCGAGGACCTGGCGGCGGTGCCGGCGATCCGGCCGGACGTCGCGGTCATCCACGCCCAGAAGGCCGACCGCAAAGGAAATGTGCTGATCTGGGGCATCGTCGGGGTGCAGAAGGAGGCGGTCCTGGCGGCCAAGCGCTCGATCGTGACGGTCGAGGAGATCGTTGATCGGCTTGAGGCGCCGTCGAACGCCGTCGTGCTGCCATCCTGGGTGGTCAGCGCGGTGGCGCCGGTTCCGGGTGGGGCTCATCCCTCATTCGCCCAGGGCTATTCCAGGCGCGACAACCGCTTCTACAAGGCCTGGGACGACATCTCCCGCGAGCGCGACACCTTCCTTTCCTGGATGGAACGTCATGTGCTTGGCACCAAGGACTTCGCCGAGTACCGGCGCAGCCTGGAGGCCGCCTGAAATGGTCGATTACACCGCCGACGAGATGATGACGATCGCCGCGGCGCGGCTCCTGAAGGATCGCATGGTCTGCTTCGTCGGCATCGGCCTGCCTTCGGCCGCGGCCAATTTGGCGCGTCTCACCCATGCGCCGGAGATCGTGCTCATCTACGAATCCGGCACTATTGGAACGAAGCCAACGGCGCTGCCGCTTTCGATCGGCGATGGCGAGCTTGCCGAAACCGCAGATGCAGTCGTCTCGGTGCCCGAAATCTTCCGCTACTGGCTGCAGGGCGGCCGCATCGATGTCGGATTTCTGGGTGCCGCCCAGCTCGACCGCTACGGCACGCTCAATACCACCGTGATCGGCGATTATGCCCATCCCAGCGTGCGCCTTCCGGGCGCCGGTGGCGCGCCCGAGATCGCCACGCTTGCCGGCGAGGTCTTCATCATCCTGCGCCACTCCAAGCGGGCGCTGGTGGAGCGCCTCGACTTCGCGACTTCGGCAGGCCTGCTTCCCGGCGAGCGCGTCGAGGGGCCGGGTTGGCGTGGCAAGGGCCCGACCGCGCTGGTGACCGATCTGGGCCTCCTGAAGCCGGACCTCGACAGCCGCGAGTTCACGCTGGCCTCGCTTCATCCCGGCGTTACCCTCGAGCAAGCGCGCGCGGCCACGGGCTGGGATCTGAAGGTGGCGCCAGGCCTTACCACGACGCCGCCGCCCACCGCCGGCGAGCTGGAGGCGCTTCGTGCTTTGCACGACCGCACGCGGCGCGCCCACGGCGAGGTGTAAGGCATCATGGCCGAAGCATTCCTTTGCGATGGGGTGCGCACGCCCATCGGCCGTTATGGCGGCGCCTTGGCGGGCCTGCGCGTCGATGATCTGGCCGCTCATCCGATCCGAGTCTTGACCGAACGCCATCCCCAGATCGACTGGGCGGAGCTTGACGAGGTGATTCTCGGCTGCGCCAACCAGGCCGGCGAGGACAACCGCAACATCGCGCGCATGGCGCTCTTGCTGGCGGGGCTGCCGGCGAGCGTTCCCGGAACCACCGTCAACCGCCTCTGCTCCTCGGGCCTCGAAGCGGTGGCGCAGGCGGCACGCGCGGTGCGCACCGGCGAAGCGGAGCTGGTCGTCGCCGGCGGCGTCGAGGGAATGAGCCGCTCGCCCTTCGTCATGCCGAAGGCGGAGCAGCCGTTCGCGCGCGCCGCCGAGATCTTCGACACCACCATGGGCTGGCGCTTCGTCAATCCGGAGATGCGCGCGCGCTATGGCGTCGATGCCATGCCCGAGACTGCGGAGAACGTCGCCGAGGAGTTCCAGGTGACGCGGGCCGATCAGGACGCTTTCGCGCTGCGCAGCCAAGAGCGCGTCGCGGCCGGGAAAGCGGCGGGCGTCTTCGCCACCGAAATCGCGCCGGTCTCGGTACCGGGCCGCAAGGGTGCCGCGGTCGTGTCCGAGGACGAGCATCCGCGCCCCGGCACAACGCTGGAAGCATTAGCGAAGCTGCCGACGCCGTTCCGTTCCGGCGGCACGGTCACTGCCGGAAACGCCTCGGGCATCAATGACGGTGCCGCGGCGCTGATCGTCGCCTCGGAAGCCGCGGCAAAGCGCCACCGCCTGACGCCCGTGGCGCGCATCCTCGGTGCGGCGGCCGCCGGGGTCGAGCCGCGGATCATGGGGATCGGTCCGGTGCCGGCGACCCGCAAGCTCCTCGAGCGGATTGGGCTGGATTTGGAGAGGATTGATCTCGTTGAACTCAACGAGGCCTTCGCCGCTCAGGTAATCGCCTGCTTGCGCCAGCTCGGGCTGCCCGACGACGCGCCGGGAGTGAATCCCAATGGTGGCGCGATCGCGCTGGGTCACCCTCTCGGCATGAGCGGCGCGCGGCTGGCGCTTACGGCCATGCGTGAGCTGGAGCGCCGGCGCGCTCGCTATGCGCTTTGCACGCTCTGCGTCGGCGTGGGCCAAGGGCTGGCCTTGGCGCTGGAGCGGGTTTAGTAGCCGTTCTAAGCTTCGGCTGGCCCCGCTAGCGGCGGGCTGCCCTCTCTCCGCGTTCCAAGGCGATGGGATACTGACGGATCAAGCCGGAGGCGCAATGATCGACTTCAGCGGCAAGGTGGTGCTGGTGACCGGAGGTTCGCGCGGAATCGGCGCGGCCATCGTCGAGACGCTGGCGCATGCGCATGCGAGCGTGGTGTTGCACTACGGGCGCAGCCGCGTCGAGGCCGAGGCCTTGGCCGCCCGGCTCGGCCCCGATCGCTGCCTGGCTGTGCAGGCCGATCTTGCCGAGGAGGCGAGCGTGCCGAGGCTCTGGCGCGAGGCGCTGGCGTGGCGCGGCCGCATCGATGCGCTCGTCAACAATGCGGGGATCGCGCCGACCGTCCGCATCGACGATGATTTCGATGCTTGGCATCGTATCTGGGCGGAGGTGCTGCGCGTAAACCTTGTCGCCGCCGCCGATCTTTGCCGCGAGGCGATCCCACATTTCGCGGAGCGCGGCGGCGGCATCATCGTAAATGTGGCGAGCCGCGCCGCCTTCCGCGGCGACCAGCCGGATATGATGCACTATGCAGCTTCCAAGGCCGGCCTAGTCGCTTTGACCCGTTCGATCGCGCGCGGCTATGGGGCTCGGAACATTACCGCCTACGTGGTGGCGCCGGGCTTCGTTTTGACCGAGATGGCCCAACAGGCCGTTGCCGAATACGGCGCCCAATTCATCCGCAAGGATATCGCGCTCCCCGATATGACCGGCCCTCAGGAGGTCGCCAATGTGGTGGCGTTTCTCGCCTCCGGGCTCGCCCGCCACGCCACCGGCTCGGTCGTCGATGTGAACGGCGCTTCCTATGTCCGCTGACTAGGGCGAAACGGGCATGCCCAGCCCGGAAGGCTTGAATGGACATTGACGTTCTGGTTGTCGGGGCCGGCCCGACCGGGCTGATGCTGGCCAATCAGCTCGCTCGCCGGGGTGTGCGCGTTCTGATCATCGACCGACATGCCGGGCCCTCGCGCGAGACGAGGGCGCTCGGCGTTCAAGCGCGAACCCTGGAGATCTACGCAAAGCTCGGCATCGTCGATCGCGCGCTGGAGCTTGGCAAGCGGGGCACTGGCGCCAACATCTGGGCGCAAGGACGGAAGATGGCGCGCGTTCCTCTGGGAGAGGCCGGCAGAGCCATAACCCCCTATCCGTTCATTCTCATCCTCGGCCAAGACGACAACGAACGGATCATGGGCGACAAGCTTCGCGACCTCGGCATCTCCGTGCGGTGGAACACGGAGCTCATTGACCTTGAGCAAGAACCCGGGCGTGTCGCGGCGATGCTCAGGCGACCCGATGGTACGCACCAGAGGACCCTCGCCGCGTGGGTCGTCGGGTGCGATGGCGCTCACAGCTCGGTGCGGGAATTGAGCGGCATCAAATTCCCGGGCACACCCTACGAGCATGTGTTCTTTGTCGCCGATGTGGAGGCGACGGGAAGCATGGTTGCGGATGAGGTAAATGTTTATTTGTGGCGGGAAGGCTTTCATCTGCTGTTTCCGATGCGGGGCAAGGATCATTGGCGGATCGTCGGCATCCTGCCGCCGGCCTTGCGCGGCCGGGACGATGTCAAGTTCGAAGCCGTAATTCCCTCGCTCCGCAACGAAGCGGGAACGGGATTGTCCTTTAGTACGTGCACCTGGTTTTCGACCTACCGCATCCATCACCGATGCGCCGTGCGCTTCCGTGATCGCCGCTGTTTTCTGCTCGGCGATGCTGCCCACATCCACAGCCCCGTCGGGGCGCAAGGCATGAACACCGGCTTGCAGGATGCCTACAATCTGGCGTGGAAACTCGCGCTTGTCGCCAAGGGTCAAGCAGGGGCCGCATTGCTCGATTCATACGAAGACGAGCGCCTTCCGGTCGCGCGGAGGCTGTTGAATACGACCGACCGGGCGTTCCGGCTGGTCGTGTCGGACAGCCGGTTTGCTGGATTGCTCCGCACAAAGATCCTGGCAAGGGTCACGGCGTTTGCGATGGGTCGCGAGCGGATACAAAGATTCGCGTTTCGCACCGTCTCCCAGACTGGCATACACTACAGGAAGAGCCCTTTATCCGAATCTCTGGAGGGCCTGCCGGGCGGCGCCCCGCGCGCGGGCGATCGTTTCCCGTGGTTGAGACTCAAGCTCCGCGCCGACGGTCCCGTTGAGGATACATTTCAGAATTTCAGCGACACGCAATTCAACCTGATCCTGGTCGGGCAGCGCTCACCCCCGGAGAAAGCGCTGGGCGGCGACTTGCTGTGCATCCATGCGATTCCGGCCGACCCCATCAACGACGTGGAACTGGCGCGCGTGCGGATCCCCCAACCCTCCTTTTATCTCCTGCGCCCTGATGGCCATGTCGGACTGTGCGGGTCTCGCTTGGAGGCTGCCGCGGTCAAGCGCTACCTCTCCGAGAGTTTGCATATCGAAGTTTGACCGATTGCGCTTAGATGATGCTGGTGTACCTGGACGGCGTGCCAGGTGTTCAGGTATGGGCGGGTCGTCGCCGCCCGGCGAATCCCCCTAGTTGTTCCAGCAATTGACGAAACGACCAGCTGGGCCGCAAGGTCGGAGCCGATCCGGCTTCGAGTCCATCCAGACCCATGTCAGCGCGGAGCCGCGACACGTGATCATGACCATGCTGCGGCACCCTCATGACACCAGGATCCATTATCCGGCCCGGCGCCACGAACATGACGCCGGTCTTCAACGGGTTCATTAGCAAGTCCAGCATTGTCACCTCCTTCATCCAAGGAGGTTCACTTGTACGCATGCCCGGTCATCGGCGCGTCACCGCTTGCGTTATCGCTCGGTAAAATCGTCGCGTCGCCGTTGCGGCCATCGGAAAAGAAGCGTTAATTCAAGCCGGCATATCGCGGATCGCCTGGAGCGATCCCTGGCGAACAATTGGCAAATGGCCTTGCTGGAAGTCGTTCTGCTCGGTGGGTTCCAGGTCCGCTTGGGCGGTCAGGCAATGGATGTGCCGGGCCGCAAGGAGCGGGCGTTGCTTGCTTTCCTGGCGATGCCGGCAGGCGAGCCGCGATCACGCGACAAGCTCGCCGGACTTCTGTGGAGCGACCGCGGCGACAAGCAGGCGCGGGATAGCCTGAAGCAGGCGATATTGAAGCTACGGAAATCGTTTGACTCCGTGCGACCAAAGCCGATCCAGGCAGATCGCGAATCCGTGACCCTCGATGGCGGGGCAGTGACGGTCGATGTGGCGGAGTTCGAGCGGCTTGTTGGCGAGGGGACGCCGGAGGCCCTCGCGCGCGCAAGCGCTCTCTATCGCGGCGATCTGCTGGATGGCATCGATCTTCGCGATCCGGCGTTTGACGATTGGCTGTTGATGGAGCGGCAGCGCTTGCGCGACCTGGCGCGCAACGCGCTGGCAAAGCTGCTCGATCTGCACATGGCCGACGGCGTGCGCGACCAGGCAGCGGCGGTAGCGCGTCGTCTGCTGGCGCTCGACCCTTTATGGGAGACGGCGCACCGCGCGCTCATGCAGATCTACGGCGAGCAAGGCCAGACGGCGCTGGCGCTGAAGCAATACCAACTCTGCCGCGATGCGCTGCAAAGCGAGCTTGGCGTTCGGCCAGAGGCCGAGACCGAACAGCTCCACCGTTCGATTCAGGAGAAACGAGCGGGGGCGCGGCAAATGCCAGACCAGCCGCCGGCGGCACAGATTGTGATGGCAGCATCGCCACCGGTGGATCAAAGCACACCGGGTGGAACGGCGACCTTCGTGAAGCCTTCAATCGCCGTCCTGCCCTTCACCAACCTGAGCGCCGATCCAGAACAGCAGTATTTCAGCGACGGTATCACCGAAGACATCATCACCGAACTGTCGCGCTACCGCTCGCTACTGGTCATCGGCTGCCACTCCTGCTTCCAGTTTCGTCAGCCGTCGGTCGATATCGAGACCGTGCGGCGGAAGCTGAATGTCCATTTCGTCGTTGAAGGGAGCATCCGAAAGGTCGGTCGTCGCCTTCAGCTCACGGCAAGGCTGATCGACGCGGCTACGGAAAGCCATGTTTGGGCGGAACGCTATGACCGCGAAGTCGAGGACATCCTTGCGGTTCAAGACGAGTTGACGCGCACCATCGTTGCAACCCTGGAAGGACGCATCGCCGCCAGCGGCGCCGAGCAGGCGAAGCGGAGACCGACAAAGGAATGGATGGCCTATGACTACCTTTTGCAGGGCCGGGATCGGCAGAATCGCTACAAATTTGTCGAAGCCGAACCCTTCTTTGCGCGCGCCGTTGAACTTGATCCGGGCTATGCCCCTGCCTATGCCTGGTGGGCAATGGCTCTCCTCGGCGGATACTGGCAAGGGCAATCGCAAGCCCTCGAACAAGCAATGGATTGCGCGCGCAAAGCATTGTCGCTCGACGACACCGATGCCTGGTGCCATATGGTGATGGGCTTCGTGCTGGCGCATCGAGGGCAGCTTGACGCAGCGGGACCGTATTTCGAGCGGGCTATCTCACTCAATCCGAACAATGTGCAGATTGCGATTGTCCGAGCTTGGTGGCTGGCTCGCATGGGTCGCACCAGCGAGGCGCTCGAATACTTGGACATTGTCACGCATAGGGAGCCCTATCCCCCCGATTGGTTCTGGGAGATTCTCGGCATCGCTCTGATGCAAGCGCGGCGCTACGAAGCCGCTATCGATGCGATCTGCCACATGAGCGACTTGCACGCGTGGGACCATTCGTATCTTGCTGCTTGCTATGCGCACTTGAACCACACCACGGAGGCGCACGATGCGGCATCTGCGGTGCTGAGGATGGACCCGCATTTCACCGTGAGCCGCTGGGGCCGGATCGAGCGGTTCAAGAACCCCACCGATCACAAACACTTGCTCGAGGGCCTGCGCAAGGCGGGTTTGCCAGAGTGATTGATATCCAGCCTACCAATCCGCTCCCGGCACGGGGCCGATAGGCGGTGCAACAAGCCAGTCTTCCCATCGTATCGGTCAGACTCAGTAGCCTGCGGTCGCGCCGCCGTCTATGGCGAGGGCGGCTCCGGTGACGAAGCCGGCGTCCGGCGAGGAAAGATAAAGGATCGCCATGGCGACCTCCTGGGCCGATCCGATTCGTTTCATAGGGTACCAGTCTGCCATTTCATCGAGGTCGGCAGCCGCCTCTCCCTGCGTCGCGAAACCGATACGAACCATGTCAGTGTCGATGACTCCCGGGCAAACGCAATTGACCCGTACTGACGGCGCCAGCTCCAACGCCATCGATCGCGTCAGGTTGACGATCGCACCCTTGGAGGCGCAATAGACGGTCAATCCGGCGTAACCGTTCAGTCCGGCTTCCGAGGCGAGGTTGACGATCGCCCCCTTTGCC
>DASPGI010000010.1:0-26562 GCA_035620695.1 Alphaproteobacteria bacterium
GATACGGTGCGCAGTGTCCTGTCTTGGACTCTCGAAGTGGATCTAGAGAATCTCACATTGCTTGGCTCCGCTGCTGTCGATGGTACCGGCAATGCGATCGGCAATGTGCTGACGGGCAACGCCGGGGCGAATGTCCTGAGCGGCTTCGGAGGCGTGGATCAGCTGCTGGGTGGCGGAGGCAATGATCGACTCGATGGTGGCGACGATTCGGACGCCTTGAGTGGCGGCGCGGGCAATGACCTGTTCATGCTGAATGTCGGGGAAGTGGACGGCGACAGAATTCTCGATTTCTTCGGCAACGGAGTCAGCCTGGGCGACTCTCTCTTGTTCCAGGGCTTCGGGGATGCTGCTTTTCTCACCAATAGCGGCGATCAGTGGACGGTTCACTATGATGACGGCGCAAGCGACGAGACTTTCCAAATGGTTGGGGTGACCTCGCTATCTACCGGAGACTACCTATTCACGTAATGACATCGCATTGGGTGATGTCGGGTGGACACGTCTGCGGATCAAACAGGCTGGATCGAT
Source organism: Alphaproteobacteria bacterium (assembly GCA_035620695.1). Taxonomy (GTDB): domain Bacteria; phylum Pseudomonadota; class Alphaproteobacteria; order JAREAF01; family JAREAF01; genus JAREAF01. Next base: position 529 of record DASPGI010000010.1, read on the forward strand.
GCGATGCGCCTTAGCGCCGGCAGCGACTGTAGATGAGCGGTAAGGACAGCAGCGCCTCCACCGAAGCCCTGATCCGCGAGACACTTGCCGTCTGCCGCCGCGGCTTCGTGTCAGCGGGACTGTTCAGTCTCGGCATCAATGTGCTGATGCTGACGGTGCCGCTCTACATGCTGCAGCTCTTCGACCGCGTGCTGCTGAGCCGCAGCATGGAGACGTTGCTGCTGCTTTCGGTGCTGGCAGGGGCGGCGCTCCTGACATTGGCGGTGCTCGACGCGGTGCGAGGCATCCTCTTCGCGCGATTGGGCGACTGGGTCGAACGCAAGCTCGGCGGATATGCGCTCGCGGGCAGCATCGCAACGGCAACGCAACAGGGTTGGTTCAGCGTGCAGGGCCTGCGCGATTTGGCGAGCATCCGCGGCTTCCTCAGCGGTCCGGGCATGGTGCCGCTCTTGGATGCGCCCTGGGCGCCGGTGTTTTTGGCCGCCATCTTCGTCCTGCATCCGCTGCTCGGGTTCCTGGCGTTGGGCGGCGCGGTGGCGCTGCTGGCGCTGGTGCTCTCGGCGGAGCTGTCGACCCGGAAGCCGGTGCTGCAAGCCGCCGGCCTTACCATCGACGCGACCGACGCAGCGGAAGGCATGGTCCGCAATGCCGAGGTGATCGAGGCGATGGGGCTGTTGCCAGCCGTGGTCGCGCGTTGGCAGCGGCGCCAGGCCGATGCGTTGGCGCTGCACCGGCGCGTGGCGCGGCGCGGAATCGCCATCGGGGCGGTCTCCAAGTTCCTCCGCCTCGCCCTGCAACTGGCCGTGTTCGGCTTCGGTGCCTATCTGACGATCCAGAACGAGCTCACCGCCGGCGCCATGGTCGCCGCCGCCATCCTGATGGGCCGCGCGCTGGCGCCTTTAGAGATGGCGATCGGCGGCTGGCGCCAGGCGGTGGGCGCCTTTGGGGCTTATCAGCGGGTACGCCGGCAGTTGGAGACGGCGCCGCTCGCGCGACCTGCCATGTCCCTGCCGGTGCCCAAGGGCGTGCTCACGGTCGAGGCCCTCCACTACGCACATCCGGGGCAGAACAAACCGCTGTTGAAGGCGGTGAACTTTGCCGCAGAGCCAGGCCAGGCGCTCGGCATCCTCGGGCCCGCCGGCGCCGGCAAGACCACGCTTGCCCGCCTGCTGGTTGGCGTGCTGCGCCCACAGCTCGGCCAGGTGCGGCTGGACGGCGTCGAGGTGACCCGCCTTGCTCAGCGCGACCGCGCCCAGGCGATCGGCTATCTGCCGCAGGACGTGCAGCTCTTCCGCGGCAGCGTCCGCGACAATATCGCGGGGTTTGCGGCGGCGACAGACGCTGAGGTGATCGCGGCGGCGGAGTTGGTCGGCGCCCATGCGATGATCCTGCGCCTGCCGCAGGCCTATGAGAGCGAGATCGGCGAGCGCGGCCAAGGGCTCTCGGGCGGCCAACGGCAACTGATCGCGCTGGCCCGCGCCGTCTATGTCACGCCGCGACTTCTGGTGCTGGACGAGCCCAGCGCTAGCCTCGACCGCGAGGGCGAGGCCGTGCTGATCACCGCCCTGAAGCGCCTCAAGGACGAAGGGATGACCATCGTCATCGTCGCGCATCGGGGGCCGATCCTGCAGCAGACCGACCAGCTCCTCTTGCTGCGCGGCGGCCAGGTGGAACGGATCGGCCCAACCCGCCAGATCCTGGGAGCGCTCCTCGCCCCGGTCACCGAGGGCGGCTGGCCACAGCTCGCGCAGACGGACCGCCATGGCTAGCCTCGACACGTTGGACCATATCCCCGAGCCTGCCGAGGCGCGGACCTCCGGCATCGAACCGGTTATCTGGGTGGGCATCGCCATCCTGGCGGCGTTCTTCGCCGGATTGGGCGGATGGTCGGCGGTGGCGGTTCTGGACAGCGCCGCGCTTGCTCCCGGGGTGGTCGCGGTGGAGAGCAGCCGCAAGACCATCAAGCATCTGGAGGGCGGGATCGTCGGCGAGATCCTGATTGCGGAGGGCGCGCAAGTCACTTCAGGTCAGATCCTGATCCGCCTCGACCAGACCCGGGCTCGCGCCGAGTTGGAGCAGCTGCGCGCGGCCCGCCATGCGGCCGGGACGTTGGCGGCGCGGCTCATGGCCGAGCGCGATGGGCTGGAGAGGATCCACTGGCCGGACTGGCCCGCGAAGGCCTTGGCCGATTCACGCCTGCAGGCGCTCCGCGCCAGCCAGCAGCGTGTATTCGAGGCGGGCCTACGGGCGCAGCGGGGGCAGAGCGCCATCCTGCGCCAGAAGATTGCTCAGTCCAGCGAAGAGATCGCCGGCCTGGAAGGCGAGATTGCGAGCCAGGGACGGCAGCTTGACCTGATCCAGCAGGAGATCGCCGATCTCTCCCAGCTCCTGGCGAAGGGGCTGGTCGACAAGCCCCGGGTGCTGGCCCTCATGCGTCGCCAGGCGGAGATTGACGGCGAGCGGCGCCGCAATGCGGCCGCCATTGCGCGTGCCCGCCAAGTCATCGCCGAGGCCGAGATCCGTATTTCCGAGCTGGAGACGGCGCGGATCAACACCGCCGTGGACGCGCTGCAGGAGGTCGAGCGGGAGTTGTTCCAACTGGAGCAGCGGATCGCCTCGGCCGAGGATGTACTGCGCCGCACCGAGGTCCGCGCGCCGCTCGCCGGGCGGGTGGTCGCCCTCAAGGTCCACACCATCGGCGGCGTCATCGGCGCCGGCGAGCCGCTGATGGAGATCGTGCCGGAGGAGGAGCGGCTCATGGTCGAGGTGCAGATCGATCCGGGCGACGTCGATATGGCCGAGGTCGGACAAACCACCGAGCTGCGTTTCACCGCCTTCCATCAGCGCGATCTGCCACCGCTCGAGGGAAAGCTAGTCTCGATTTCCGCGGATCGGCTGGTCGAGGAGCATACCGGCCGCGCCTACTATCTCGGCCGGGTGGAACTCGCCGAGGATCCCGCCTCGCTGCCGGAGGACGTAAAGATAGTCCCCGGCATGCAGGCCGAAGCTGTCATCAAGACCGGTGAAGGCACCGTCCTCGACTACCTGTTGCGGCCGATCGAGCGCACCTTCGAGCGCGCGATGCGGGAAGATTGAAGGGATTTCGATCCCCCGATAACCGTATTTAGGGAAGCCGCACCCCCAATCGCCCCGCCAGGTCCTGGATAAACTGCCAGGCGACGCGGCCGGAGCGCGCGCCCCGGGTCACCGACCATTCATTGGCCTGCGCGCGAAGCTCCTCTTGCGAAAGATCAAGCCCGAAGTGTCGAGCATAGGCTTCGATCATCGCGAAATAGGTGTCCTGGTCGCAGGCATGGAAGCCCAGCCAAAGGCCGAAGCGGTCGGAGAGCGACATCTTCTCCTCGACCGCTTCGCCGGGGTTGATCGCCGTCGAGCGCTCGTTCTCGATCATGTCGCGCGGCATCATATGTCGGCGATTCGAGGTCGCATAAAAGATTAAGTTCTGTGGGCGGCCTTCGATCCCGCCCTCCAATACCGCTTTGAGGCTCTTGTAGCTGGTGTCGCTGCCGTCGAAGGAGAGATCGTCGCAGAAAAGGATGCAGCGACGCGAGACGGCCGCCACCTGCCTCAGAAGCTGGGGCAGTGTGGGAATGTCTTCGCGGTGAATCTCGATCAGGGCGAGCGCGCCCCCGCACTCGGCATTGACCGCCGCATGCACCGCCTTCACAAGCGAGCTCTTGCCCATGCCGCGCGCGCCCCAGAGCAGCGCGTTGTTGGCAGGAAGCCCGCGCGCGAACCGGCGCGTATTGTCGAGAAGAATATCCCGGACCCGGTCGATCCCTTGCAGCAACGGCAGATCGATCCGGCTGACCCGATCGATCCGCTCGATCCAGGCGCCGTCGGCATGCCATACGAAGGCCTCACCCACAGCGAGGTCGGCCGACCGGAGAACTTCGGGGGACAGGCGCTCGAGCGCGCCTGCGATCCGGGCGAGCAACGGCAGAAGCGGCGGACGGTTCATCGGGACAACGAGCGGCCTAGGAACGGATGGGGTGCGCGAGGCGAAGCTAGCACAAGCCCGGCATGGCCGAAAATCGGCCCGAATCTGGTCATGTCCCACGGCGTTGCAATCTCAGCCCCAGCGGTTATAGTCCCGCGCGGTTCATGGAGATGTTCCGGTCATGTTCGTAAGTCCTGCCTATGCTCAGGCCGCCGGAGGCGGGCCCGCCGGTTTCGATTTGTTCAGCCTGCTGCCGCTCGTCCTGATTTTCGTCGTTTTCTGGTTCCTTCTGATCCGGCCGCAGCAGAAGAAGATGAAGCAGCATCGCGAGATGATTGCGGCGATCCGCCGCGGTGACCGTGTTCTGACCGCCGGCGGGATCATCGGTGCTGTGACCAAGGTCCTGGGTGACAGCGAGTTGCAGGTCGAGATCGCCGAGGGTGTCCGGGTCAAGGTGGCGCGCTCGACCATTTCCGAAGTGTTGGCCAAGACCGAACCTGCGAGAGGCGGCGCGGCGGAGGACGAGGAAGAGGAGGCGGAGGAGGCCGCCGACGCCAAAGGGCGCGGCGCCAAGAGCTGACATGAAGGGTCCGGCCCGTCTGACAGCAGGCAGCTAGCGCGTTCGAGCTCCATGGTTCAGTTCCAAAAATGGACGATCATACTGGTGTTGGGGATCATCCTCGCCGCGATCGTCACGGCTCTGCCCAACCTGTTTGCTTCGGAGCGTCTGCAGGCGATGCCTGGTTGGTTTCCCAAGAACCAGGTCAATCTCGGGCTCGATCTGCAGGGTGGCTCGCATCTCCTGCTTGAAGTCGACCTCGCGGCCCTGGAGGAGGAGCATCTTGAAAGCCTGCTCGACTCGATCCGGGTTTCGCTGCGGCGTGCACAGATCGGCTACACGAATCTTGCCGCAAGAGGCGGCACCATATCGGTAGAAATGCGCGATCCGGCTCGGACCGAGGAGGCACGCCGACTGATCTCCGAAGCGGGCGATGGGATCGAGGTCAACGCCGACGGGCCACTGATTTCGGTCCGCTTCGAAGATGCGACGCTTCAGCAACTGCGCAGCCACGCAGTCGACCAGTCGGTGGAGATCGTGCGCCGCCGCATCGACGAATTCGGCACAAAGGAACCGACCATACAACGTCAAGGGTCCGATCGTATCCTGGTGCAGGTGCCGGGCGACCGCGATCCCGAGCGGCTGAAACGCGCGCTCGGCACGGTGGCCAAGCTCACCTTCCGTTTCGTGGACGACAATGTCTCGGCGGAGGATGCCCTCTCGGGGCGGCTGCCCCCGGGAACAGAGCTTCTGCCTGGCGAGAACGGCCGCCAGGAAGTCGTACAGAAGCGCGTCATGATCTCGGGCGAAAACCTGGTCGATGCTCAGGCCACGTTCCAGGACGGGCAGCCCGTTGTAAGCTTCCGATTCGACTCGATCGGCGCGCGCCGCTTCGGCGATGCCACGAGCGAGAATGTTGGTCGCCGCTTTGCGATCGTGCTCGACAACCGGGTGATCAGCGCCCCCGTCATTCGCGAACCCATTCTCGGCGGCTCGGGAATCATCAGCGGCAGTTTCACGGTCGACAGCGCTCAGGAGCTGGCGTTGCTGCTGCGCGCGGGCGCCTTGCCGGCGCCCTTGAACATCCTCGAGGAGCGCACTGTGGGCCCGGGTCTCGGCGCCGATTCGATCGAAGCGGGCAAGATCGCCTGCATCCTAGGTGCGATCCTCGTAATGGCCTTCATGATCGCGGTCTATGGCCTTTTCGGCCTTTTCGCCAATCTGGCATTGGTCGTCAACGTTCTTTTGATCGTTTCGGCGATGTCATTGCTTCAAGCAACCCTGACGCTGCCGGGCATTGCCGGCATCGTGCTGACCATGGGCATGGCGGTCGATGCCAATGTGCTGATTTACGAACGCATCCGCGAGGAGACGCGGGCCGGTCGCGGTCCAGTGATGGCGATCGATGCCGGATTCCGGCGCGCTTTCAGCACGATTCTGGATTCGAATCTGACCACGGTGATCGCGGCGGCCCTGTTGTTCCAGTTCGGGACGGGGCCGGTGCGCGGTTTCGCGGTGACGCTCACCATCGGAATCCTCGCCTCGATGTTCACGGCGATCATGCTGACCCGGCTGATGGTGGTCACCTGGCTCAGACAGCGCCGCCCCTCGGCGGTTCCAATCTAGGGGCCCGGGCATATGCGCAAGCTGCGGCTCATTCCGGACAACACAAAGTTCGATTTCCTCGGGCGCCGGGTGCTGTTTCTCGGCATATCTACGGCCCTGATCCTGCTTTCGGTCGGCCTCATCGCGGTGCGCGGGATCAATTTCGGGGTTGATTTCCGAGGCGGCATCCTGATCGAGGCGCGCACCGCCGGGCCGGCCGATCTGGGCGATCTCAGGACCCGACTGAACGGGTTGGGGCTGGGCGAGGTCGGGCTTCAGGAGTTCGGCGCTCCGACCGACGTGCTGATCAATTTCGGCGAGCAGCCGGGCGGCGAACGGGCCCAACTCGCCGCAATAGAGAAGGTCAAGGCCACGCTGAGCGATACCGTCGCCGAGTATCGGCGCATCGAGGTGGTCGGACCGAAGGTCGGAGCAGAGCTGGTGCGCGGCGGCATCATCGCAACGCTGCTCGCCATGGCGGCGATCGCCATCTATGTGTGGTTCCGCTTCGAATGGCAGTTCGGCGTGGCGGCGCTGCTGTCTCTTGTCCATGACGTCATTACGACGCTCGGGCTGTTCGCGGTGTTCCAGTTCGAGTTCAACCTGCCGACCTTGGCTGCGGTGCTGACCATCGCCGGATACTCGATCAACGACACGGTGGTCATTTTCGACCGGGTCCGCGAGGATCTGCGCAAATTCAAGAAGATGCCGCTGGCGGAACTGCTCAATCACGCGGTGAACAGCACGCTCACGCGAACGGTACTGACCGGGATGACGACGCTGCTCGTGTTGACGGCGCTGGCCATCTTCGGCGGCGAGGTGATTCGCGGATTTGCGATCGCCATGATCTGGGGCGTTTTGATCGGTACCTACTCGTCATTCGGTGTGGCGGTGCCGCTGCTGATCTATTTTGGTTTGAAGCAGGTCTCGCAGCGCCAGGCCGTCGCCTCGGCCGAAGCCTCGGCAGAACCGGCCGCCAAGCCCTAGAGCACTAGGACGACTACGGCCGGTTGCTGAAATCGCCTTCAAACGGGAAGTCGGCTCCATGACGATGGATTTGACGCCGCTGGTGCCCGCTGGTCGGCAGATGATCGACAGCTATGGCGACGGCCGCTTCACTGTCAGCGGCACGGTGTATGTAGGTTCGATTCTTGTCTTTCCCGAGCGGACCCTCGCTTGGCGGGTCGGCGCGATCGCGGAGGTCGATCCCGAGAATTTTGGGCCAATAATCGCGGCGCGCGAGGTTCTTGAGGTTGTGCTGCTCGGTTGCGGGGCGCGTCTGACAGATGTTCCACGCGCGCTACGGCAAGAGCTGCGCCGGTCGGGACTCAACGTCGAGTTCATGGACACCGGCGCCGCCTGTCGGACCTACAATGTGCTGGCGTTGGAGGATCGGCGCGTCGCCGCCGCGCTGATTGCGGTGCCATAATTGAGGGGCGCGCGTGGTTGGCGCGCCCCTGGGGTTTTCGGCAGTTGCCCTCAAATATTCTGCTGCGCCACCATGCAATAGAGCATCGGGATCGACAACAGGGTGTTGGTGCGCGAGAACAGCATGGCCATGCGCGCCGACCGCTTCTTGGTATCGGGGTCGGCCTCGACGATGCCGAGCGCGCGCTTCTGGTTCGGCCATATCACGAACCAAACATTGGCGGCCATGATCAGCGCCAGCCACATGCCGAGCCCGATAGTACCCACGCCGGATTGGAAGGTCAGCGCCTCGATCAAATAGCCGTTGGTGAGGGCGGTGATCAAACCGAAAAGCACCGTGGCCGCCGCCGCCCAACGGAACCAGAACAAAGCAGCCGGGGCGATCACCTTACCGATCGCGGGCTTCTGTTCGTCGGGTATCTTGGGCATGGAGGGAATCTGCACGAAATTGAAATAGTAGAGCAGACCGATCCACAGGATGCCGGCCAGCACGTGCAGCCACCGGAAGAAGAACTGCCACCACGCGCCGCTGAAGGCCTCTCCGGGATGCAGCAGCAACAGCGCGATCACGGCAAGGACAAATCCGATGATCAAGGTCAGATGCAAGGATTCGAGCGGATTTTTCATGATTGGATAAGCCCCCTTGGAAAGTCGCGAAATCGCGAATAAAGATAGCACAGAGTTGTGGTGCGGCAACGTGCCACAGGGGGGCGAAAGGGAAGGATGCGCGCATGGCCCCTGAGCCGGTCGCCGAGGGGGCTGGCACGCCGCCATCTTCGAGTCTGGCCGAGCGGATTCGCAAACTCGACCCCGATCGGTACCTGACTGCGCTCTTCGCTCCGGCGAAGTTCCGGCCGTCGCTTTTCGCGCTGATCGCCTTCAACTACGAGATTGCCCGGATACGCGAGTCCGTCACTGAGCCGATCCTGGGCCAGATCCGTTTGCAATGGTGGCGCGAGGCGCTGGAGCAAATCTATACCGGGACGCCGCCCGCCCATGATGTGGCGCAGGCCCTGGCGGCGGCCGTTTCGGATGCCGGCCTCGACCGTGGCCGGCTCGAGCGGATGATCGACGCGCGGGAAACCGATCTGAAAGCGGGGCCGCTGGCCGGGATCGAGGAACTCTTGGCCTATGCCGTGGACAGCGCCGGGACCTTGATCGAGTTGATGCTGCAGGCCCTTGGCGAGCCCGACGCGACGGCGGCGGAAAAAGCGCGCTCGGTCGGCACGGCCTATGCGCTGGTCGGCCTTTGCCGCGCTATCCCCTTTCATATGCGCTCACAGCGTTCCTTCATCCCCCACCCGATCCTGACCGAGCACGGACTGACCCATGAGGATCTGTTCCGCTCCAGCCCGCCCAGGGAGCTTCCGGCGATAGTTGCCGAGCTCTGCGGCATCGCGCGCCTGCATCTTCTCGAGGCTCGGGAGAACGCCGGTTCGGTGCCGCGCTCCGCCAGGCCGGCCCTCTTATCGGCGACGGTCGCGGACACTTACCTCCGGCGCCTGAAGCGCGCCGGCTACGATGTATTTCATCCCTCCGTTGTCGAGCGGCCGCCCGGCCTGATCTGGCGCCTTGCCGCCAGGGCATGGACGGGCCGTTGGTAACGCGAAAAAGATAGACCGGTAACAAATATAAGTAGTATACCACTGCCTCCACTCCAACGGAGGCACCTCGATGGCGCGAAGCCCGATCGGAACGAAAGCCAAGACCGGAGAGAAATGTCCGGAAAGCGGTGTGTGGAAACCGGTTGTACCCGACTCAACGACCGCCCCGATCGCGGAGGGCGACCGGATGCCTCCTTATAGGAACCAAGCAGTCACTTGGGAGCTGATACGCTACGCCTGATCACTCCGCCGCGTGGCGGGCGATGCCGAGCCAGGTATCGAGATCGACCATCGCCCGCTGGGTGAGGCGTCGCTTGCGATCTTCACGACCCCTGCGGCCGCCGCTCTCGGCCAAGGGCGGGAACAATCCGAAATTGACGTTCATCGGCTGGAAGGTCTGCGCATCCGCCCCCTCGGTGATGTGTCCCAGGAGCGCTCCTAGAGCCGTGGTGCGTGGCGGGGGCGCAGCAACCCGTCCCAAACGCTCGGCGGCAGCGAAGCGGCCGGCCAAGAGGCCGATCGCGGCGCTCTCGACATAGCCCTCGACGCCGGTGATCTGTCCGGCAAAGCGCAGCCGAGGCTCGGCTCTCAGCCGTAATTGCTCGTCCAAGAGGCGCGGACTGTTGAGGAAGGTGTTACGATGCACACCGCCCAGCCGCGCAAATTCGGCGTGCTCCAAGCCGGGGATCGTCCGGAAGATGCGGACCTGCTCCCCATGCTTCAACTTGGTTTGAAACCCCACCATGTTGTAAAGCGTGCCAAGGGCGTTGTCCTGACGAAGTTGCACTACCGCATAGGGCCTGCGCTGGCTGCGCGGATCGGTGAGCCCTACCGGCTTCATTGGGCCGTAGCGCAAGGTGTCGAGGCCGCGCTCGGCCATGACTTCGATCGGCAGGCATCCCTCGAAATAGGGCGTCGAGGTCTCCCAATCCTTGAAAGCGGTCTTCTCGCCCACCAGTAGTGCCGCCACAAAGGTTTCGTAGTCGGGTTTTTCGAGAGGGCAGTTGATATAGTCGGCGCCACCGCCGCCCGGACCGGACTTGTCGTAGCGCGACTGGAACCAAGCCTTGCCGAAATCGACGGACTCTTTATGCACGATCGGCGCGATCGCGTCGAAGAAGGCAAGCGCTTGCTCGCCCGTATGCGTTCGGAGCGCCTCGGCCAACCCGGCCGCTGTAAGGGGGCCGGTGGCGATGATCACAGAGGCCCAATCGCCAGGCGGCAGGCAGGAGATCTCCTCGCGTCGGATCGTGATCAGGGGTTCGGCTTCGAGCCGCGCCGTCACTTCGGCGGCGAAACCGTCGCGATCGACCGCAAGCGCCCCGCCCGCCGGGAGCTTGTGCCCGTCGGCGGCGGCAAGGATCAGCGAGCCGCAGCGGCGCATCTCCTCATGCAGCAAGCCGACGGCATTGTGCTGGGCATCGTCGGAGCGGAAGGAATTGGAGCAGACCAGTTCGGCGAGGAGACCGGTCTTGTGCGCCTCGGTCGAACGCAACGGACGCATTTCGTGGAGCACGACGGGCGCGCCGGCCTTCGCCAGCTGCCAGGCGGCCTCGCTTCCGGCCAAGCCGCCGCCAATGACGTGAACCGCATCGATCATCCTTGTTGCCGTCTCCGTCGTTTCTCGGGCAAGAGATAGACGCCGTCTGCCAACAATGCAATCCAACGCCACCGGAGACCAGGATGAGCCGCTTCCAGCATGTCGATCCGCCGACCGTTCCCGCCTCCTTCAGCCGCTATAGCCAGGGGGTGGCGGTGCCAAGCCCGGCGCGGTGGCTCCATGTTTCGGGTCAGGTCGGCATTCCGCTCGGCGGCGTGCTGCCCGATACTTTCGAGGAGCAAGCGCGCAACGCGTGGCGCAATGTGCTAGGCGTGCTCGAAGCCGCCGGCATGGCGCCGGCCGATCTGGTGAAGGTGACTGCCTATATTACGCGGCCAAGTGATGTCGGCCAGTACCGGACCGTTCGCGACAGCATGATCGGCGGGCTCAAGACCGCCTCTACACTGGTGGTGGTGGCCGGCCTCGCCGACCCGCTATGGCTGATCGAAATCGAGGCGATTGCCGCAGCATAGCCGCTCCGGCTCACGGTTGCCGATCACCGACGCGCGATAAGGTCCCGCAAGAACCTTGCGCCTTTGGGCCGGGGCGGGTAGAAACGCGGGCGACAACACACACGCGGGTGGTCGCGGCCGGCGGAGAGACATTCCGTCCAGTCGCTCCGGTCCTTCGGCCCTCGGGCCAGGGCATCATACCCCCGCGGAGGCTCGAACCGGAAAAGAGGATTATCCGCCCATGGCGATGCCGACCTTCACCATGCGCCAGCTTCTGGAAGCCGGCGTGCATTTCGGCCATCACACTCGCCGTTGGAACCCGAAGATGAAACCGTACATCTTCGGTGTGAGGAACGGCGTTCATATCATTGATCTCGAGCAAACCGTTCCGATGCTTTACGCAGCGCTGCAGGCGGTGCGCGATGCCGTCGCCGGTGGCGGGCGTGTGCTCTTCGTCGGCACCAAGCGTCAAGCGGGCGAGAAGATCGCCGAATCGGCCAAGCGCAGTGGACAGCCCTTTGTGAATCATCGCTGGCTCGGCGGGATGCTGACCAACTGGAAGACGATCTCCCAGTCCATCAAGCGCCTGCGCGACCTGGAAGAGCAGTTGAGCGGCGAGACCCAGGGCCTAACCAAAAAGGAGCTGCTGAACCTCACTCGCGAGCGCGACAAGCTGGAGCGTTCCCTGGGGGGCATCAAGGAGATGGGCGGGCAACCGAGCCTCTTATTCGTGATCGACACGAACAAAGAGGCAATAGCAGTTGCCGAGGCCAACAAACTGGGCATTCCGGTGGCCGCGGTGGTCGACAGCAACAGTAATCCGGATGGAATCGCCTATCCCATTCCGGGAAACGATGATGCCTTGCGGGCGATTTCGCTCTATTGCGATCTGGTTTCCGACGCGGTGCTGGATGGGCTGCAGCAGGAGGCGATCTCCGCTGGGGTGGATATCGGCGAGGCGGAGGAGGCCCCCTCCGAGTCCATTCCCGAAACGCCCGCTCCCGCCGAAGCGGAACCCGCCCAGCCGGCGAGCGCATAGCGCCCGCCCTCTGCTGCCGATAGGAGAGGACAACAGTCTTATGGCGGAAATCACTGCGGCGCTCGTCAAGGAGCTTCGAGACAAGACCGGCGCCGGCATGATGGACTGCAAGCGCGCCCTGGCTGAGGCGGGCGGCGACCTGGAAGGCGCAGTCGACTGGCTGCGCAAGAAAGGCCTTTCGGCCGCGGCCAAGAAGGCGGGCCGGGTGGCGGCTGAGGGGCTGGTGGCGGTGGCGGCCTCCGAGGGCCGTGGCGCGGTGGTCGAGGTCAACGCCGAGACCGACTTCGTCGCCCGAAACGATGCCTTCCAGAAGTTCGCCGCGACTACCGGATCGATTGCCCTCCAGCAGAAGGGCGATATCGAAAAGATGAAGGCAGCACCCTACCCCGGCGCCGGTCGCAGCCTCGCCGAGGAACTGACCCACATGGTCGCGACCATTGGCGAGAATATGGCCCTGCGCCGCGCGGCTGCATTGTCGGTATCGCCGGGTATTGTCGCCTCCTACGTGCACAACGCGCTGGCCCCGGGTTTGGGAAAGATCGGCGTTTTGGTTGCGCTCGAATCCTCTGCCGCGCCCGACAAGCTGCTCGCCCTCGGCCGTCAGATCGCGATGCATGTCGCCGCCGCAAACCCGCAGGCGCTTGACATAGGCGACGTCGATCCGGCTGCGCTGGACCGAGAACGTGGCGTGCTCTCCGAGCAGGCCCGTGCCTCGGGCAAGCCTGAGGAGATCATCGCCAAGATGGTGGAGGGCCGCCTTCGCAAATATTACGAAGATGTGGTGCTGCTCGAGCAGACCTACGTCATCGACGGAGAAAGCAAGGTCCGCGCGATTCTGCAAAAGGCAGCCAAGGAGCTCGGCGCGCCGGTGCGCATCACCGGATATCTGCGCTATGCTCTGGGCGAGGGCATCGAACGGTCGAAGTCGGATTTCGCCGCTGAAGTGGCCGCTCAGCTCGGCGGCTGAGGGTGGTGTGGTCGGCTCATGCGGGAGACGGTGAATGGGACAGGCCGGAGCGAAGTACAAACGTGTGCTTCTGAAAGTCTCCGGCGAAGCTTTGATGGGTCCGGGCGATTATGGGCTGCATCCGGAAACCGTTGACCGTATCGCCGGCGAGATTCGGACCGTGCATACCCTGGGCGTGCAGGTATGTCTTGTTATCGGCGGGGGCAACATATTCCGAGGCGTTTCCGGAGCGGCCATCGGCATGGAGCGCGCGGGCGCCGATACCATGGGCATGTTGGCGACCGTGATAAACTCGCTGGCCATGCAAAATGCGCTCGAAAAGATCGGTGTCGACACCCGGGTGCAGTCGGCGATCCCGATGACTACGGTCTGCGAGCCCTATATCCGCAGACGCGCTGCGCGTCATATGGAGAAGGGTCGGGTCGTGATCTTCGCCGCCGGCACCGGCAACCCTTTCTTTACAACCGATACCGCCGCCGCCTTGCGCGCCTCGGAGATGGGCTGCGATGCGTTGATGAAGGGGACCAAGGTGGACGGAGTCTACAGTGCCGATCCGCGCAAAGTGGGCGATGCCGTGCGCTACGACCGCCTGACCTATCTCGAAGTCCTGTCGAAGGACCTGCAGGTAATGGACGCCTCCGCGATCGCCCTGGCGCGGGAAAGCGGGATTCCCATCCTGGTCTTTTCCATCCACACTCCAGGGGCCTTCGCCGAGGTTGCCGCCGGCCGCGGTCGGTTCACCATCATCACCGAGCAAGAAAGAGCCTAGAATAAGGTTGGCCCGTGGAACGGGGGCGACACATGGCGGAGATCGAGATCAAGGATTTGGGCCGGCGGATGGATGGTGCCATCGAGGCCTTGAAGCGTGAATTCGGCGGGCTGCGGGCCGGCCGGGCCTCGGCAAGCCTGTTGGAGCCAGTTCACGTCAATGCCTATGGTTCGCAGATGCCCTTGAACCAGGTCGCGACCATCAGCGTGCCTGAACCGCGACTGATCACGGTGCAGGTCTGGGACCGCGGCCTCGCCTCGGCTGTGGATAAAGCGATCCGGGACGCCGGTCTTGGCCTCAACCCACGCACTGAGGGCCAGCTCGTGCGCGTGCCCATTCCCGAGCTAAGCGAGGAGCGACGACAGGAGCTTACGAAAGTCGCGCATAAATATACGGAGCAGGCGCGGGTTGCCGTACGCAATGTCCGCAGGGACGGCATGGACATGCTGAAGCGCAAGGAAAAGGCGCACGAGATCTCGGAAGACGCGCATCGCGACTGGGCGGAGAAGATCCAGCAGATGACCGATCTTCATATCAAGAAAATCGACGAGTTGTTGGCGCAGAAGGAAAAGGAAATCCTCCAGGTCTGAGGCTGGGCCACCGCCGGCCTGACCGCATTATTCAGGTTTCGAACTCTGTGACTGAGCTCAGGGCGGCGGCGCCGCCGAAGCATGTCGCGATCATCATGGACGGCAACGGACGGTGGGCTGTTTCTCGCGGCCTGCCGCGGACGGCCGGCCATAACCGTGGCGCCGAGGCGGTTCGACGCGCTGTGATTGGGGCCGCCGAACTGGGCATCTCATATCTAACGCTGTTCGGTTTCTCCTCGGAGAACTGGAAACGGCCGCCCACGGAGATCGACGATCTGATGGGCCTGCTGCGCCTCTATCTGCGCTCGGAGATTGCCGAGTTTCACCGCAACGGGGTGCGTCTCAAGGTGATCGGCGACCGGGAAAGATTAAGCCCGGATCTGGTAGGTATGATTCGCGGCGCGGAGGAGATGACCGCCGACAATGCCAGATTGCAGCTTACTGTGGCCCTCAGTTATGGAGGGCGCAGCGAGATCGCCGGCGCCGCCCGGCGGATTGCCGAAAAGGTCAAGGCCGGTCAGATTGACCCCCGGGATGTCGATGAGGCACTGTTCGAGGCGCATCTCCTCACGGCCGGGATACCCGATCCCGACCTGGTGATCCGGACCAGTGGAGAGAAGCGGATCAGTAATTTCCTGCTTTGGCAGACCGCCTATTCGGAGCTGGTGTTCATCGATCGTCTCTGGCCAGACTTCACCAAGCAGGATTTGGAAGACGCGATCCGCGAATTCCGGACACGTGATCGACGCTATGGCGCATCCGCCAGCCAGCGCTAGCTCCACTTCCGCCTCTTTCAAGCTGCGGCTCGTTTCGGCCCTGGCGATGGCGCCAATTGCGCTGGTCATGGCTTGGCTCGGCGGCTGGGCGCTGGCGGCCTTCGTTGCGGGGGCTGCCGTCTTGGCAAGTCTTGAATGGAGCCGCCTGACGATCTCGGACTGGCAAACCCCGGGCGCGGCAATAATGATCGCGGTGATGCTGGCCGCAATCTTTGTCGCTGCGCTCGCGGCTTTCGACTGGGCGCTTGGACTTGTTATCGCAGCGGCGACGGTCATAGTGCTGGCGGGTCTTGTCGGACGCCCCTTGGTCTGGTTGGGCGCAGGGATTCTTTATGTAGGGCTGCCCTGCCTGGCCCTGCTTTGGCTACGCGCTCTTCCAAGCTCTGGCCTGGAGACGCTTCTTTGGGTGCTGGTCCTGGTTTGGGCGGTGGATGTCGCAGCCTACTTTACCGGACGGGCGATCGGCGGACCGAAACTGGCGCCTCAGATCAGTCCCAGCAAGACCTGGGCGGGGCTTGGCGGAGGGGTGGCCGCCGCGGCCATGGTCGGATTGGCGGCAGCCTCGCTCACGGGAGCAAAGCTGCTGCCCCTGACCGTGGTCAGCGCCGGACTTGCAATCGTCGAGCAGGCGGGCGATTTGTTGGAGTCCGCTGTAAAGAGGCATTTCCGAGTGAAAGATGCTGGTCGTCTCATCCCGGGCCATGGCGGTCTTATGGACCGGGTAGACGGGTTGGTGACCACCTTGGTGGCGGTGGCGGCCATAACCGTCGCGACCGGAGGGAGCCCGCTGGCATGGCGGTAGCGCTATCGCAGACCACTCCCCGCCGGCGGAGCGTCACGATCCTCGGCTCGACCGGTTCGGTCGGCTGCAGCACAGTCGATCTGCTGCTTCGCAACCGCGAGAAATTCGATGTCGAGTCACTGACTGCAAACCGCAACCTCGCGTTGCTGGTCGAGCAAGCGCGCAAGCTGCGCCCACGGATGGCTGCGATCGCCGACCCGCGGCTCGGGCCGGCCCTGTCAGAGGCACTCGCCGGCACCGGCATCGAGACCGGAGCCGGGACGGCAGCCATCGCCGAGGCGGCGGCGCGGCCGTCTGACTGGGTCATGGGCGCCATTGTCGGGTCCGCCGGCCTTGCCCCGACCCTGACGGCTATTCGACGCGGCGCCGTGGTTGCTCTGGCCAACAAGGAGTGCCTGGTCTGCGCCGGGGCCTTGGTCATGGCAGAAGCGCGTCGCGCATGCGCCCGGCTGCTGCCGGTCGACTCCGAGCACAGCGCCGTATTCCAAGTGCTGGAGGGGGAACGGCTTGAAGCCGTTGATCGGATCATCCTTACCGCCTCCGGGGGCCCGTTCCGAACGGCGGGGCTGGAGGAGATGCGCAGAGCCACACCCGCCCAGGCGCTGGCGCACCCGAATTGGGAGATGGGTGCAAAAATCTCGATTGATTCGGCGACTATGATGAACAAAGGCCTTGAGTTGATCGAGGCTCATCATCTCTTCGGCCTCCCCGCTGATCGCATCGATGTCGTGGTTCATCCTCAATCGGTCGTGCACAGCCTCGTCGCCTATGTCGACGGTTCAATCCTGGCGCAGCTTGGCGCACCCGACATGCGCACTCCGATCGCCTATGCTCTGGCTTGGCCGGAACGAATGAAATGGCCGGCTCCGCGGCTGGATTTGGCCCAGATTGGGGCGCTGACATTCGAATCGCCTGATCCGGAGCGTTTTCCGACCTTGGCCATTGCTCGCGATGCCTTGGCCGCAGGTGGGGCCGCGCCGACCGTTCTGAACGCAGCCAACGAAGTAGCCGTCGAGGCGTTTCTGACGGGACGAATCGGATTGCTCGACATCGCTCGCGTCGTTTCCGCATCGCTGGAGCGGATTCCGGCACGCTCGATCGCCAGCCTCGCCGAGGTCGAATCGGTCGATGAAGAAGCACGGCGGACTGCCGAAGCTTTGATTGCTCGCATCTGATCCGGACCGGCATTGCGTTTGGGCCTGCGCGGCGCAATATGGTAGGAAGGGCTGAAGCGGGGAACAGAAAGGGCCAAGCGAAAAGTCAATGGATGTCCTACTGACCTACGCCCTTCCATTTCTGGTCGTCCTGACCGTGCTCGTGTTCGTCCACGAGTTGGGTCACTATTTGGTCGCCCGCCGTAATGGCGTGCGGGTCGAGGTTTTCTCGGTCGGGTTCGGCCCGGAGCTGTTCGGAGTGACCGACCGGGCTGGCACCCGCTGGAAGTTCAGCGCCATTCCCTTCGGCGGCTATGTGAAGATGTTCGGCGATGCCGGCGCCGCGAGCCAGCCTTCCGAGGCGGTCAAGACGATGACGGCTCAGGAGCGCGCAGTCGCCTTCCAGCACAAGCGCCTCGGACAACGCGCAGCCATCGTCGTGGCCGGTCCGTTGGCCAATTTCCTGTTCGCTGTGGTCATGCTTCTGGCGCTGTTCACGACCGCCGGGGAGCCGTTTACGCCGCCGATCGTCGGCGGCGTCGAGCCCGATACCGCCGCTGCCCAGGCAGGCCTTCAAGAAGGGGACAGAATCGTCGAAGTCGATGGATCACGCATTGAGCGGTTCGAGGATATTACCCGAATCGTCCAGCTTCGACCGGACCAGACCATGGTTATCCGGGTCGAACGCGAGGGTGAGCAACTGGAGCTTACCGCAACACCCCGGCTGTCGGTTCAGACCGATAATTTCGGAAACGAGCACCGGGTGGGCTTGCTCGGCATTAAAAGCGGCCCTCGTGAGCATCGCAAGCTCGATCCCGCGAGCGCGACCTGGCGCGCGGTCGTCGAGACCGTAAGGCTCACAGGCAGCATGCTCGAGGCGATCGGACAGATGATCGTCGGCGTGCGGGACGCCGAGGAAATCGGTGGGCCCATTGCCATCGCCAAGATGTCGGGCGATGTGGCCCAGTTGGGAATCGACCAGCTTCTGTGGTTCATGGCCGTGCTGTCCATCAATCTCGGAATGATCAATCTCTTTCCCGTACCTATGCTGGACGGCGGGCATCTGCTTTTTTACGGGATCGAGGCGTTGCGGGGGCGTCCGCTTGGCGAGCGCGCGCAAGAATGGGGTTTCAGGATCGGGCTCGCTCTGGTATTGACCTTGATGCTGTTCGCAACCTGGAACGATTTAACCAAGATCATCTTCAAGGACATTGCTTCCTGAGGACGGCCGGGGGAGGGTCGTCGGTGCTTTATCCGATTCGGATGCTGTCGCTGGCCTTGGCCATGCTTCTGCCGGGGCCGCTGATGTTCGGCGCGATGGCTCAAGATCAGCCTTCGGTGGTCGGGGGAGGCACGATTGAGGCGATTCGCATCGAGGGCAACGAGCGAATCGAACAGGAAACGGTTTTGTCCTATTTCGGCATCCGCCCAGGAGACCCCTTCAACCCGGAGCTTATCGATTCGGGGCTGAAGAAGCTTTTCGCCACAGGCTTGTTTCGCGACGTGACCATTCGCCGCGAGGACGGCACGCTCGTCGTAAGCCTGGTCGAAAACCCGATCATAAATCGCATCGCCTTCGAGGGAAATCGGCGAATCGACGACGAGGATCTCTCGGCCGAACTGCAGCTTCGCCCCCGCGTGGTCTTTACTCAGACGCGAGTGCAGAACGACGTGCAGCGAATCCTCGACATCTATCGTCGCAGCGGTCGTTTTGCCGCTACGGTCGAACCGAAGATCATCCAACTCGAGCAGAATCGGGTCGATCTGGTGTTCGAGATCGATGAAGGGCCGCTGACCGGGGTGAAGGCAATCGACTTCATCGGCAACAAGGCCTTCAGCGACGGCGATCTTCGGGATGTCATCACCACCACTGAAAGCGCGTGGTGGCGGTTCCTGTCCACCAGCGACAATTACGACCCGGACCGTCTTGCCGCCGACCAGGACTTGCTGCGCCGCTTCTATCTTACCGAAGGCTATGCGGACTTCCGCATCCTCTCGGCGGTCGCCGAACTTTCTCCTGAGGGAGACGGATTCGTCGTCACCATTACCTTGGAAGAGGGCGATCGATACAGATTCGGCGAGATGACTGTGGAAACCAGCCTCAAGAATCTCGACCCGGAAGCTCTTCAGGAACAAATAACGACAGAGCCAGGTGACTGGTATGATGGCTCCGAGGTCGATCGAACCGTCGGGAAGTTGACGGATGTTGTGGGAGAGCTCGGCTATGCCTTCGTCGATGTCCGACCGCGTCCGAACATCGACCGTGAGCAGGACACGATTGGCATCGCTTACGAGATTCGCGAAGGACCGCGTGTCTATGTCGAACGCATAGACATTCGAGGCAACGTACGCACCCGCGACAAGGTGATCCGACGCGAATTTCGGGTGGTCGAAGGCGATGCGTTCAATACTTCCAAGATCCGCAGATCCAGACAGCGTGTGGAAAACCTCGGGTTCTTCAGCAGGGTCGATGTTCAAACCGCGCAGGGCACAGCACCCGACCAGACGACGATCGCGGTTGATGTTCAAGAGCAGTCCACAGGCGAATTGTCGCTGGGCGCCGGATTCTCGACCACTGAAGGTCCTTTTGGGGATATCAGCCTGCGTGAGCGCAATCTTCTCGGAAATGGTCAGGACCTGCGCCTAGGCTTCCGCCTGTCCTCAAGACGCTCTCGTCTCGATCTGAGCTTTACGGAACCTTACTTCATGGATCGGGATATCGCCGCCGGCTTCGATGTGTTTCGTATCGCCACCGACTTCAGCAGCGAAAGCTCGTTTGAACAGGAATCCGTCGGAGGCAGCCTCCGAGGCGCCTTTGAGGTGACCGAAAATCTCCGGCAAACCGTGCGCTATACGCTGCGCCGCGATGATATTCATGATGTTGACGACGATGCATCGGTGGTGATTCGCGACGAGGAGGGCGTGACCTATCGCTCGATCATCGGCAATGAATATTTCTATGATCGGCTGGACAGTCGGATCAACCCGTCCGACGGCTACTTTGCGCGGCTGGCAAACGACCTGGCCGGTCTTGGCGGCGATGCTCGTTTCCTGCGCACCACAATGAGCGGCGGTTACTACATGCCCGTCACGGATTCGCTCATTGCCAGTGTGCGTTCAGAGGTCGGCTACATTTTCGGGATTTCCGACGACGTGCGAGTGAGCGACCGTTATTTCCTTGGTGGCGACAGCTTTCGCGGTTTTGCCGCGCGCGGGGTTGGACCTCGAGACACGGCATCCGATGACTCGCTGGGCGGCAATTTCCTTTACTCCGGAACCGCGGAGCTGACATTTCCGTTGGGATTACCGGAAGAGCTCCCGGTCCGCGGCCGTGTCTTCTCAGACTTTGGCGCGGTCACCGGCTTGGATGACGATGGGCCGACCGTCGAGGATACGGCCAGCCCCCGGGTATCGGTAGGCACGGGATTGACTTGGCGGTCGCCAATAGGTCCGATCGCTCTTGATTTTGCTATCCCTGTGCTGAAGGAAGATTTTGACGAAGAGGAGCGGTTCCGGTTCAGTTTCGGCACCCGATTCTAGATAGTCGGAAAGGGGTTGCATTTGCGCGAAGCCATGATTCGCTGTGTTCTAATGCTCTCCCTGTTGGCGGGCCTTCTGCCTGGCTTCAGGCAGGATGCATGGGCTCAACAGGCGCCGCAGACAGTCGTGGCTGTCGTAGATGTTCAAAAAATTCTGGAGGAATCCAAGGCTTCGAAAGTAGTCCAGAGCGCTTTGGAAAAGCAGCGGACCGCCTTTCAGAACGATATCTCGCAACAGGAGAACACGCTGAGAACCGCCGATCAGGATCTGTCCCGGCAACGGGCGACGCTTTCGGCGGAGGAATATGAGAAGAAACGCCAGGATCTCGAGCAGAAAGTAGCCACACTTCGCCGCGGCGTTCAGACCAAGCGGCAGCAGCTGGACCGGATGTTTCAGACCAGCATGAATACCATCCGAACCACACTCCTACAGGTGATCGACGAGATCGCGGCGGAACGCAAGGCCACGCTGATTCTGT
Organism: Alphaproteobacteria bacterium; assembly: GCA_035620695.1. Lineage (GTDB taxonomy): Bacteria > Pseudomonadota > Alphaproteobacteria > JAREAF01 > JAREAF01 > JAREAF01. Next base: position 21,853 of record DASPGI010000010.1, read on the forward strand.
CGAAAGGCCAAGTCCTTCTTGCCGCAAAGGAATACGATATCACCGACGAGGCGATGAAGCGGCTTAATGCCAAGCTGCCCACAGTTGCGGTCGAGCTTCCCAAATAGTCGGGGCGGTTCTCACGCCGCGCTATTGCCAGGGGACTTTCGGAGCGGATTGCACCGTTGGAGCAATCCGGGCTAAAGGTGCAAAGGGCGCGGCCATCGAGGTTTCTCGGCACCCGGTCTAGGCAAACGACATGAAGGAAACGGAAGTCGAAGAAGCGCCGCTGGAGGCGATAGATGTGAGTGGGGTCATGGAGATGATCCCACACCGCTACCCGTTTCTGCTGGTTGACAGGGTCATCGAGATCCTCCCCGACCGCAGTGCTGTCGGCATCAAGAATGTCACCATCAACGAGTCGTTTTTTCACGGACACTTCCCGGGCAGGCCGGTTATGCCGGGGGTGCTGATCATCGAGGCCATGGCCCAAACTGCGGCGGTGCTGGTCGTCCGCACTCTCGGCAAAGCTGCCGCGGGCAAGCTGGTCTATTTCATGAGCATAGACAATGCGCGATTTCGCAGACCCGTGACGCCGGGCGATCAGCTCAGAATCCATGTCGTCAAGGAGCGTTCGCGAGCCAATGTCTGGCGTTTCAATGCCGCAGCCAAGGTCGACGGCCGTCTCGTCGCAGAAGCCACTTATGCGGCGATGCTGATGGACCGCTGATCTGCCGGCATCCATGCCTGGCCGATGGGGATCGGCAGACGGATTTTATCCATCCCCTCAATTCGCGTCCGCTAGGGAGAGCAGATCTATGAACCAGACGGCCCAATCGGCTCCGACATTGGATGCCAAGAAGTTCCGCCTGCTTCACACCATGATCCGGGTCAAGGATCTCGACAAATCGTTGGACTTCTACACCAGGTTGCTCGGGATGAAGTTGATCTCAAAAAAAGACTATCCGAGCGGCAAGTTCACTCTTGCCTTCGTTGGCTATGGTGATGAGGAGAGCGGAGCAGTCATCGAATTGACACATAATTGGGGCCGCGAGGAGCCGTATCAGATCGGGACTGGTTTCGGCCATCTGGCCATCGGAGTTCCCGACATCTATGGTGCATGCCGGGTGCTGGGCCAGGAAGGCGTCAGCATCCCCCGTCCGCCCGGCCCCATGGCGCACGGCGGCAGCGTCATCGCCTTCATAGAGGATCCCGACGGCTATAAGATCGAGCTCATTGAGCGCAAACAGTCTTGATTTTCCCCGCAACTCTTGCCCGTCGTACTGGTTTCTCGGCGACGGAGCATATCCGCCACAGTTTCTAGGAGGGTACTTTGACGATTGCAAACTTGAGCCGCCCTTGCCTGCTTGGAGTGATCCTGGTCGGGCTTTCCTATCCGATGGCGGCCTGCGACAACCAGGAATCGACCGCCGAGAAGGTAGGGGAGGCGATCGAGGAGACCGGCGAGGAAGCGGGCGAAGCCGTAAAGGAGGCCGGCGAAGCTGTTGAGGATGCCGCTCAATAGAAGCGCGCTGGCCACGGGATGATGCCACGGAACATCATCCTCACAGTTTCGGTAGACGGCCTCCGGCAAGAAGCAGAGTGTTTTGAACAGCCGCGGTTGGCGGCGCGTGCCTTTCCTGTGCCGGCACCGACCTTAGTGCGCGTCGGTGCTCCAGGGTACCCGAGGGATCTAGGTCCTTGAGGTCGAAGCTGAGATAGACGCGACGCCGTCTCGCCGGCTCGTGTATGACCGGCCATCAGGGGATTGGGCGCGGGATCGGTCTCGGCCGCAAGGAAGGCGTGTTTCCCCTTCCATTTCGCGCGCCCGATTCAATTTCCGACACGGATTGGACGGGTCGGGGCGGAACGCGCCCGCAGGATCCGAACCTCAGGTCAGCCCGAGAAAGGACAGAATGGCGATGATGACCACGATCACGCCGATGATGTAGAAGATGTTCATTCGCACCTCCAGACCGAAAAGGGTGGAGGACCGCTGAACGACCGGGGCATTCTCGGTCCGCTATTCCACCCTAGCGAGAGGGCGGCCGGAAAGCCGACCGCCCTTCAACCAGATGGGACAACGGCAGGACAAGGGCGCAGGTTGCGTTCCGCCTTGAACCTTTTCGACCGCGTGGTCGGCAAAGTGTCCATCGGAGGGGATGACGATGGAGCCGACATCTCCTTAATATTCGCCCGCGACACACGCGAAACCGGCGGTTTTTGATGGACACAATCCTTGCTCTTCTCACCGACCCCGGCGCCTGGGCGGCGCTTGCTACTCTCATCGCCATGGAGGTTGTGCTCGGGATCGACAATCTCATCTTCATCTCGATCCTCACCAATAAGCTGCCGGAGCATCAGCGTGAGCGCGCCCGACGCATCGGCATCGGCCTTGCGCTGGTTCTGCGACTGGCGCTGCTCGGGACGATCGCCATCATTGTGCAGCTGACGCAGCCCTTGTTCGAGCTGTTCGGTCACGGCTTCTCCTGGCGAGATCTGATCTTGATTGCCGGCGGCTTGTTTCTAGTGTGGAAATCAACGAAGGAGATCCATCATAGCGTTGATCCCGATCCGGGTCCCGACCTGTTCGACCGTCGTACCGCGAGCTTGAGCTTCGCTTCCGCCATCGGACAGATCCTCGTTCTCGACCTGGTCTTTTCCATCGACAGCATAATCACCGCTGTCGGCATGACGAATGAGGTGCCGATCATGGTGGTGGCGGTTGTCGTAGCGGTCTCGGTAATGTTGCTCGCGGCCAATCCGCTTGCGAACTTCATCCACAACAACCCGACGCTTGTGATGCTCGCGCTCGGCTTCCTTCTGATGATCGGCACGGCTCTGATCGCGGAGGGTTTCGGCGCGCATGTGCCCAAGGGATATATATACGCGGCAATGGCGTTCTCGACCTTCGTGGAGGGGCTGAACATGCTTTCGCGCCGCGCCCGACGACGCCGCGAGCAGGCTCAGGCCTCCGCGGCCCAGAACCAGAACTGAAAGGGCGATCCTGGTCTTCCTGGTGAGCGAGGTCGGTAAACCTCGGGCATCATCGGTGGAGTAACGGTTCGCGACGGAGAACAACGAATCCGGCCTACCTACTCGGTCAACGCGCCGCCAGCAGTGACCCCGCCGTCATGACTTGAATCGATCCGTCTTTCTCTGCACTTCAAGGTGGGTGGCTGTTCCGGTCGGGCCTGACCCAGAGTGGGCGAATCAAGGTATTTGCCTCGTCGGGCGGCGGCACGCATGCGCCCGGGCGGCGATCGAGAGCGTTGAGAGCTTTCGGCGAAGAGGAAGATCGGTGTATTTGAGTTGAACGAAATGGCTGGGATGGGTGGCCGAGCGGTTTAAGGCACCGGTCTTGAAAACCGGCAGGGGGCAACCCCTCGCGAGTTCGAATCTCGCCCCATCCGCCAAGTGTATCAATTAGTTAGAGCATATTAGCAGGTTTATATGCTAACCCTTGTCCGGGATTTTGCAAACGGATTGCAAACAGCAGTCTGGATTTGTGTTCACTACCCGTTTCGTTGCGGACTCTCGCCAATTACTGGTCGGAGCGCTGCATCGATCCGGCGAGCCGCGTCGTCCTGCATGCCGGGGAGGACGTGCGAGTAAACGTCCAGGGTGAAAGCGACGGTGGAATGTCCAAGCCGTTCGCTGACCACCTTGGGATTCACTCCCTGCCGCAATAGGTGAGAAGCGTGAGTGTGCCGCAGGTCATGGAATCGGACACGAGTAATTGGCAGCCTGCGCATCAGGGCAGTGAAATCGCTTGAGAAGTTTACCGGTTCCCATGCCTTGCCGTCCGCCTTGCAAAATACTAGTCCCTGATCATGGAAGGCGGGGCCGAGCCGTAACCTTTCTGCGGCTTGCCCGGCCCTGTGGGCTCTCAGGGCATCTACCGCAATAAGGGGCAGGGCGATAGTACGCCGGCCTCGACTAGTCTTCGGCTGCTTGAACGCCAAACCTGCCTTGGTTTGCTCAAGCGACTGCTGGATCGTGACCTGCCCGATGTCAAGGTCAACATCTTGCCAACGCAGAGCGAGCAGCTCGCCACGCCTGAGTCCAGTGACGACAGCAATTAGGACCGGAATATAGAACTTGGAGCCGGACAGAGCGGAGAGCAGATTGCCGGTTTCGTGTTCCGTCAGAGCGCGCATCTCCCTCCTGGTGACCTTCGGTGGATCTACGGCATCCGCGACATTTCGATTGAGCATTTGCCATTTCACTGCCTGACTAAGGGCGGCCCGCAGGACGCGATGAATGTGGACAATGGTCTGAGGCGACAATCCGCCGGTGCCGTCCTTTCGGCCGCTTGCTCTTTTCGCTGAATAGAGGGCCTGAACGTGGAGGGGCTGGAGCTTTGGAAGCAGTATCTGCCCGAGCGATGGGTTTAGGTGGTGATCCACAAGTTCCTTATACCGCTCGAATGTCTTAGCCGAGACGGCATTGCGAGCCGCATGTTCAAGCCAGCGATCCAGATACTCACGGACCGTGAGTTTCAAGGGTTCGATAAAGGCGTCCGTGTCAAGGGAGTGCACCAGCTTGGCCAACTCCCGCTCAGCATCGCGCCGCGATCCACGCACGCTGCACCATTTCTGCTTCCTCCGTCCGTTGGCGTCCTGGCCAATGTCAAGCACGATTGCCCAGGATGATTTTCCGATGGCCAACCCGCAGAATTGACTCCCAGAGCCTTGCCATTGTCACCCAAGGCTCGCCAGCTCTGGGTGG
>DASPGI010000011.1:0-3422 GCA_035620695.1 Alphaproteobacteria bacterium
GGCCTTCGGCTTCAGCACGCGCAGCGCCTTGGCGACCGGATTGCGCGGCTTCGGCAGCTTCGGCGTCCGCTTGCGCGCGGGCATGGCCTCAGCCCTGTCCGTCCCCCGATACGGGCGGCCGGTTGATGCGGAACAGGAACTCGCGCCCCACCTTGACCGACGCGCGTCCGTCATACTCGATGCTGACGGCGGTGGCGTAGGTCTCGCGCCAGCTCTCCGGCAGGAACGAGCCGGTGCCGACCACATCGATCGGCGCGCCGGCCTCGGCCATGACGCGACACTTGGCGGGGCCAAATCCCGAGGAGGCGACGATCTTCACCTTGTCGAACCCTTCGCGATCGAGGGCCTCGCGAACCTGAAAGACGGCGGCGGCGGAGACGCCCGTGCCCACTAGATAGCGCAGCTCCTCCTCCGAGCGGTAGCCGCGGATGGCTCCCGGCGCATTCCGCTCCAGCACGGCGTAGGAGGCCGCGGGATCGAGGCCTTCGACGAAGCGCCCGCCGGCGGTGTCGAGGCGGACGCTAAGGCGCCCGGCGCCGGCAAGCTCGGAGAAGCGGCGCGCTACTGCGATCGAATCCGACACCTCGCGCGCATAATAGTCGACCAGGACGGTCATATCGTCTCGGGGAAAGGTCTCGTGGAACATCTCGGCGGCGCGGACAGTCGAGCCGGCAAAGCCGATGAAGGCATGCGGCATCGTGCCCTTACCCTCCTGCTCACCGAAGTAATGCGCCGTCGCGGCGGTGGCGTTCGCGACAAAGCCGACCGCGCCGCTCTTGCGCCGGGCACGTCCGCTGCCGACCGCCGCGGCATAAGCCATCATCTCCGCCATCTCGGTGCCCGCGCAGTGCCGCGCATCCATGGCCAGGAAAGCGACCTTCGGCAGGTCGGTGCACATGGTGAAGGCGTTGTAGGCGGCAACGCACGGAGAGCCCAGCTTCTGCAAGAGCAGCGTCTCAAGATCGACCAGCTCCACGAGCGAGCCGGTGAGGTACAGGATCGGCTCGCCGGCGCCCACCCATTTGCCCTCGGGGTAGAGCAGCTCGATATCGAAGCGGGCCTTGCGCTCGGCGGCAATGGCGTTCAGCCAGTCAATCGCGAGCCGCGGGGCCGAGATCACCGGGCGGCGCATGAAAAGCGCATAGGTGACGCGCTTGTCGCCGAACCGCCTGGCCGCTTCCTTGGTGCGCAGGAAGTAATGGTCGGTCCAGAGCGGGATGTCCTTATCGGTGGGATGCACGAAGGCTACCCCCCTCCCCATCCCTCCCCCGCAAGGAGGGAGGGAGCATCAACGCGGTGACCCCACACTCTCCCTCCCCCCGACGGAGGGGGACTAGGCTGGGGATCAACCGCGCCGAAGCATTGCGCATAACAACCCGACTGCCAGCGCCTAGGACGCCGCCTTGAGCTGGCGCGCGGCGCTCGCCCGTTCAGCCTTCAAAGCCTCGGCGATAAGGAAGGCCAGCTCCAGGCTCTGGCTCGCGTTAAGCCTCGGATCGCAATGCGTGTGATAGCGGTCGGCCAGGCGCTCGTCGGTGATCGCCTGCGCGCCGCCGATGCATTCGGTGACGTCCTGGCCGGTCATCTCCACATGCACGCCGCCGGCATGGGTTCCTTCCGCTCGATGCACGGCGAAGAACGACTTGACCTCGGAGAGTATGCGGTCGAAGGGCCGTGTCTTGTAGCCGCTCGAGGATTTGACCGTGTTGCCGTGCATCGGATCGCAGGACCAGACGACCTGGCGCCCCTCGCGCTGGACGGCACGGATGAGCAAGGGCAAGCGGCCTTCCACCTTGTCCGCCCCCATGCGCGAGATCAGCGTCAGCCGGCCCGCCTCGTTTGCCGGGTTCAGTATGTCGATGAGGCGCAAGAGGGTGTCCGGCTCCAGCGTCGGTCCGCATTTCAGCCCGACCGGGTTCTTCACCCCGCGCAGGAACTCGACATGCGCACCCTCCGGCTGACGGGTGCGGTCGCCAACCCAGAGCATATGCGCCGAGCAGTCGTACCATTCGCCGGTCAGGCTATCGACACGGGTCAGCGCCTGCTCATATTGCAAAAGCAGCGCCTCATGGCTGGTGAAGAAGGCGGTCTCGCGGATCTGCGGCACCGCCTCGGCCGTGAGGCCGCAGGCTTCCATGAAGGCCAGCGCCTCGGACAAGCGGTTGGACAATTCCTCGTAGCGCTCGCCTTGGGGGCTGTCGGCGACGAAATCGAGATTCCAGCGGTGAACCTTGTGCAGGTCGGCAAAACCGCCTTGGGCGAATGCGCGCAGCAGGTTCAAGGTCGCCGCCGACTGGTTGTAGGCCTGAACCAGGCGCTCGGGATCGGGCGTCCGCGCCTCAGGGGTGAACTCGATGCCGTTGATGTTGTCGCCCCGGTAGCTCGGCAGCTCAATCCCGCCCTGAATCTCGGTCGGCGCCGAGCGGGGCTTGGCGAACTGACCGGCCATGCGCCCGACCTTCACCACCGGACAGGCGGCGCCGAAGGTCAGCACCACCGCCATCTGCAGCAGCACGCGGAAGGTGTCGCGGATGGTGTCGGCCCGGAACTCGGCAAAGCTTTCCGCGCAATCGCCGCCCTGAAGCAGGAAAGCGCGGCCCGCCGTCACCTCGCCTAGCAACTGCTTCAGATGCCGCGCCTCGCCGGCGAAGACCAGCGGCGGCAACCGCCGCAGCCGCTCTTCCACGCCCTGGAGCCTTATGGCATCCGGATATTCGGGAACCTGGGAGATTGGCCTGCCGCGCCAGCCCTCGGGTGTCCACTTCGCGCTCATTTTCATCGTCCCGTAGAAAAAAGCCGCTGACCCTATACGAAAAGCCCCGTTCCCGGCAAACCCGGGCTTTGGAGCGTCCCAGCAAGGGGTCGGCCCTCAGTATAGCCGATTTGTGCCAGTCCAGGCCTCGGCTCTCGCCACCCGCCTGGCTCAGCTCGGATTTGCGAGCAATACGACTATGGCGTCAAAGGGAACATCGGAGATCACTTCGCTCTTGTGGCCCTTCCCATCCGTGTCGGCCATGAGCCATGCGGTTCCCGGTTTGATTATACGAACGGTTCCGTCACTCGCGGTCGCTCTCAATACCCCGGACATGCAGAACAACATTTGACGATGTGGCGATGGGTGCGGTTCGCCGATCCATCCCACTGGTATGCGCAGTACGACATAGCCGATAGCACCCTCCACGGGAGAAACGAAGAGCGGCGGCGCTGGCGGCGCGAACTGGATGAAAGGCTGCGACACTTCATAGTCGTCGAAGCGGCTTTCGCCCTTCCCATCCGCGATCAGCCGAACCACGCTAAAGGATGTGCTCATGTGCTGCCTCCCGTTCTCTGAGGAGTATTGCCTTGGACAGTCTGCACCAGCGCCGGTTCGGCGCGACGGCCACTCCGCGGGCAAAGTGGGCGGTCCACCCAAAGCCCGATCA
>DASPGI010000012.1:0-12331 GCA_035620695.1 Alphaproteobacteria bacterium
GTTCGGTATCGTCCAGGGAGGGATCTACCCGGAGCTGCGCGTCCAATCGGCCGAGGCACTGAAGAGCATCGGTTTCGAGGGCTACGCCATCGGCGGGCTGGCGGTCGGCGAAGGGCGGGAGACGATGTTCGCGGTGGTCGAGACGACCGCTCCGCACCTGCCGCGGGAGCGCCCGCGCTATTTGATGGGGGTCGGCAAGCCCGCGGACATCGTCGGCGCGGTCCTGCGCGGCATCGACATGTTCGATTGCGTGCTGCCGACGCGCTCGGGGCGCACCGGTCAGGCCTTTACGCGCCGGGGACCGGTCAATATCCGCAATGCCCGGCATATCGAAGATCCGCGTCCGCTTGACGAGGCTTGCGCCTGTCCCACCTGCCGCCGCTACGCCCGGGCCTATCTGCATCATCTCTGGCGGGCGGAGGAAATCCTCGGGCAAGTCCTGCTGACATGGCACAATCTCCGCTATTATCAGGAGCTGATGGCGGGTTTGAGGGCGGCGATCGAGGTGGGCCGGGTCCAGGACTTCGCCGCCCGGTTCACCGAAGAGCAGGCGCGGGGCGATATCGAGCCCATATAGGAGAGATGAGCGAGCCTCAAAAACAGGCGATGCAGCTCGGGCGCAAGACGGAGCTGCCGCAGAGCCCGGACCAGGCCGTACTGGACTTCGTGCCGAATCCGCATCCGGGCATGATCTATCTGGTGCGCTTCGCCGCGCCGGAGTTCACCACGCTCTGCCCGATCACTGGCCAGCCCGATTTCGCCCATCTGGTGATCGACTATGTGCCGAAGAATCGTTTGGTCGAGAGCAAGTCGCTGAAGCTCTTTCTCGGCTCCTTCCGCAACCAAGGCGCCTTCCACGAAGACTGCACCGTCGGGATCGCGCGCCGGCTGATCGGGGAGCTCGATCCGCTTTGGCTGAGGATCGGAGGCTATTGGTATCCGCGCGGCGGCATGCCGATCGACGTCTTCTACCAGTCGGGTCCGCCGCCCGAAGGGCTGTGGCTGCCCGACCAGGGCGTCGCCGCCTATCGCGGCCGCGGATGAGCACGGGCTCTGCCATCACCGTCAAAGAGGAGATCCGGCGCGCCGCGCTGGAGGCGGGATTCGAAGTGGCGGGCTTCGCAGCGCCCGATTACGGGGCGGTAAGCTCGGCCGGTCTCGCCGCATTCCTCGCCGATGGCCGCGCCGGGACGATGGATTGGCTCGCCCGGGAGCCATTGAAACGCGGCGATCCCATGGCGCTCTGGCCGGAGGTCCGTACGATCCTAGTGCTCGCCGCCAACTACGGGCCCGCGCGCGATCCGCGCACGCTGCTGGAGGACCGCAAGCGCGGCGCGATCTCCGCCTATGCCCAGGGCGACGACTATCACGAGCTGATGAAGAAGCGGGCCAAGCGCCTTGCCCGGGCCCTTGCGGAGAGGCACGGCACCGCCGTCAAGGTCTTCGTGGATACGGCGCCGGTCATGGAGAAGCCGGCGGCGATGCGGGCCGGCCTTGGCTGGCAGGGCAAGCACACGAACCTCGTCAGCCGCGGCTTCGGCTCCTGGCTCTTCCTTGCGGAAATCTTCCTCGCCCTGGAGCTGCCGCCCGATGCTCCGGAAGCTGATCACTGCGGCTCTTGCACGAGCTGCATCGAAATCTGCCCGACCGGCGCCATCACCCAGCCCTATCGCATCGATGCGCGCGCCTGCATCTCCTATCTCACCATCGAACATAAAGGGCCGATCCCGCACCGGTTTCGCGCCGCGCTCGGCAACCGCATCTTCGGTTGCGACGATTGCCTGGCGGTCTGCCCCTGGAACAAGTATGCGAAAGCCTGCGTCGAACCCGCTTTCCTGCCCCGGCCCGACCTGACCGCTCCGCGCCTTGCCGAGCTTGCGATGCTGGATGATGCCGGTTTTCGGGCCATGTTCAGAAAGACCGCGGTCAAGCGCATCGGCCGCAACCGGTTCGTGCGCAACGTGGCGCTCGCGCTCGGAAACAGCGGGGGCGGCGCGGAAGCGTTGGAGACGGTGCGGCATCTGTTGGGAGATGCCTCCCCCTTGGTGCGCGGCGCCGCGGTCTGGGCCGTGTGGCGGCTCATGCCGAAGGCTGCTTTCGCGGCGCTCGCGGCCGAGCGTCTGCAGGCGGAGGAGGAGCCGGAGGTGCGCGCGGAGTGGGAATCGGGGCTTGCCGCGCCGGCCGCCGCGGCCTGATCGGACAAAAGAAGGAGGATGCAAGTCAGATGCGGATGGTGACGCTTCCGGCCGGTGAAAAGGTCGCGGCCCTTGGCCAGGGGACCTGGGAATTGGAAAAGAGCCCGCGCGCCGATGCGATCAAGGCGCTGCGGCTTGGTCTCGACCTCGCCATGACGCTGGTCGACACCGCCGAGATGTATGGCGAGGGCAAGGTCGAGGAGATCGTGGGCGAAGCCATCGCCGGCCGGCGCGAGGAGGTGTTTCTCGTCTCCAAGGCCTATCCCTGGCATGCCACCAAAACGGGTCTTGCCGATGCTTGCGCCCGCAGCCTCAAGCGGCTGAAGACGGACCGCATCGATCTTTATCTTCTGCATTGGCGCGGCGACGTGCCGCTCGCCGAGACGGTCGAGGGGATGGAGGCGCTGCGCCGCAAGGGGGCGATACGCCACTGGGGCGTCAGCAATCTCGACCGCGATGATATGGAGGAGCTGATCCGGCTCACCGGCGGCGGCCAGGTGCAGACTAATCAGGTGCTTTACAACCTGGCCAAGCGCGGCATCGAATTCGAGCTTCTGCCCTGGTGCCGCAAGCGGCGTCTGCCGATCATGGCCTATTCGCCCTTTGACAAGGGGCCGCTTCTGCGTAAGAAGGCGCTGGCGGAGGTGGCGCTCCGCCACGCGGTCTCGCCGGCGACGGTGGCGCTGGCCTGGATCTTGCGCCAGCCGGAGATGATCGTCATTCCCAAGTCGGCGAAGCTCGACCATGTCCGCCAGAACGAGGCGGCCTTGAAGGTCCGGTTGACCGAGCGCGATCTCGCCGATCTCGACGCCGCCTTTCCCGCGCCCGAGGGCCCGGGGGATCTCGAGATGAACTGATGATCGATCTTGAGCCGCCGCTCCGGCGCGCCCGGCCTGAGGATGCCGTCGCGATGGCCGAGCTGGTCAATTTCGCCGGCGAGGGGCTGCCGCTCTATCTTTGGGGCAAGATGGCCGCGCCTGGGCAGAGCGCCTGGGAGGTCGGGCAGGGGAGGGCGCGCCGCGAGCAGGGCGGTTTCTCTTACCGCAATGCCGTCATGATCGAGGCCGAGGACGGGCGGGTGGCGGGCTGCGTCGTCGGCTATCCGTTGCCGGAGCGCCCGGAGCCGATCCCGACCGACCTGCCGGTCATGTTCGTCGCCATGCAAGAGCTGGAGAATCTGGCTCCCCGCACCTGGTACGTGAACGTACTCGCGGTCTATCCGGAGTTTCGGGGCCGCGGGCTCGGATCGCGTCTGCTTGCGACCGCCGATCGCATCGCCGCCGATCTCGACCTTGATGGTCTTAGCATCATCGTCTCGGATGCGAATGCGGGCGCCAGGCGTCTTTACGAGCGCTTCGGCTATCGCGAGACCGCCACCCGGCCGATGGTGAAGGATGACTGGGAGAATGCCGGCCGGAACTGGATGCTGTTGGTGAAAGGTCTGGCGGGACGCGCCCATTCTTCGGCATAGGACAAGGTCCGCCCGGCCGTCCGATCGCGCAGACGCGGCGGCGATTATCGACATCATGCAGCGGCGCGTGCAACATTCCACGAGGTCCCTCAATGCGTTCTCGAACAGCCTCTTGCTCCTGCGGTCAGCTGCGCATTGAGGTTCGGGGCGAACCGCTCGGAGTAGGCGTGTGTCACTGCCTGGCCTGTCAGCGCCGGACCGGAAGCGTCTTTGCGGCTCTGGCCAGCTTCGCCGCCCCGTACAATGTCCATGGCACGGCGAGCGAGTATGTTCGCGTCGGCGATCAAGGAGCCAAGTTCACATTCCGGTTCTGCCCTGTCTGCGGGACAACCCTGTTCCACACCGAAGAAGGACAGGAGCAATCATCCGTGGCCGTCGCCGTCGGCGCCTTCGCCGATCCAAGCTTTCCCGCGCCCCAGGATTCCGTCTATGACTGCCGCAGGCATCCCTGGGTTCGGCTCCCAACGGGGATCAGGTCATACGACAAAGATCCGACCTGATCGCTCGGCAGGGCCATAACGCGAGCTTGCCCGGAGCAGGCGGAAAGCACCGCCGTCATCGCGATGTGGCCTAAAAGGTCGGGCTTGCTGGAAGGTCAGAATGGAGCGGGTGAAGGGAATCGAACCCTCGTCGTAAGCTTGGGAAGCTTCTGCTCTACCATTGAGCTACACCCGCTTTCGCCTGCTGTTACAGCAGGTTAGGCGTGATCTGGTCGGGCGATGAGCCAGCCAGGGTAATTGCTGGGGTAATGCCGCACCGCCTCCGTTGGCGGACCGATTCCTAGCAAAGCAGCAGCCCGCCATCAAGTCTCCGGCCAAACCCGCCACGCCGATGATTTGTGCTGACAGATCGGGTTCCGCTGATTCCCCAAGGTCTGCGCGTCGGCGCGATGTCGCGTCGGCCCAAGGCGGTGGTGCCGCCTGGTCTGCGAACCAAGGAGATCCACATGCAGACCACAAATGACGTTGCTACAAAAGCCCCAATCGAAGCGGAGGGCTTCGACCCAACCACAGCTCGGCTTATCGCGCGGCGGGTGGGCGGAAGCTATCACGACGCTTGGGCGGATGCACAAGACAACGTGTGCTTGGTATGCATCAGCAAGATGGGCGGCGGGGGCGTCGCTGTTGGGTTGCTTGGCGTTGTATGAGGAGCTCCCTCAGCTTCAGATCAGTCCTGCGCAACCGCAGGTGCAGAGCGGCCAAAAGTTGCGGCTAGGCAGCTTGGGGCATCCGTGGGGTAGCGTTCCGGCAGGCGGCGCGACCCGAAATTCATTTCGAAGTTGCAGGTGGGTCGCTGATCGTCCGCTTTGTGCGAACAGCGGAAGTGTGACGGAATTATGGTTCGCCGATGATCACGAGCCCTTAGCCGTGATAGGCTTTCAAGCCGATGCCCATAAGGATTCTCACTTAGCACCTCACTCGATGAGATCCAAGATCCGCTGGTGAAGCTTGCCATACTTTTCCGCGAGCGTGTGGCCAAACACTGGATCCTCGAGAGAGGCGATGGCGGCGTCAATCTCCACCCAGTCGTTGCTTTCGAGCCGTAGAAGTGCACGAGGGAAGAACTCCCTTTCCTCGAGCTCTATGTGGCGGCGCATTTCTTCTAAGTAGTCCTGAGCAATTCCCTCGAATAGATCGCGGGGCAATTCGACGTCGCGGGCCACGTTGCCGAGGGCGGCGGCGAAGCGATGTGTTAGCGCACCGAGCTTGGCATGGTCAGTGAGCAAATCCATGACTTCCTCAGCGCTGGCAGGATCGCGTTGAAGGAGTCGTTTGAAGATAAGGTCTTCCTTGGGATGATGAACCAGGTGCGGGAAATGAAGGGTATACTCCATGAGCTGTTCCAGGATGTCGAAATCAGGAACCTCGCCGCTTCGATAGAGCGCCAATTGCTCGTCGATGATCCGGAGGAGCTGGCGCATCCTGCCATGTTCGAGGTGAAGCTGCTCGAGAACTCGGTTCATTCCCGCGCCTACTTTAGGCAGTTATTGCGACCGATACGAGATTCTAATGAATATTACGCTCCGCTCTTGATGTAGATCAACTCTCCTCCAGTGGTCGCGGAATTGGCGTACTTGATGGGTCGGTCTGTGACGCCAACAGTCCGTTCGCTTCGCGAAGTCTGCCCTTCTGGAAATGTCAAGATCTATCAGAGCCAGAATGTGGCCCATTGTTAGGCACTGCCTCGGGAGAAAGGGAGCTTCACAGCGTCAAAGAGTCGCAGGCACTATTGATCTGAATCAAGAACCATCTGGGGAAAACAAACAAGATTATTTTTCAAGAATCACTTTCAATTTTTGAGGAGGTCTCAATATGAAAAAACTACCATTTCTGCTTACGATCTCAGCACTTGTGCTCGCTTCTACGGCTTACGCAGCGGGTGATCTCAGTAGGGCTGATCCCACTGAGATCGTCATCGAGATGGGCCAAGTCGACGCCAAGCATATGTACTTCAAGCCGAGCCATATCGACCTTGAGACTGGCAAGGCCTATAAAGTCGTGTTCAAGAACACGGACAAGATCAAGCATGAATTTGCGTCACCCGAATTGGTAGGGAGAGTATTTACGCGCAAGGTCGAAGTCCTTGGCGCGGACGGCAAGATGCTCGCCGAGATCAAAGGCAACGTGACTGAGATCGAGGTCGCAGGCGGCGGCACGGTCGAATGGTTCATTGTGCCGGTGCAAACTGGCAAGGACATCCCAGTGGAGTGCGCGATTGAAGGCCACAAAGAGGCAGGCATGATTGGCACGGCCACCATAAACTGACTGGAGTTCATCCGACAGGTTCAGGTAATAGGAAGCCTCACGGCGAGGTGGAAAGTTGTCGCCATAACATCACTTTTCTAGCACTGTCCTTCGTTCGAGGTTGTGACCATCGGCGCAAGCTTGCCCCTACTCCATAAGATCCTCAATCTCATCGGGAATATCTTTATCCGAGAAAGATTCTTGAATCTCCTCATCGTGGATGAAAGCAACGATATTGCCGAGTTCTTCGGCGGTGAGTTCCATCTGCTCGCCCATCCTTTCTTCTTGCATAGTTATCATCGGCTTTGCTCCCAACCACATCCGTGCAAAGAATTCGAATGGGTTCATCGTCGGATCCATGGTCGAAGCGTCAAGCGCCGCCGCATTGGTACCGCCAACTCCATTGATCGAATGGCAAACCACGCAGTGCTTGCTGACGAAAAGCTCCCTGCCACGTTGCAAGTCGGTCTTGGGCAGCACGAGGCCAGGTGTCGACGAGCTGCTATCCGCCCTGGCCGTGTCGGCGAGGTTAATCGAGTTCAAGTCTCCCGCGCCAATCGCCACACACCCAATGATCGCTGCGCTTAGTCCTATCAGCGTTGTTCGTCTCACTGCTGCGCACTCCTCAAAGCAATATCCTCGGCCGATCGCCACGATTAATCTAGTTTGCGTATAGTCTCGCGCATTCTGCAACCTAGCACAGCACCAACGCTGCGTGATCACGGCTATCAAGGACCGCAATGGGTCAGAAGCAGACCTGAAGCCTGCCTCGCTTCGCTCGACACCTTCAGCGACCCTGGAATTCCCCCGCTTGGCAGCAGCGGGATCCTGCGCCGGGGTAGCACTCGGGTATCCAATGCTGCTCGGGGGGCCGCCCAGGGTCGTCGCGGCAGGGCGACTTTGCCGCGCCGCTCCAGAGCCCAAGGGGTGCAGGTTGCAACCGAGCGCGCCGGGCGGCCAAGCCCAAAGCGGCACCAGCGACCGCCGGAGCTGCGTGGCGGGCAGCCCCTCACATGATGAAGGCAGGGTTAGTGAGAATCCATCGATCGAGCCGCATCGAATCATCGCTGGCGAGAATCTTCATGTAAAATGGATCGATCCTGCCACCACGGCCAAGGAGATGCGCGACTGCAACACGGTTGATAAGAGGCACAGTTATGCTGAACTTGCCGGCACTTGCTGCCTGTACCGCGCCGATGACATGATCGAGGATTGCCGGCAGATCATCCGCGTTGAGGGCGGCCATCGGGCCCGAGCCATTCGGCTGAACTCGGCTTGCTTGTTGCTTCGGATGCGGACCGAAAGCAAAGCCGACAACTGATCCGGCCCTTAGGGCAAGCCAAGCCGGGCGAATGCTCAGCAGAAACCGCACATCGGGCTCCCGACGGTAGCCCAAGACCTCCTGCTCCAGTGCCGTGATCGCCTCGACCGCTGCACCGTCCGAACCGACGCGTTCGAAGCGAAGGTCGGTCGCCGGTTCGATCTGCCGAGACGCAATGATGAAGTCGACGGATGTCGTCACGTAATTGACGCCCGAGCGTACGTAAAGCGATAGGGCCCGAGGGTCTTGCGAAGCGAGGATCGCCTTGTGGTGGGCGCGACCGTTCGGGAACGCCCGCTGAATTAGGCTCCGACCGATACCCTTGGCCTGAACGCCCGGCTCCACGAAGAAGTGAGTCAGTTCGAGGTGACCGTCGCGCTCGATGCTCATAGCCCAGCCGACTATGCGCCCTGCCGCGTCTTGAGCAACCCAATTCTCCGCGGCGCTGCCCCAGAGATGCTCGATCCAGGCCGATTGGCGCCTCCAATCAGACTCGATCGGCGGCTCCTTGGCCGTGGTCTCATCGATGAAGGACTGCCGGAACAGATAATCGAACAACGATCGGCGGAAGACCGCATAAGCTGGCCGGATGTCCTCTATCGTAGCTGGACGGTAATGGATCTCATCAGCCATCGGCGCTGCACCCCTGCGCTTTCTGGATTCTAGCACCAAGACAAGCTGGTGTTGGAGAGTCGGAAGCTAGGATGGGATAACGACCGAGGGTGAGACGCTTCAACTTACCCTTCCTAAGGCGGCCCGTGCCGTTCACCGCGCCTTCGCCCATGACGCGGTACAGCACCGCCCAAGACTTGATGCCGTTTTCGGTGACGCGAAGCTCCAACCCAGGAAGGGTGAGGTCGCCGATTTCCAGCCTCCCGGTCGTGGGGGCTCGGAGGCGTTTAACACCTTCGGAAGTGAGTGCCTTTTTTGGTCATCCTGCTACTCCGGGTAGCGCCGGGGTAACGGTGCTATCGGTTATTGGAGGTTACTGCAGGATACGTTCTGGGACTAATAAGCTATTAAAGGCAAGCGATTACTGGCGGCAGGTTACTACAGGTGACCTGGTGATACGGTGGCCGGGGGTATTGGGAAGCTTCTGCTCTGCCATTGAGCTACACCCGCTTGGGCGACCCGAGCGTTCTAGCAGAGGATCGGCGCTTGCGTCCACCGGCCCCGGCGCACAGCCTTGCCGGAGCCGCCGGACCACACCGCTAAGGAGGGGAGCGAATGACCGACACCGAGCCGCAGCGGCCGGATGTTGGCAAGGACAATCACGCCGGCGTGCGCCTTCCTCCGCCCGCGCTCTTCCTCGGCGCTCTCATCATCGGCATCGTTCTCGAATGGCTGTGGCCGCTGGGCTGGTTCGAGGGGCTAGGTGATCCGCTTCACTATGGGCTCGGCGGCGTGCTGGTCGTGGCGGGGGTCGTGCTGCTGATATCCGCCATGATCGAATTCCGCAGGGCCGGCACCGCGATCCCGCCCTGGGAGCCGGCAACCGCATTGGTCACCACTGGGGCTTATCGCTTCTCGCGCAATCCGATCTATCTCGCGATGACGGCGATCTGTCTTGGGCTGGCCCTGCTCTTCGCCGCAAGCTGGGCGCTGGTGCTGCTGATCCCGACGCTGGCCGCTCTCCACGTCTGGGTGATTCGGCGAGAGGAGGCCTATCTGGATCGTCGCTTTGGCGAGGCCTACCGTCAGTACCGCACCCGAGTCAGGCGCTGGGTCTAGCCGCCTCGCACCTACCTGCCCATCCGCGCGCTGGCGCCCGTGTACGGTGCGCCGTTAGGCTTGAGTCTTGCTTTCCCACGAGGCAAGGAGAGCGGATGATGATCGGATGGCGCGCAGCGTTCGCCTTGGGGCTGAGTGTCGCGACAGGAGCTTGCGCGACCGACGGCCGGTTCCTGGTTCATGAGACGCAAACCTTCACGACGCTCTCGCCGACCGCCGTGGTGGTGCTCTACAGCCCGGCCGCGCAAGGCGAGCGCGCTCCGGAACCCTGCGCCGGGCGCGACGGAATGGTGCCCCTCCCATTCATCTCAGATCGCGGCGCGGTGCCGCCCGTCATCCGCGCGCTGGCCGAGACGGGAGGCGATCTTCTGGTTTTTGCCGATTGCTCGTTGGCGCGCGGCCATGTCGGCGCGGCGGCGTTCGAGACGGTCCGGCCAAAGCCCTGCTTTGCGCGTGGGGCCGAACCCGCCGGCGGTTATGTCGAGCTGAAGACCTGCCGGCGCCTCGATGATCTGAAGCGCCTGGTCCAGGAGACCAAGCGCAACCTGCCACAAGAGCGAATTTTTGTTGCCGGGTCAGGTGTCGGCGCATGGGCGGCGCTGCTTGCCGCGCGCGATCCCTTCCGCAAATTCAACGCGGCCATAGCGCTGGATCCGGCGATTACCGGGCCCGGCGTGCCACGCAACGAGATCTGGAACGCTGCCGCGGACCGTCACCGTGCCTGGCTCGCCTCGGGAACCAGAATACCGGCGCTGCTCATTGCCACCCCCGGAGCGGCCGGCGACGGTCCGACGCTGGCCGAACTGACCGCGATCGCGCCCGATCTCGTCCTGCGTTCCGGCACGGCCGATCCGGTGGCGGAGGCGCAGGCGATCCGCGCCTATATCGACTGCCGGCTCCAGAATCCGACCGCGCCTTGCTCAACCGATGCAGGCGAAGGCTGAGCGACCGAGGGCCCGAAGCGCGCTTTTCAAAGGTTTGGGCATCGTCCGTTTCAGACGCCGTGATGGGCGCACGGATGAATACGGATGAAAGCGGATGGGCACGGGATGATGGGAAATCGCTCCGCAAAGCATGACCTTTGATCCGTGTTCATCCTTAGGAGATCCGTGTTGATCCGGTTTCCACTGCAGCGCGCCAAGGGATTGCTCGGGTTTTCCCAGTGAACCAGGTTTTCAGGAACGTTCTCCACAAGTGGCGGCCGCAATATCGGGACTCCACGCCTATTCAGCCGCTCCCGTGTTTACTCGCTGCATGACCTCGATCGCGGGCGGATTGCACAGCGACTGATAGACGACGCAATAGCGTTCGGTCAGCTTCTTGAGGCTCGCCAGCCTTTCCGCGTCCGCGTCGGTGTCGAGATCGAAGCTGAGGCGGATCGCCTTGAAACCGACCGGCGCGGACTTCTCCACCCCGAGCGTGCCACGGAAATCGAGATCGCCTTCCGCCGAAACGGTCCCGCCCCTAAGCGTGATGCCGAGTGCGGTCGCCACAGCCTTGACCGTGACGCCGGCGCAGGCGACCAGCGCTTCGAGCAGCATGTCGCCCGAGCATGCGGCAACGCCGTCTCCACCGGTCGCGGGATGAAGCCCCGCCTCGATCATCGCTCGGCCTGTATCCACCTTGCAGACGATGTTCGCATCATCCAGCGCGCCCTTGGCCTTGAGCGTGATCAGCGCCGCGCTCGGCTTTTCTCGATAGCGGGCTTTCAACGGCGCCTGAAGGGCGCGCAGACTTTCTGCATCCATGACTCCTCTCCCAAAACGGCCGTCTTGACGAAAGTCGGCGATGCTATGCAGTGGAAAGGCCCGATGCAACGATCCCGCAGAAATCCGCTTGACGGGCACGCCAGCCCTCTCAGGCAAGAAAAGAGCCGCGCCCGTTAGGGGCGCGGCACGATAGTCCGATAGATATGTCTGAGCGAGCCTAGAAGTCCATGTCGCCCATGCCGCCACCGTGCGGAGCAGGCATCGGCGTCTCCTTCTTCGGCCGTTCGGCGACCATGGCCTCGGTGGTGATCAGAAGCGAGGCGATCGAGGCGGCATCCTGAAGGGCGGTGCGCACGACCTTGGTCGGGTCGATGATGCCGGCCTTGACCAGGTCGACATATTCGCCGCGCTGGGCATCGAAGCCCCAGTTGGCGCTCTTCTGGTCGAGGAGCTTGCCGACCACGATCGAGCCGTCGACGCCGGCATTCTCGACGATCTGGCGCACCGGGGCGCGCAGCGCCCGGCGGACGATGTCGATGCCGACCTTCTGGTCATCGTTTTCGGGCTCCAGCTTGTCCAGGGACTTGCCGGCATAGAGCAGCACGACCCCGCCGCCCGGCACGATGCCTTCCTCGACCGCGGCGCGGGTCGCGTGCATGGCGTCCTCGACCCGGTCCTTGCGTTCCTTCACCTCGACCTCGGTGGCGCCCCCGACCCGAATCACCGCCACGCCGCCGGCGAGCTTCGCCAGCCGCTCCTGCAGCTTCTCGCGGTCATAATCGGAGGTCGTCTCCTCGATCTGCGCGCGGATCTGCGCGACCCGGCCCTGGATATCCGCCTTCTTGCCGGCGCCGTCGACGATCGTGGTCTCCTCCTTGGTGATGGTGACCTTCTTCGCCTTGCCCAGCATGTCGAGTGTGACATTCTCCAGCTTGATGCCGAGATCTTCACTGATGACCTGGCCGCCGGAGAGGATCGCGATGTCCTCCAGCATGGCCTTGCGGCGATCGCCGAAACCGGGCGCCTTCACCGCCGCCACCTTGAGGCCGCCCCTGAGCTTGTTGACCACCAAGGTCGCCAGGGCCTCGCCCTCGACATCCTCGGCGATGATCAGAAGCGGACGGCCGGACTGCACCACCGCCTCGAGGACAGGGAGCATG
>DASPGI010000013.1:0-21526 GCA_035620695.1 Alphaproteobacteria bacterium
ATCCCGGTTCTGGGTCACGTCGGTCTCAAACCCCAATCGGTGCACAGCCTCGGCGGTTATCGGGCGCGCGGACGGGCCGAGCGCGAGGCCGAAGCGATCAGGAACGACGCCGTGTCGATCGCCGAGGCGGGTGCATTCGCCCTTGTCGTGGAAGGTACGGTCGAGCCGCTCGCCCGCACCATCACCAAGAGCATATCCGTTCCGACCATCGGCATCGGCGCCTCGCCGGCCTGCGATGGTCAGATCCTGGTCACCGAGGACGTGCTGGGCCTGTTCGGCGCCTTCACTCCGAAATTCGTCAAGCGCTACGCAGAGCTCGGAGACGTTGTGGTGGAGGCTGTGCAGCGCTACGCCGAGGATGTGCGCCAGCGGCGCTTCCCCGGCCCGGAACATTGCTTTGGCGCCGGACCGCGCAAGCAGGCAGGCTGACGCCCCGCCTGAGAAGCTTAAGCTTCGTCGCCAAGTCATGACTGTCGACCATCCGCTTCCAATCGTGCGCACGGTGCAGGAGTTGCGCGTGGAGACCGCCGGCTGGCGCCGACGCGGCGAGACGATCGCGCTGGTGCCGACCATGGGCGCGCTGCATCAAGGGCATCTGAGCCTCGTCGCGCTCGCCCGCGCCCATTGCCGGCGCACGCTTGTCAGTCTCTTCGTCAACCCGGTCCAGTTCGGAGCAGACGAGGATCTTTCGGCCTATCCGCGCGATGAGGCGAGCGACGCCAAGAAGCTTGCCCGCGCCGGGGCGGATCTGCTCTACGCACCCGCCACCGCGGAAATGTATCCGGAGGGCTTCGCCACCCGAGTCGCGGTCGCGGGGCTGACCGATCATCTCTGCGGGCCGCACCGGCCTGGACATTTCGAAGGCGTCGCCACAGTGGTGACCAAGCTCCTTCTGCAATGCCTGCCGGATGTGGCGGTCTTCGGCGAGAAGGACTGGCAGCAGCTCCAAGTGATCCGACGCCTCGCCCGGGATCTGGACATACCGGTCGGCATTCTGGGAGCCCCTACACTGCGCGAGGCCGACGGGCTCGCGATGTCCTCGCGCAACGCCTATCTTCGCCCGCGAGAGCGCCGCATCGCCGCACATCTCCATAGTACGCTTGTCGAACTGGCCCGGGCCGTCGCAGCCGGAGACCCTTGCCGCGCCGCTGAGGAAAAGGCGCTGCGTACGCTTCTTGAAGCCGGATTTACCAGGATTGACTATGTCACCGTCGCCGATGCCGCCACCCTTCAGCCCATTGCCAGGATCGGCGAACGCCCCGCGCGCGCTTGCGCCGCCGCGCGGCTGGGAGAGACCCGGTTGATCGACAATGTGGCGATCGAGATAAGCTAAGGCGTCGCCTAGCTGCCATGGAAGCCGCGCCGTGCGATGGACGGGCGGATGGCTGGTTGGAGAGGCGTGGCGCGCGGCAAGCGATCAGCCGGCGTCTCGCGGCGGCATCCGTTCGGACCTACTCCTAGAACCTGAACGGTCCGGCCGAGGCCGAGGGGCCTTTCGCTTCGGCGCCGCCGGGGCCAGCCTCGAGGCTATAGACCTTGAACGGTCCGACACCGATCTTGGCCTAGGGGCCCCCTGGACCGATCTCCGCACACGCGCAGAGGATGCACGCGCTCAATATGGTGGCGGCGATGGGCCTGAGCCACGCTGTCGTAATCAGTGTCCTGGCTCCCCCATGAAGACCACGAGCCCGCGGTGGCAGATCTGAGGCTGTTGTACGGCCGTCACTCTTCTTCGCCGGTAAACAGGTCGGAGATCGCCGAAACGGCGGCCTTGGCGTCCGCGCTCATCTGGCTTCCGAACTCCGAGAAGCTGAACTCCTCATTCTCGCTCTCGGTTTCGCTGCCATTCTCGGAGCCCGCATCGTTCAGCGCGTCCGAAGCGGTCTCACTCGCCGGAGTGGTCCCGACCACTTCTTGCGCCTTGGTCAGGCCCTGCGTTTCGGGGTTGGTCGCCGCATAGGCCGTGTCATTACCGCTCGCCGCCGCTGCTGCGTGGCCTAAAGACCGGCCGGCGGCCGAAGCTCCGCTGCCGGGCCCGTCCTGACCGATGCCATCCGGTCCGCCACGACCGCCCGTGCCAGGGCCGGCATGCGCCGTGGACGCATCGATCGAGGCCGACGTCAGATTCAATTGCCCGGGCATGACCGTCATGACGAGCGCCAACGAAGCGGCAAGAATCAGCGACGCACCTTTTCTCGACACCCTGATCATGTCATTTGCCCTTCCAAAACCACCGGCGCGATTGGCACATGGACCTTGGTTTTAGCATAGCGGTGTCTGGGAAAGTGCTAATATAAGTGATTAAACGCAAGAGCCGTCGCGCCACACCGGGCGCCGGTTTTCACTCGCCTGACCTTTGGCCGCCTCGGCCACGACGATTACTCCCGCAGCGCCCTTAGTTTAGGGTTGCGCGCGAGCTAATGCCCTCCCGCCTTGTTGAGCGCCAGGGCGGCCACGCCCGGAAGTTTCTTGCCTTCGAGCCATTCGAGAAATGCGCCGCCGGCGGTGGAGACATAGGAGAACCGACCCTCGACACCGGCTAGAGCGAGTGCGGCGACGGTGTCCCCGCCGCCGGCGACCGACAAGAGGCGTTGGGCATCGGTAAGCTCCGCCGCCTTGCGCGCCACCGCGAGAGTACCTTTCTCGAATGGCGGGGTCTCGAATGCGCCCATCGGTCCGTTCCAAACCAGCGTCCGCGACTGGCCGAGCAGATTTTCGACCGCCGCCACTGTCGCCGGTCCGATATCGAGAATCATCTGGTCCTCGGGTACGGCGGAGATGGCGACCGTCCGCGTCCGAGCGCCGGGCTTGAGCTCGGCTGCGACCACGGCGTCCTCGGGCAGAAGAATGCGGCACCCTGCGGTTCGGGCGCGCGCCTCGACTTGGCGGGCGGTCTCGGCCAGGTCGCGCTCGGCAAGCGATTTGCCGATGCCCACGCCGCGTGCAAAAAGAAAGGTGTTCGCCATTCCGCCGCCGATCGCCAGTGCATCGACCTTGGCGACAAGGTTGGTCAGCAGATCGATCTTGGTCGAGACCTTGGCGCCGCCGACGATTGCGGCGACCGGTCGTTGCGGATCTTCGAGCGCGCGAGCCAGATGGTCCAGCTCGGCCTGCATCAACCGGCCCGCCGCGGTCGGCAATTTGTGCGCCAGCCCTTCGGTCGATGCATGGGCCCGGTGCGCCGCCGAGAATGCATCGTTGACATAGAGATCGCCGAGCCGCGCCAGCGCCTGAGTGAATTGCGGATCGTTCTTTTCCTCGCCGGCGTGGAAGCGCAGATTTTCCAGAAGCGCCACCTCGCCCTCCTTGAGGGCGTTCACGATCGCTTCCGCTTCCGGCCCAATGCAATCGGGAGCAAACCTGACCGGCCTTTCCAGAAGCTCCGACAAAGGCTCGACCAGCGGCTTCAACGAGAGCGTCGGATCCTTTCCCTTGGGACGCCCGAAATGCGAAAGCACCACCAGCTTCGCGCCCTGATCGGCCAACTCCTTCAGCGTGACTGCCGCTCGTTGGATGCGTGTCTTGTCCGTTACGCGGCCGTCCTTCATTGGCACGTTCAGGTCGACCCGCACCAAGACGCGCTTGCCGCGCGCCCGGAGTTGGTCGAGCGTCGCAAACTCGGGCATCGGCGCACTCTCCTTCGGAATTCGGCAAGACCCCTGTTAACAGCCGCGCCTCAGGCTGGCAACGCGGGGGCGAGAGCGCCAAACGGAAGGGCCGCCCCGCCCCCAGGTCGGCGGCCCTTCCTTCCCGACCGTTCTGGCAGCGTAACGCTCAGTCCCAGATCGGGTCGCCGAGGTTGAAATCATCCTCGTCGGTGAGGCCGCCGGCCGCAGCGCCGACCGCACCGCCCAGGACCGCGCCGGTCAAAGGACTGCCCCCCGTGGCCGCGCCGACCGCAGCACCACCGGCCGCCCCGATGCCCGCGCCGCTCAAGGTCCGATCGGTCCTCGAGCTGCCGCAGGCGGCGACCATGGATGCCACGGTCAAGGCGATCACAAGGTTTGTAAGGGTTCGCATTCTGTTCCTCCAATAATACCCAAACGCTCTCCTATCAACACCGAAGGTGCTAGCGCGTTCGGAAAGCAAGGTTCCCGAACGGCTGTAACCCGCCCCCGGCGACCGGCCCCGTGGTCTCCGCTTGACGGCGCCAGCGGCGGTGACCAACTGTCCTGAAACCGATGTCCGTCACGCCCGTGAATTTGCCCGCCGATCGGCGCCTCGCGCGCATGGCTTATCGCGCCGCTCATGCAACGCGCATGGGTTGGTTCTCAGGGCTTTATCGGCTGTCGCGACGCTTGACCACGCCAACGCCGGCGGCACCGGGACTGGCGGAACGGATGCCCAGCGTCAAGCAGATGCGCGCCGATCTGGAGGCGCTGATCGAGCAGGATCTGGCGCATATCGAAACCGGGCTTTACCGAATGCCCGAAAATGTCCTGCCTGGCCCTTCGGCCCTGCGCCAGGCGGCCCGGTACATTGCCGATCTGCGCGCCGTTGACCGGCGCCGCCGCGCGAAGGACGGTCAGGAGATCTTCCGTACCTGGCGATCCCAGAGCCTGCCTCGCTACTACCTACAGAATTTCCACTATCAGACGGATGGTTATTTGAGCCGCCGCTCCGCCGAGCTTTACGAGTTCCAGGTCGAGGTGCTGTTCGGCGGCAGCGCCGATCTGATGCGCCGCCAAGCGCTGGCGCCGGTGGCCCGCCATATCGCTGGCCGGCGCCATGGCGAGCTCAGGCTGCTCGACGTCGCCTGCGGCACCGGAGGTTTCCTCGCCCAGATCAAGAGCAACTGGCCGCGGCTTCCGGTTACAGGGTTGGACCTCAGCCCCTATTACCTCGCCGAGGCGGAAACCCGGCTCGCCTCATGGTCGCGGGTGTCGCTCATCGAGGGCGCGGCAGAAAGGTTGCCCTTCCCGGACGGGCAGTTTGATCTCGTCACCAGCGTTTACCTTTTGCACGAGCTGCCGCGTACCATCCGACATAGGGCGATCCGCGAGATGGCCCGGGTGCTGAAGCCCGCCGGCCTTTTAGTGCTCGTCGATTCGCTGCAGCGCGGCGACAGGCCGGACTATGAGGCGCTGATGGAGCATTTTCCGGCAGCCTTCCACGAGCCCTATTACGACGACTATACGCGCGACGATCTCGCTGGGGCGATTGAGAAGGCCGGCCTTACGCCAAGGCCGACCGAGCTTGCTTATTTCTCGCGGATCATGCAGGCGGAAAAGCCGGGCTGATCCTCCCTTCGGGAACACCGGGCCCAACACCGAAGGCAAATATGATCTCGGGGGCATCTCAAACTTGTCGCCGGGCGTTATATATTAGGAATGGCAATGGCCAAGGCCGGCGGAGACCGGCCAGCGCGCCCCGCTCGGAGAGTGTTCTGCGGGGTTTCGGGGGAAATGTTTGGTTAAGGGGAGGTTACGTTCATGAATGGAGCTGACGGCATGGTCGGCATAAGCCGCCCATGGCTTGCCGCCTATCCGGCCAAGATCGATTGGAACGCCGAGATCCCGGTCAAGCCTCTTTACAGCCTGATGGACGAAGCGGCCGAGCAGTTCGCCTCCCGCTGCTGCATCGATTTCCTCGACAAGCGCTACAGCTACCGCGAGATCGGTGATCTGGTGAACCGCGCCGCCAAAGGCTTGACGAGGCTGGGCGTGCGCCGTGGCGTGAAGGTCGGCCTGCTTCTGCCGAACTGCCCTTACGCTGTGATCTTCTATTTCGGAACCCTCAAGGCCGGCGGGACGGTGGTGAACTTCAACCCGCTCTACGCCGAGCGTGAGCTGACAAACCAGATTGCGGATTCCGATACCGAGATCATGGTGACGCTGGATCTGAAGGTGCTTTGCGACAAGCTCATGCCCGCGGCCGCCGGAACGGGCGTGAGGAAGATCATCGTCTGCCCCATGGCGGCGGTTCTGCCGTTCCCGAAAAACATCCTCTTCCCGATCGCCAAGCGCAAGGAGATCGCGCGGCCGGAAGAGAACGGCCGCATCATTTCCTATGACCAGGTGGTGGCGAATGACGGCGCGTTCACGCCGCCCGCCATCGATCCGCTGAGCGATATCGCGCTGCTGCAATATACCGGAGGCACCACCGGTGTCGCGAAGGGAGCGATGTTGAGCCATGCCAATGTCACCGCCAATGCCGCCCAGCTTTTGCGATGGGCGCCGGGGCACGGCGCGGAGCAGGAGAAGATCGTGGGTGTCCTGCCGCTCTTCCATGTCTTCGCCATGACCGCCGTGATGAACTACGCGATGCTTTTGGGCGCGGAGATGATTCTGCTTCCACGCTTTGACCTTCAGCAACTCCTGAAAGTGATCGAAAAAAAGAAGCCGACCGTGCTTGCGGCCGTGCCGACGATCTACACGGCGATCAACAACGCCAAGGAGACGCCGGCCACGAATTTGCGCTCGCTCAAGTTCTGCATTTCCGGGGGCGCGCCGCTTCCGGTCGAGGTCAAGCACCGATTCGAGGAGCTGACGGGCTGTGTGCTGGTAGAGGGATACGGGCTGTCCGAAACCTCGCCAGTCGCCACCTGCAACCCGCTTGCCGCCGCCAACAAGCCCGGCTCGATCGGCCTGCCCCTGCCCGGCACGACGATCGAAATCGTCGCCATCGACGGCTCGGAGCGTGTGCTTGCCTCAGGCGAGCGCGGCGAGATCTGCATCCAGGGACCGCAGGTGATGCAGGGCTATTGGAGGAAGCCGGAGGAGAGCGCCAAGGCGCTCAAGGGCGGGCGCTTCCATTCGGGCGATATCGGTTACATGGACGAAGAGGGCTACGTCTTCATCGTCGATCGGCTGAAAGAGATGATCCTCTGCGGCGGCTACAACGTCTATCCGCGCAACGTCGAGGAGGCGATCTACATGCATCCGGCGGTGGCGGAATGCGCGGTGATCGGCATCGCCGATTCCTATCGCGGGCAGTCGGTCAAGGCCTTCGTGGTCTTGCGCGAGAATGAAAAGCTTACGCAGGAGGCGCTCGTCGCCTTCCTCAAGGACAAGCTCTCGTCGATCGAGATGCCTAAGCAGGTCGAGTTCCGCTCGAGCTTGCCGAAAACCGCGATCGGCAAGATCCTGAAAAAGACTCTCGTCGCCGAGGAAGAGGCCAGGGCGAAAGCGCCGGCGTGAGCGGTTGAGCTTGGTCTTGGATCCTCCGCGCACGCCGCCATGCAGGCGCAAGGATTTCCGCGAGCGGCATCGACAGGGATCGAGAAGCTCAAGGTTGCGACGATCACTTGACGTTTACGTAAACGTCAAGTACAATCCCCTGCATGCTGAATCAATCGAATGCCGAGCCAAGGGCCGGGGCCTCGAAGCCGGATAAGTCCGGCGAGCGCCGCTTGACCATCGGCGAGCTGGCGGAAGAGTTCGGCTGCACCCATCGCACCATTCGCTTCTACGAGGACCAGGGTCTTTTGAGCCCCCGCCGCGAAGGCCAGGCCCGCATCTTCTCGGGCCGCGACCGCGCGCGGCTGAGCCTGATCCTGCGCGGCCGCAGGCTCGGCTTCAGCCTCGCCGAGATCGGCGAGATGCTCGATCTTTACGACTCCGACCCCGGCCATGTGCGCCAGCTCACGGTGGCGCTGGAAAAAGGGCGCGCCCGCATCGCCCAGCTCGAGCGCCAGCGCGTCGACATCGACGCCGCGTTGGCCGAGCTCAGGGAGCTTGAAGCCATCGTCGTCGACAAGCTGCGCCAACGAGGCGTCGCGGCCAAGATCTAACCCGCGAAGACCGCCGTTGGGACCCGGCACTGCCAAGGAGAATGCCATGCAGAAGAATGTGGTGATCGCCGGTTTCGCCCGATCGCCCTTCCATTTCGCGCATAAGGGCGAGCTCGCCACCGTGCGCCCGGACGAGATGGCGGCGCAGGTGGTGCGCGGTCTCCTGGAGAGGACCGGGGTCGATCCCAAGGCGATCGAGGATCTGATCCTCGGCTGCGCCTTTCCCGAGGGCGAGCAGGGCCTGAACGTGGCGCGTATCATCGGCTTCCTCGCCGGCCTGCCTCTCACGGTCGCCGGCCAGACCATCAACCGCTACTGCGGCTCCTCCATGCAAGCGATCCACAGCGCCGCCGGCGCGATCCAGCTCGAGGCCGGCGAGGCCTTCATCTGCGCCGGCGTCGAAAGCATGACCCGCGTGCCGATGATGGGCTTCAATCCGCTGCCCCATCCGGAGCTTGCGGAACGCTACCGCGAGGCCTTCATGTCGATGGGCGAAACGGCCGAGAACCTCGCCCGCAAATACCAGATCCCGCGCACCGAGCAGGAGCGCTTCGCCGTCGAAAGCCACCGCAAGGCGACGGCCGCGCGCGACCAAGGCCGCTTCAAGGATGAGATCGTGCCGATCCGGCGTCCCGACGGCGCCACCGTGGCGGAGGATGGCTGCATCCGCCCCGACACCAACGCCGAGACGCTGGCCACGCTCAAGCCCGCCTTTGACCAGAACGGCACGGTAACGGCGGGCACCTCCTCGCCCTTGACCGACGGCGCTTCGGCGGTCCTGGTCACCTCCGAGGACTTCGCCAAGGCGCACGGCCTCGAGCCCTTGGCCCGCATTCGCTCGGTCGCGGTCGGCGGCTGTGCGCCGGAGATCATGGGGATCGGCCCGGTGGTGGCGACCGAGAAGGCGCTGAAACGCGCCGGCGTCAAGGTTTCCGATCTCGACCTCGTGGAATCCAACGAGGCCTTCGCCGTGCAGGCGATGGCGGTGGCGCGCGAGCTGATGCTCGATCCCGACAAGACCAATCGCGACGGCGGCGCGGTCGCGCTGGGCCACCCCTTGGGCGCGACCGGCGCCCGCATCACCGGCAAGGCTGCGGCGCTGCTCAAGCGCGAAGGCAAGGAACTGGCGCTTTCCACGCAATGCATCGGCGGCGGCCAGGGCATCGCCACCGTACTGGAGGCGGTGTGATGGAGATCCGCAAGGCCGCCGTTATAGGCGCGGGCCTCATGGGCGGCGGTATCGCCGCTCAGATCGCCAATGCCGGCATCCCGGTGGTGCTGCTCGACCGCGCGGCCGAGGGCGACAACCGGCGCGCCATCGTCGAAGGCGCGCTCGATCGCTTGCTCAAGTCCGAGCCCGCCGCCTTCATGCGCAAGGCCAACGCCAGGCTCGTCACGCTCGGCACCGTCGAGGACGATTTAGGACTGATCGCGGACGCGGACTGGATCGTCGAGGCGGTGCTCGAGGACCGAGCCATCAAGCGCGCCCTCTACGAGAAGCTCGAAGCCATCCGCAAGCCGAGATCGATCGTCTCCTCCAACACCTCGACCATTCCGCTGGCCGAGCTCGTCGCCGCCATGCCCGAGGCCTTCCGGCGTGATTTCCTCATCACCCACTTCTTCAATCCGCCGCGCTACATGCGGCTGCTCGAAATCGTCGCCGGCCCCGAAACGCGACCCGAGGCGGTCGAGGTCATGGCAGGTTTCGCCGATCAGCGGCTCGGCAAGGGCGTGGTTCGCGCCAAGGACCGTCCCGGCTTCGTCGCCAACCGTATCGGTGTCTACTGGATGCAGGCTTCCGTGGTTGAAACGCTCGATCTCGGCCTCACCGTCGAGGAAGCCGACGCCGTCATGGGCCGCCCCCTGGGTTTTCCCAAGACCGGCGTCTTCGGGCTCATGGATCTGGTCGGCCTCGACTTGCAGCCGCATGTCGACCGTTCGATGGCGGCGGCCTTGCCCAAGGACGACCCCTATCACGCCATCCGGCGCGATTTCCCGCTGATGAGCCGCCTCATCGCCGAGGGGTACACCGGGCGCAAGGGCAAGGGCGGATTCTACCGCCTTGACCGCTCCGGCGGAGGACGGCTCAAGCAGGCGATCGATCTCGCGACCGGCGCCTATCGCCCGGCGGAGAAGCCGCGCCTCGAATCGATCGAGGCGGCGAAGACGGGTGGCCTGCGCGCGCTCGTCAGCCACCCCGACAAGGGCGGCCGCTACGCCTGGCGCGTGCTATCGGGCACCTTGAGCTATGCCGCCTCACTGGTGCCGGAGATCGCCGATGCGATCGACGACGTCGATCGGGCGATGCGACTTGGCTACAACTGGGCGCGAGGTCCGTTCGAGTTGATCGATGCCTTGGGGGCAGCTTGGTTTGCCGAGAGGCTGAGAGCGGAGGGGCGTCCGGTTCCGCCGTTCCTCGCCCGCGCCGCCGAGCGCGGCGGCTTCTATCGCATCGAGAAGGGCGTCCTCCACGAGCTTGCGCCGGACGGAGGCTACGTCGCGCTTGCGCGCGCTCCGGGCGTGCTGCTCCTTGCCGACGTGAAGCGGGCGGGCAAGCCGGTCAAGCGCAACGGCTCGGCCGCGCTCTGGGACATCGGCGAGGGCGTCTTCTGTCTCGAATTCACTTCGAAGATGAACGCCATCGACCAGGACACACTGGCCATGCTGAAGGCCTCCCTCGACCATGTGAAGGCGGCGGGCGGCAAGGGTCTCGTCATTCATAACGAAGGCGAGCAGTTCTCGGTCGGCGCCAATATCGGGCTCGCCCTTTTCGCCGCGAACATCGCGCTCTGGCCGGCGATCGAGGACATGGTGCGGCAAGGCCAGCAAGTTTTGAAGGCGGTGAAATACGCCCCCTTCCCGATCGTCGGGGCCCCGTCTGGCATGGCGCTCGGCGGCGGTTGCGAGATTCTTCTGCACTCATCGGCGGTCGTTGCTCATGCCGAAACCTATATGGGCCTGGTCGAGGTCGGGGTCGGCGTCATTCCTGGCTGGGGCGGCTGCAAGGAAATGCTGCGACGACTGGCCGAGCGGCCCGGTGCGCCCAAGGGGCCGATGCCGGCGGTCATGCAAGCCTTCGAGACCATCGGCACCGCCAAGGTTTCGCGTTCGGCCGCCGAGGCCAAAGAGATCGGCTATCTCCGACCCTCCGATCGTATCGTGATGAACCGAGAGCGGCTTTTGGCCGAGGCCAAGACGCATTTGCTCGAACTTGCGCAAGGCTATCAGCCGCCTAAGCCAGCCGAGTATCGGCTGCCTGGCCCAACTGCTGCCCGCGCGCTCGAGCTTGCCGTCGAGGGCTTCGTGCAAGCCGGCAAGGCCACGCCGCACGATCGCACCGTCTCGCTTGCGCTGGCACAGGTCTTGAGCGGCGGCAAGACCGATGTCACGCGCATCGCCAGCGAGGACGACATTCTCGCGCTGGAACGGGACGCATTCGGAAAGCTGGTGCGCACGAGCGCGACCCTGGCTCGGATCGAGCACATGCTCGAAACCGGCAAGCCGTTAAGGAATTGAGGACTTAGCGTGACTCACCCTTCGAGGGCCGCTTCACGGCCACTTCAGGGTGAGAAGAGAATAAAGGGCCCTCATCCAGAGGTGCCCGCCGCAAGGCGGGCCTCGAAGGATGAGGACCATACTCGGGAGATCGTGCATGACCGTCTACTCCGCCCCGCTCGATGAGATGCGCTTCGTGCTCTATGACGTGCTCGGGGCCGAACCGGCGCTTGCCGAGTTAGACGGGCACGAAGAGCATGGCCGCGATCTGATCGACGCCGTGCTCGAAGAGGCGGCGAAGCTCTGCGAGGAACGGCTCCTCCCCCTGAACCGCAGCGGCGACGAGGAAGGCTGCCATTACGAGAACGGCGTCGTGCGTACGCCCAAGGGATTCAAGGAGGCTTACGATACCTTCGTCGCCGGCGGATGGACCGGGTTGGCTTGCGCGGCCGAGGATGGCGGGCAGGATCTGCCCAAAGTGGTGAACCTCTTGGTCGAGGAGATGATCTGCTCGGCCAATCTCTCCTTCGGCACCTATCCGGGCTTGAGCCTCGGCGCTTACAACGCCATCACGCTGCACGCGTCGGAGGAGTTGAAGCGCCTCTATCTACCCAAGCTCGCTTCGGGACTCTGGAGCGGGACCATGTGCCTGACCGAGCCGCACTGCGGAACGGATCTCGGCCTGATCCGCACCCGCGCCGAGCCGCAAGGCGACGGCTCACATGCCGTGACCGGAACCAAGATCTTCATCTCCGCCGGCGAGCATGACCTCACGCGCAACATCGTCCATCTGGTGCTGGCGCGGCTGCCCGATGCGCCAGCGGGAACGCGCGGCATCAGCCTGTTCCTGGTGCCGAAATTCCTGCCCAAGCCGGATGGCGGCGAGGGACCGCGCAACGGGGTCGCTTGCGGAGGCATCGAAGCGAAGATGGGGATCAAAGCCTCGGCCACTTGCGTCCTGAATTTCGACGGCGCCAAGGGCTGGCTGATCGGCGAGCCCAACAAGGGCATGCGCGCGATGTTCACCATGATGAACGCCGCACGGCTCGCGGTCGGCATCCAAGGGCTGGGCCTCGCCGAAACCGCCTATCAATCGGCGCGCGCCTATGCGCGCGAGCGCTTGCAAGGCCGCGCGCTTTCCGGCGCGGTTGCGCCCGAGAAATTCGCTGATCCAATCATCGTGCACCCCGATGTGCGGCGTCTTCTTTTGACCATCAAGGCGAATACCGAGGCGGCGCGGGCGTTGGCGCTGTGGGTCGGCCTGGCGCTTGATCTATCCGAGCGGCATCCCGATCCGGAACGGCGGAGCGAAGCCGACGACCTCGTGCAACTTATGACGCCGATCGTCAAGGCGGCGCTGACCGATCTTGGTTTCGCGGCGGCCAATCACGGCCTCCAGGTCTTCGGCGGACACGGCTACATCCGCGAATGGGGGATGGAGCAGTTGGTCCGCGACGCCCGCATCACCCAGCTCTACGAGGGCACCAACGGCATCCAGGCCTTGGATTTGGTGGGGCGGAAGCTGCCGACCGGGACCGGCCGGCTGCTCCGACGCTTCTTCCACCCGGCCATGGCCTTGGTCGAGGAGCACCAGGCCGACCCTGAGCTTGCCGAGCTGATCTTGCCCTTCGCCAAGGCGCTTGGCCGGCTGCAGCAGGCAACCGCTTGGCTTGCCCAGGCCGGGCTCAAGGATCCGACCGAAGGGGGTGCCGCGGCCTCCGAATATCTGCGCCTGTTCGCGCTCACCGCCTTTGCCTATATGTGGGTAAGGATGGCCAAGGCCGCGCTCGCCCGTCCGGACGACGCCGAATTCGCGCGCACGAAACTCGCCACCGCGCGT
The DNA here is from genome assembly GCA_035620695.1 of Alphaproteobacteria bacterium. Lineage (GTDB taxonomy): Bacteria > Pseudomonadota > Alphaproteobacteria > JAREAF01 > JAREAF01 > JAREAF01. The sequence goes on from DASPGI010000013.1 coordinate 13,068, forward strand.
TTCTTCATGGCGCGGTTGCTGCCGGAGAGCGGGGCCTTGTTCCAAAGCCTGATGAGCGGGGCCAAGCCGCTGATGGACATCGAGGCAACGGCCTTTTAACCATGAACCTGCTGTTTCGCCTGATCCGGATCGTGATCGCCGCCCTGTTCGGGCCGCGGTTGGACATGCTTGCCCCCTCGGAGCTCGTCCTGCGGGTTTGGCCGACCGACCTCGATCTAAATCTGCACATGAACAATGGCCGATACTTCACGGTCATGGATCTCGGCCGTATCGATCTGATGATCCGCACCGGTGTCGCGGCCTGGATGTGGCGGCGGAAATGGACGCCGGTGGTGGGCTCGGAGACGATCCGGTTCAAACGCGCCTTGAAGCCCTTCCAGCGCTATCGGCTGAAAACGCGTGTTCTGTGCTGGGATGAGCGCTGGGTATTCCTCGAGCAGCGTTTCGAAACGATGTCGGGAGAGCTTGCCGCGCTGGGGATCGTCAAGGCGGTCCTCACCGCGGAGCGGCGCACGATGCGACCGAAGGAAGCGCTTAAGATCATGAGCATGCTGCGCCGCTCGCCCCCGATGTCGCCGGCGATCAAGGCCTGGGCCCTTGCCGAAGAATGGATGGCGGAGCCGCGCGGGGCAGGGCCTCTGATCGAGGTGGAAAGCGAAGAAGCCGTCGAGCCGGCGGCGCTGACGGTCGAGGCGGTCGTTGCCTCCGCAGCCACCGAGACCCCTGAGCCCCCACCACGTCCGGCCAATCGCCTCACCGCCTGGCGCCGCCGGCGCGCGTAATCCCTCCAGCACGAAAGGGCCCGCCGCAGCCGAGCCCTCTCGCCTCAGCGCCGCATCAGAGCCTGATATTGACCTGGACGCCGAAAAGGTCGATGGAGGGGTCGTACTCGCCTCTGATGGTTCCCGTGACTGGGACGGGTCCAGCAGCGAAATCTTCCTCGATCACGGCATCGTCGGCAAAGATATGTGTGTAGCCGACATCTATGCTGATTACCTCGTTGACCTGATAGGTGCCGCCGAAGGACAGCCAATAGCGATCCTCGTCGGGCAGCGCCGCGGTGCGGAACGCGTCGGGAACCGGCGTCTGGTCGTAGGCGACGCCGCCGCGGACCAGCAAGTTTTCGGTAACCTGGTAATTCAGGCCGAGCGCGAAGAAAAAGCTGTCGTTCCAATTTTCCCGGGTCACGTCGTCTGGAATGCCAGGAGTATCGAAATCGACACGCAGCTCGTCGAACCGGCTCCAGTTGGTCCATTCGACGGAGCCGGCTATCGAGAGCCGATCGGTGACCTGCTGGTAGATGCTGAGCCCGAGCGTTTCCGGGGTCTCGAGTTCCGTCGACGCCCCCAGGGTGGTTTTGCCGCCACCCAATGCCGCCGGCAGGTTCACATCGACATCGCCTTCGAGCGTTTGACTGACCGAGGATCGGAAACCGACGCCGATCCGGGTTCCCGGCATCGGGGTGATCAGCGCCCCGGCGGTGAATCCGTACCCGACACCGTCCGCTTGCAACTCGACCTCCTCATCGCCGAGGAGCCCAAAGTTCATCGCGCTGGTCAGTCGGGCGTCGCTTCGCTGAATTTGCGCGCCCGCTCCGAGGGAGAGCCAGTCCGTCACCTGATAGGAGACAACCGGATTGACGTTGATGACCCGCAGCGCGGAGGTGATCGCGGCGTACCGGCCGATCGAATTTTCGTCGTAGTTGGTGACCAGGCCGAAGGGCGCGTTGACGCCGATCCCGAATCGGAAGTCCTCGAAGCTGGTCATCGCGTAAAAGATCGGCACCAACGCGTTCTCGCCAAGATCGCCGCCTTCCTCGTTGCCGAGAAATCCGGGGCCCCCTGTTGAGGTGCTGCCCTCGTCGTCGAACTCGCTCTTGACGAAGAAAAAGTTGACGCCGCCGCTGATCCGCGTGCCGTCGAGTGCCGACATCCCGGCCGGATTGAAGAAAATGACGCTGGGATCCATCGTGTAGGCGTTGGCGCCGGCAAAGGCTTGGCCCAACAGGCTCCCGCTCTGCTCGCGGATAGCGAAGCCCGAAGCCCCAGCATCTTCCGCAGTTGCAAGGAATGCCGCCGCGCTGACCGCGGTCAGCGCCGCGTAGTTCCGTCGTGACATGATGTTTCCCCCTCGGATCTCGACGTGTCCAGAATCTCTCCGGGGAGAGCTCGGCCGTCTTTGCGAGGTGGAGATTACATAATGTCTTAGGACGCGCAATAATTATCTAGAATTATAATAATTTAAAATCTTACTGCCTGTGCCACCTTTGTTAGAGATAGTTTTTTTATTGCACATTTAAGGTGATAAGTACCAACAAAATACCCGCCCCGGGGTGGGGCGGGTATTTTCAGTCGTCCAACCGCTCTGGGTCAGAATTTCACATTTGCTTGAACGACGAAGATGTCGACGCTGTTCTCGTATTCGCCCTGAAGCGTACCGGTCAGCGCCGGGGCTGTGGGCACCGGCTCGAAGGTTTCCTCGATCGAGGCCTGCTTGATGAAAATATGCGTATAACCGACATCGAGCGAGATCATCTCGCTGAAGGCGTAGGTGGCGCCGAGCGCCAGCCAATAGCGGTCCTCGTCCGGCACTCGCGCGGTGCGGAACTCATCGGGCACCGGCGTCTGGTCATAGGCGACGCCGCCGCGCAGCAATAGCTTCTGGGAGAGCTGGTAGTTGGCGCCGAGTGCCAAGAAATAGCTGTCCTCCCAGTTCTCCTCGGTAACATTGTCCGGCTGACCGGTGTCGAACTCGACGCGCAACTCGTCGAAGCGGCTCCAGTTCGTCCATTCGACGGTGCCGACCAGCGACAGTCGATCGGTGATTCTCTGAAAGAGACTCAAGCCAACCGTCTCGGGCGTATCGAGATCGGCCTGGGCGTTTGTGTTGATCGTATTGGCTCCGGGTATATGAACCTCGGCGCGACCCTCGAGGTCATGATGGACCGAAGAGCGGAAGCCGATGCCGATCTGGGTGCCGTCCATCGGCGTGATGAGTGCACCGGCGGTCAGGCCAAAGCCGATATCGTCCGCCTGCAGCTCGATCTGGCCATCGCCGGCCGCCCCGAAGAAGGCGGCATTGGTCAAACGAGCGTCGGCCTTCTGGATCTGCGCGCCGCCGCCTACCGAAAACCAGTCCGTGACCTGATACGAGATCACCGGGTTGACATTGATGGTCTTGAGCCGAGAGGTGGTGGCGGCGTAGCGGCCGATCCAATCGTCGTCATATTCGGTTTTCAGCCCGAACGGCGCGTTGACGCCGATGCCGACCCGGAAATCGCCGAAACTGGTCATTCCGTACAGCGCAGGCACGACCGCGTTCACGCCGGCATCGCCGCCTTCATTGGTGCCGAGCACGCCGACCGTCGTAGTGCTGCCGTCATCGTCAAACTCGTTCTTCGGAAAGATGAAGCTGGTGATCGCGCTGGCCTGTGTGCCGTCGAGCGCAGACATGCCGGCGGGGTTGAAGAAAATGACGCTGGGATCGTTCGTATAGGCGTTCTGACCGGCAAAGGCCTGGCCCAGCATGCTTCCGCTCTGTTCGCGCAGGGCAAAGCCGCTGGCCTCAGCTTCACTGTTGACCAGCAGCAAGGCCGCGGCAATTCCCACCGCAAGCGTCGCCCCTCTTGACCCCGTCATGGAAGTTCCCCCTCGATCCTTTCCGATGGCCGGCCCGCCACCCCAGCTTCTGGCCCCCGGGCGTATCAGAACGAATTGGTCTCAAAATATGGTTAAATGGCAATGAACATAGTTGTTGTTGATTAACTTGAAGCGGTTGTTGCAGGCCGACGACCAACCCTGGGCTCGTACGGGCCGGCGAGGAGCGGCAGAAGAAGACAGCTTGCTGGGGTCACCTCCCGTTAACTCATTGGGGATAGGCGAGGTGGATTTTTATGCGGCCTTTATGTCGGGTTGGTTTGGACTCCACGCCTCACGTCTTCGCCGGTTTGGTAGGCGAAGGGTGCGCAAGCTTTGGCAGCGAACAAGGCCAAGACATTGATATTTGAACAATATCCTCTAAGCTCTAACAAATAATCGTAATCCAAAAGTGCTATCCACGCCGGTGATCAGGCGTGCTCTTTCGCATTTACGGAAGCTTTATAGGGGCATCGCTCAATCCCCATAGAATCTTTACGGAGCTTAATCCTACGGTTTCTTTGTGAGGCGGCGCTCGTGACTTATCGACTGGGCTGCGAATTCACCGGACTAGACCAGTTTAGTTACCCCTGGTCACCCCGCACAAAGAACGGAGGAGGAAGAAGGAATGAGCGACATCCGCGACGAGATCATCACTTTGATCCCGCAGCTCAATCGCTACGCCCGTTTCCTGACCCGCAACAGCGACCAGGCGTCCGATCTGGTCCAGGACTGCCTGGAGCGTGCTCTGTCGCGCGCTTCGCTTTATCAGCCCGAAACCGACCTGCGCGCTTGGCTTTTCACCATGATGCGCAACCTGTTCATCAACCAGAAGCGCAGTGAGAAGCGTGCCCGTGAATATAGCGAGCGAATCAAGATGGACGGTGCGTCCGTCGAGCGGCCACGGCAGATCGACCGGCTGTTGCTGACAGAGCTCAGCGGTGCCATCGATCAGCTTGGCGCTTCCGAACGCCAGGCGATCCGGCTCTTGGCGGTGCTCAACTATTCCTATGAGGATGCCGCCGCTCAAACCCAGCTTCCGATCGGCACCCTCAAGTCACGGCTAAGTCGCGGCCGCAGCCGCCTGCGCGACATGCTGGAGGGCACCAGCGGATCTGGCCGCACCTCGCAGCGCGATGTGCGCGTCGCGGTTCGCGCCTGACGATCCGACTATTGTTCATCGTCATCGAGCCGGCGTAGGCGATAGCCCACGCCGGCTTCCGTTACGATGTAGCGCGGCTGGGTTGGATCGCGCTCGATCTTCTGGCGAAGCTGCCCGACATAGACCCTGAGATATTGCGTCTCGTTGACATGCGCCGGACCCCACACGTCTCGCAGGAGTTGCTGGTGGGTAATGACCTTTCCGGCATGCTTGACCAGAACGCGCAAGACTTCATATTCCTTGCGCGACAGCCGCACTTCCTTTTCCTCGAGGGTCACCAGCCGGTGCGTCAGATCGACGGTAAGACCCCCGGTCGAGAACAAAGGAGAGTCGGCGTTCGCTCCGATCCGGTGGCGCAGCGCCGTGCGCATGCGCGCCAGCAGCTCTCCCATGCCGAAAGGCTTTGTGACATAGTCGTCCGCCCCGCGGTCAAGCGCATCGATCTTGTCCTGCTCGTCGAAGCGAACCGACAGGACGATGATCGGCACCTTCGACCATTCGCGAATTCGACTGAGGACCTCACGCCCGTCGATGTCGGGCAGGCCAAGATCCAGAATCACCAGATCGGGCTGGGCGGTGGTGCAAAGCCGGATCGCCTCGTTTCCGGTATGCGCCTCGATGACCGTATATTCGTGCGAGTTCAGGCTGGCGGACAGGAACCGCCGGATCTGCGGCTCGTCGTCGACGATCAGCACGCGCGCGCCGTTGTTAGCCGGCATCGGCGGACTCCTCGACCGGCAGCACCGGTGCCTCGCTTGCCAGCGGCAGGCGGATATTGAACACCGCGCCGTGCTCGGGTCCTTCGCTCTCCGCCCAGATTTCGCCGCCGTGAGCCTCGACGATTCCTTTGCAAATGGCCAAGCCCAGGCCCGTCCCCGCCACTTTCCGGTCCTTTGCCCGCACCCGATAGAATTTCTCGAAGATCGGCTCCAGCTCCTGGGCCGCGATCCCGACGCCCTCGTCGCGGACCGAAATTACCATCTCCTGCCCTTTGCAATAGGCGCCGATCGTAATCGGCGAGGCGGGGTCCGAGTTCTTGTGAGCGTTGTCGATCAGATTGACCAGCACCTGCTCCATCAGCACGAAATCGAGGGCCAGCATGGGCAGTCCCGGCTCAAGCTGCACCTTGAACCGATCGCCCGGAATACGCGACTTCTGCGATTCGATCGCGGCCCCGACGAGGTCGGTCAGATCTTCCCATTTCAGTTGCGGCGCGAGGGCGCCGGCTTCCAGCTTGGTCATGTCGAGCAGATTGCCGACAAAGCGGTTCAGGCGCTCCGCCTCCTCATGGATGGTCTGGGTGAGGTCCAACCGGGTCGTCTCGCTAAAATCCTTGCCGAACCGCAGCAAACTTGAGGCAGCACCCATGATCGAAGCCAAGGGCGTGCGCAGATCGTGCGAGATCGAGGAGAGCAGCGCTGCGCGCAGACTTTCCGACTGGCTTAGAAAGCGTGCGTCCTGCATGCGTTCGGAAAGCCGAGCGCGCTCCAGCGCCACCGCCGCCTGTCGCACCATGCCGTCGGTCACCAGCGAGACCGACCCGCTCGGCGGCGCGCCGGAATCGTTGTAACGGATCCCAAGCACGCCCAGCACGCCTTCGCCGGTCGCGATCGGAAGATATTGCCGCTCGGCATCGGAGTAATGCGCGGTGCCGCGGCCGGAAGGCTGCTCGTTCGCAAGGCACCAATGCGCGGCTTCCCGATCGCGCCCCTCGAGCAGCTCGCCTTCCGGGACGATCGGCTCCAACCGTTCCTCGGCCTGGTGGGGCAACAGGAAGACCGAGCGCGCATCCAGAATCTCGTCCACCTTGGTGACGATTACCTGCATGACCTCGCCCGATCGTACCGCCGTGGCGATGTCGCGGCTGAACCGCAGCAACGCCTCGGCAATTCGCCCTCGGTCGCTCGCGGCAATTTCGCGATCGCGGGCACGACCGGCCAGATGGCTGGTGAGGCCGGCGGCGAGAAGGAACATCGCGAAGGTGACCGCGTCCTGGAAGCTGTCGGGCGCCTTCAAGGAGAATTGCGGCCACACGAAGAAGAAGTTGTAGGCAACCACCGCCTCGGCGGCCGCCAGGACAGCAGGGCCGAACCCGAAGCGGACCGCCGAAATCAGTACTGGCGCGAGCAGCAGAAGCATCAGATTGGCCGATCCGAGATGATCGGAGCCGAACCGGGCAAGGACCGCCGCGACGACCACCGCCAAAGTCGCCAAAACATAGTTGCGAAGGGCCGGCGCACGCGGCCGGATGAGATCGGCGAGCGAGCCAGGACGCGCACGCCGGCGCGGCGTCTGGACCACGCTGATCTCGATGCCCTCGCCGCGCTCGACCAGAGACTGGGCGGTTGCGGAACGCAACAGGCGCGACAGGGCCGAGCGCTGCGAGCGGCCGACGATGATCTGCGCCGCGCCATGACTTTGCGCCACCCGAATGAGCTCTTCCGGGATCGAGCGGCCGCTTACCAGGGCGGTGTCGCCGCCGAGTTCGCGGGCCAGGGCGAGCGCGGCATCGAGGGTTTCCTGCTGCTCCATGGATCGGCGGTGCGGGTCGATATCGACATGCACCGCGATCCAGGCGGCGTTGCTTCGAATCGCGATCCGGTTGACGGCGTGGATCAGCGGTTCGGCGCTGTCGTCGGCGGCGATGCCGACGACGATCCATCGCGTAGCCCAGGCGCGCGCGGTCGTGCGCGGGCCGGCTCCACCGCGCCGTTCGTCGCGCCGCCCGGCATGGCGCAGCGCCAAGGCCCGCAGTTGGGTCACCGTCGATCGGGCATAAAAAATGCCGCTCGCTCTGCGCATCTGCGGCGGCAGCCAGACCTGGCCGGCACGGAATCGGCGAACCAGATCATCGGGCGCGAAATCGACCACCTCAATCCCGTCCGCCTCGTCGAGCAGACGGTCGGGGACGAGCAATTGGTCGCGATATCCCGTCAGCTCCGCGATCTGGTCGGCGGCACCTTCCAGATGGTGCAGGTTCAATGTGCCGAAAACGTCGATGCCGGCGGCGAGCAGCACCTCGACATCATGGTAGCGACGGCTGTCGCCGCGTCCGCCTATGCGGGGCCGATGCAGATCGTCGACCAGGACGAGTTGTGGCCGGCGCGCCAGCAGGGCCCCGACGTTCAGCTCGCGATACAGCCTGCCTTCCTGTTCGACGACCCTGAGCGGCACGGCGTCGAGCTCGAGCGCGAGCGCGCCGGTTTCGGTGCGGCCGTGGCTGTCCACCAGCCCGATCACCACATCGGTTCCCGCCTCGCGCCTGGCCAGGGCGCTCTTCAACATCGCGTGCGTCTTGCCGACGCCGGGTGCGGCCCCGAGGAAGATGGTCAACCGCCCGCGGCGGCCGGCCAGTGGGCGCAAGGGCTGGCTACCCGCTCCGGCGCGCGGGCGCGCACCCTCGTCCTGCGCCGCCGACGTCTCCCCGGAGGGCGTCAAAGGGCCTGGCTGATCGAGCCTCTGTGCGATCTGGCTTTCGTCGGTCATGGCATCCACCAGATGGAAACGCCTCGGCTAAGATGCCAGGGCGTCGCCGGAAACCGAATTCGCTAATAAGATCATTGGCTGTGGCCGAAAGAGGTAGAGCGCCGGCCTTATGCTGGACCAGGATCGGCCGCTGGGCCATGCGGCACAAGGATCAGCCCGCACAACGATCAGCCCGC
>DASPGI010000014.1:0-14680 GCA_035620695.1 Alphaproteobacteria bacterium
TTTGCGGGCATGAGCATGGATCGGCCGCTTCTCATGGGCGTCCTCAATGCGACGCCCGACAGTTTTTCGGATGGGGGCGCTCATGCCGATTCTGGCTCGGCCGTGCGGCACGGGCTCGCGCTGCTGGAGGCCGGCGCCGACCTCATCGATGTCGGGGGTGAGTCGGCCCGCCCAGGCGCGCAACCGGTTGCGCCCGAGGAGGAAATCCGTCGGGTCGAACCCGTCATCCGTTCGCTTCGCGAGCGGGGGGCTGTCATATCCGTCGACACGCGCCACCCACAAGTGATGCGCGCCGCGCTCGCAGCAGGTGCGCGGATCGTCAATGACGTCTCCGCTCTCACCGCATCCGGCGCGATCGAGGCCGTCAGCGGCGCAGGCGCCTCGGCAATCCTGGTCCATATGCAAGGGGAGCCCCGGACGATGCAGTGTGATCCCCACTATGGGGATGTGACGCTTGATGTCGCGGAGCATCTTGCGGCACGCCTTGCGGTCTGCGCGGCAGCGGGGCTGGGGCCGCAACGGCTTGCCCTCGATCCGGGCATCGGCTTCGGCAAGCGTGGCGCGCACAATTCCGCGCTCCTTGACGATCTCGCCGCGCTGCACGGGTTTGGAGTACCTCTGGTGATCGGCGCCTCGCGCAAGGGGTGGATCGGCGAGCTGGAGACTTGGCCTGCGGCCGAGCGTCTCGGCGGCTCGATTGCCGCCGAAATGGCCGCGTTCGATCGCGGCGTCCAGATCCTCCGCGTCCACGATGTGGGGCAGGCTCATCAGGCGCGGCTGGCCTGGCAGGCACTGAACCGCGCGGCCTGAGAGATGCCCTTCCCAGGCTGCCCCTGCTATAACCCATGGTCATGAGCAGGAAGCTATTCGGCACCGACGGGATCCGCGGGACCGCAAACCGGGAGCCCGTGACCGCGGAAATGGCGCTGAGACTGGCGATGGCAGCGGGGGCGTATTTCACTCGGGGCAATCACCGGCACGGCGTCCTGATCGGGAAGGACACGCGCCTGTCGGGTTACATGCTCGAGCCGGCGTTGACGGCTGGTTTCGTTGCCATGGGCATGGACGTGACGCTGGTGGGGCCACTGCCGACGCCGGCGATCGCGCTTTTGACCCGCTCGATGCGGGCCGACCTCGGAGTGGTCATTTCGGCCTCGCACAACCCATTCGAGGATAACGGCATCAAGCTCTTCGGACCGGATGGCTACAAGCTCTCCGACGCGGCCGAGGCGGAAATAGAACGGCTCATGAGCCAATCGGCCAGGCTCGTCCAGCCCGCCGAGCTCGGCCGCGCCCGGCGCCTCGAGGATGCGCAAGGCCGCTACATCGAGATAGTGAAGAGCAGTTTTCCCAAAGGCATGCGATTGGACGGATTGAAGGTCGTGGTCGATTGCGCCCACGGCGCCGCTTACAAGGTCGCGCCCATTGTGCTCTGGGAACTCGGCGCCGATGTCGTTCAAATCGGCGTGCAGCCGGACGGCTTCAACATCAACCGCGGCTGCGGTACGGTTGCGCCGGCGGCCATGCAAGAGGCGGTGCGGAATTCGGGGGCTGATTTCGGCATCGCCCTGGATGGCGACGCCGATCGGGTCATCGCCGCCGACGAACGAGGCGAGTTGATCGATGGCGATCAGCTGATGGCGCTGGTCGCACGCTCCTGGCACGAGGCGGGACGCCTGCGCGGGGGCGCGGTGGTCGCGACCGTGATGTCCAATCTCGGGCTGGAACGCTATTTGCGCGGATTGTCGCTTGCTCTCGTGCGCACCCCGGTCGGCGATCGCTATGTGGTCGAGCGAATGCGCGAAAGCGGCTGCAATGTCGGCGGAGAGCAGTCGGGGCACCTGATCCTTTCCGATTACGCCACCACGGGGGACGGGCTTCTCGCTGCATTGCAGGCCCTGGCGGTGTTCGTGGAATCTGGGCGCCCGGCCAGCCAAACCGGCCGTCCGTTCCAGCCGCTTCCGCAACTCTTGAGGAATGTTCGCGCCGTACCTGGGGCCGCGGCGCTCGATTTGCCCGCGGTACGGAAAGCAATTCGCGACGGCGAGGCTCGGCTCGGCGCGAGCGGCCGCCTGCTGATCCGGAAGTCGGGCACGGAGCCTGTCATCCGCGTCATGGCCGAGGGCGAGGATGCCACCCTGATCGGTCAAGTGGTTGAATCGATCGCCGAGGCGCTTGACGAGGCGGCGCGGTGAGCATCGCGCGCGTGCTCGCGATCGCCGGCTCAGATTCCGGCGGCGGAGCGGGAATTCAGGCGGACATCAAGACGATCTCGGCCTTAGGTGGCTACGCGATGACGGCGGTCACCGCCCTGACGGCGCAAAATACCGAGGGTGTGTTCGGCGTGCACGCAGTCCCCAGGGACTTCATCCACCGGCAGATCGAGTTGGTGCTGACCGACATTGGCGCGGATGCCGTCAAGACCGGGATGTTGCATTCGGCGGAGGTCATCGAGGCGGTGGTCGAAGAAACCGCCCGCCACGCGCCTTTCGCGCCACTGGTGGTCGATCCGGTGATGGTGGCCAAAGGCGGTCATCGGCTGCTCGAGCCCTCTGCGATCGAGGCGGTGCGCAAAATCCTGGTTCCACGCGCCGATCTGCTGACGCCCAACCTTCCCGAGGCCGAGGCGCTCTTGGACCGGCGCATCGACGGATCAAAAGCAATGGTTGAGGCGGCACGGGCACTGCTGGGTCTCGGAGCCAAGGCGGTGCTGATGAAGGGAGGGCATCGCGCCGGTCCCGAGGTGACCGATTACCTGGTGACGCCCGCGACGGTCCGCTGTTTCAGCCATCCGCGCAAGCAGACACGCGCGACGCACGGGACCGGCTGCACCCTAGCCTCGGCGATCGCCACCGGATTGGCGCAGGGACTGACGCTGGACGCCGCGGTCGAGCGCGGCATCGATTTCGTGATCGCAGCAATGGCGCAAGCCCCCGGTTTGGGCGGAGGCCATGGGCCGCTTGGGCATACCATCACCGTTCGCCCGTTTCCCTGAGGGCCCGACACGCCAAGATTCACGCGTTCCAAACGCAGCCATCTGAACTTGGTGTGGGCGGTTTTTTGACCCTACGAGATTAAGTCACGACTGATCGAGTTCGGCCGATTACCGGCCCTACGACATCGGCAAGCTGGCGGGTGGCGTCCAGGGACCTTCGCCTTCCTCGGCTTTACCCCCTACTTTGGTTGGGCTTGAAGATGTGCACGCGTATGGAGTTCCACCAGACAAAGGACGGCTTGCCGTCCTGGTGCACCTTCTCCATGAAACTAGGCGCCTTGGCGTTAGCGGACCGGTGTTTTCGATCGTCTGCGTTCCGTCGGCGTTGGCGAAGTGACCTGAGCCCGAAGTTTCATTCGGGGATTTGAGACTGTCGGGCTCGGTGGTGCAACGGGGCTGGGGCGAAATAGGCACCGAGCAGCTCTGGGTTCAGGTTTGTTCTAGAACTCGCCGGAATCGTGCATGGCTCGAAAATGACGAACTACCCCAAAAGGCAAGCGGAAGCTGGCCAGACAGGAAGCGCAGTATTGATAAAGCAATGATCTGCTAGCGGTTCGCTTTCATGGTCTGCGCTGCCATCGGAAGTGGTTGCCGCCGCGTATCGGATCGACCATACGGGCACGATGGGAGATTGGCGATGGCCGCTCGCGCATTCTGCGTTCCACATAATGAGGGGCGCAGGGCCGCTGGATCCGGTCTGCTCAGAGCCGCGTGTTCGGCGGTAGGCCTGGTGGCGCTCGCGGCCTGTGGGCCTTCGCAGGCTTATTGCCAGCAGAGCTATTGGGAACGAGCGGCAACCGGGGCAGCGGGAAATCCGATGATGTTTGGCCCCAGCTTGGTCGTCAGCGGCGTGATGGAGTTGACCTGCGACCGGGACGGCACGCATCAAGTTGCAACGCCGCAAGTGGCAGCGCCTTCCCAACCAGTCCAGCCGCAGAGTGCACCCAGCGGCCCGGCCGAAACCACTGCGGCCGAAGCAGCGCCCACGGCGGGGTCCTCCGGTGCGGACTGCACTTGGAACGCGCAGGAATATCACTATGAGTGCTGGTGAATCCCCCACGTGGCGGCCGACGGACAGGTACCGTTAATCGGCAAGCGGGGTAAATTTCAGCGGCTACGGAACACGTAGCTTCGATAGGTAGAGTTGAGGAATCAACAGTGGGCCAAGTGAGTGTTTCGAGAACTATCGCCGCAGTGGCTATCTTTGCGGCCATGGGGACATGGATATCCTCGTGTGGCAGCACTCCGAATGCGCCGGTTTTTGCGAAGACATCGCGTTTTCATGCGCAAGCCGTTCCGGACGGCTCGCTTCGGCTAGCGGAGGTCGTGCATGTTGCTACGCGGGATGAACTGGTGTCAGCAGGTTGGGGGTACGATGTCCTCATAAGCGCGGGTATTCCCGACGGGCAGATTCAGGACGGGAGTGCCATAGTTGGTCGAGTGAACTGTTGTGGCGGCCCCAACGAGCAGGCAACGGCGATTTATGCATTTGTACCGGATGACATTCGTGTAAGTGTGGGTGATGTTGTCGAGATTTGGTCGGGAAAAATGGTAGCGGAAAATGATCCGCTCGGGTCATGGCCCAACACTGTCACTCGTATTGTCGGCAAAGGAACAAACGGCCCTTGCCGCTGGACTCCCGACGATCCTAGGCTTTGGGCGAGAGAATTGTACTGTGACTGGATGCCCGTAGAAGGCTGGGTGAAGCAGAGCGGATTGCATTCCTATTGGGTCAAGCCGATAGAGGCGAGCACCCCGCCAACGTATTGATCCTTATCGGCAAGATCCAAGGCGGCTTGAGCTCTTCCGTGATTCGCTCGCGCGCTCAGAGGATAGAGGACGAAATCTCGTCGCTGCGAGCGGGGGACTGCGCCAGCCGGGCGATCGCCGCAAGCGCCTTGTCGAGGAGGGGACGGCTCGGTGCGGCGCCGAGGCAAATGCGGATGGCCTCCGGCGCCGGCACTCCCACCGCGAAGGGCTCGGCGGCGGTCAGCGCCACTCCCGCACTGAAGGCCTCCTTCTGAAAATCATCGGCCCGCCAAGGAGCGGGAAGGCGCAGCCACAAATGCGCCGCCGCCGGGTGGCTTTGCGGCATCAACGGCCCCAGGCGTTCGCCGGCGATGCGGATCCGCGCCGCATTCTCCTCGCGTTGCGCGGCGATCAGCCGCTCGCCGGTGCCGTCCTCGATCCAGCGGCAAACGATCTCGCCGGCAAGGGGCGAGGCCATCCAGCACGTCATCCGAATGGCCTCGGCAAAGCGCGCGCCCTGGCCCTCGGGCACTGCCAGGAAGCCAAGACGAAGTCCCGGCGCGAAGCTCTTCGATACGCTTGACAGATAGCAGGCGGGGCCGCTGGCGAAGGCCGCGAGCGGCCGGTGCTCCGGCGCCAGGAATCCCAGAATGTCATCCTCGAGAATGGTGACGCCATGGCTTGCGGCAATCTCGGCGATGCGCATGCGCCGGGCCTCGCTCATGATCGCGGCCGTCGGATTCTGTAGCGTCGGCGTGCAGTAAAGGACGCGCGGAGACAGCTTTCGGCACGCCTCTTCAAGCGCCTCCGGAATGAGCCCCTCATGATCCAGCGGCAGCCCGTGCAGGCGCAGCTTCAGCCGCTGCGCCGCCGCCTTGAAGTTGTGATAGGTCAGCTCCTCGGTCAGCACCACGTCACCCGGCTGGGCCAGGGTCAGAAGCGCAACTACGATCGCGTGCTGGCCGCCGGCAGTCACCAGGATGCGTTCGGGCGCGAGCGCCATTCCTGAGCGGGCGATCAACTGCGCTCCGGCGGCGCGGTGCCGCATGAGGCCGGCATGATCCTGATAGCGCAGGAGATCGGCGATGCCGGGATCGTGCGCGAGCGACACGAGTATCTGCGAAAGTGCGGAAGCGGAGGCGGCCAGCGCAGGATAGTTCGAGCGCAGGTCGATAATGCCCGCGTCCACCTCCGCGAGCTTGCGCATCGGTCCTGTCGGCGCATTCACGAAAGTTCCGCGCCCGACGGTCGCGGCTACCAGGCCGCGGCGCTCCGCCTCGCCATAGGCGCGCGTTATCGTGCCAATGGTGACACCCAGGCGACGGGCCAGCTCGCGATGGGTAGGAAGGCGCTGCCCGCTCGAAAGCCGCCCCTTGGAAATGTCCTCCGCCAAGGCATTTGCAATGGCTTGATAGACCGGCCCGGTGGCCCTGTCGAACTGGGGCATCCACATTGTCATGGTGACAATATAGGCATTGACTGGGAAATTCGTCAACATTAATCTGATTGAATCGATACAATATCGGCTATCGGAGGGCACAATGACCACAATGCCCAGGAATGTCACCTTATCGAGGAGTGCCATAGCGCAGTCCTGGTTTCTTGGCCTGGCGCTGAGACTGCTTGCTTGGCAAGAGCGAGCCCGTCAGCGGCGTGCTCTGTTGCAGCTGGACGACGCTCTTCTGAAGGATATCGGCCTCACTCGCGCCGATGTCGAACGGGAATGCGGCAAGCCCTTCTGGCGATGAGCGTCCCGGTTGCGGCTGCCTGGGCTCGGCCTGGATTGGCGGCGCTGGCGGTGGGTTGGGCTGCGGTTCTGCTCTGGGGCGGGTCCCCTATCGCCACTCGGTTTGCGGTGCTCGGCCTCGACCCCTTCGCGGTGGGGCTCTTGCGCACGCTTCTGGCTGCCCTGATCGCTTTGCCTCTGGCACTCGCTCTCAGGTTGAAGTTGCCGCGGGGCCGTCGCGGCTGGATCCTGCTGCTCGGCACCGCGCTCGGCAGCTATGTGCTCTTTCCGATTCTGTTCTCGATCGGCGTGCGCCATACGACCGCCTCGCATGCGGCCTTGGTGCACGCGTCCACACCCTTGTTCACCGGGATCATCGCCGCGCTTCTGGAGCGTCGCTGGCCCGCAGGATGGTGGTGGGTAGGCGTCGCCATCGCCCTCATCGGCGAGGCGTTGCTGATCGGGCTCGGCCGTGGCCTCGATGAGTCGGGGGTCACCGTCACAGGCGATCTCATTGTGTTCGCCGCCTGCGTGGCCGTGGCCTTCGGCTATGTCGCCGGCGGCAGCTTGTCGCAAAGCCTCGGCAGCCTTTCGGTGACATTTTGGGGCGTCGTATTGGCGGCTTTCCTGGCACTGCCGGGTCTGCCGCTGATGTCTTTGTCCGAGCTGGTCGCCGCTCAGCCCTCCTCCCTCCTCGGGCTTTCCTATCTCGTGGTCATTTCCTCGGTGGTCGGCTATATCGCCTGGAACTGGGCATTGGCCCGCGGCGGAATTGGCCGTACCGGGGTCCTCCAATTCGCCCAGCCGGTGTTGACCGTCATTCTGGCAGTCCTGCTCCTCGGCGAAAGCCTTAGCGTTTCGGTTGTCTTCTCCTCCGCGGTGATCTTGGCGGGCGTGGCCATAGCGCGGCGAGGCTGAGCTAGCGTGGGCTCGGGCTACTCGGTGCGGTCACAAGAGCGTGAACACGCGTCCGATCGGAATGGAATACCTTGATTTATTTCGCAATTCGGCATTCAAGACGAATTCGTGCTTCCTCTCGCGAAGCGGACAGAACGATAGTATCGTAATCAATACGAAAGTTCCGAAAGGGATAGCCCAAATCAGCCACGTGCGTGGCAAAACGACCCAAGAATGCGCACAATAATAACAAATCTAAGTTCATAAATTGCGCTATGCGATCGGTTGAAGGCCGCCGGGATTCTTTACCCGACGGATCAGGGGAGGTGGAATGCCGGAAATCGAACTCTTCACTGCAAGCCGTTCTCCTTTTGCCCAGCGCGTGCATCTGGCGTTGCTTGAGAAGGGGATCGATTTCTGGCGCACCGAGGTCGATCTGGCGAACAAGCCGGAATGGTTTCTGGTGATCTCGCCCATGGGCGAGGTTCCGGTCATCCGGCATGAAGATCGATTCATCACCGATTCGACCGTCATCCTGGAGTATCTCGAAGACGTCTATCCAACGCCGGCGTTAAGGCCGAAAGATGCGGCCTTGCGGGCGGTAACGCGATTCTGGATCGAGTACGCGGACGAAAGGCTTGTTCCGGCTATGCGCCGGGCCGCCAAGTCTCTGCGCAAGGAAGGGACGGCCGCGTCCGCTGAGTTGCGCGACCGGCTGATTTTCATCGAGCGCGAAGGCTTGGCCCGTTGCGGGCGGGGACCGTACTGGCTCGGCCAGGAGTTGGGCTTGCTGGACATCGTCTTCTATCCGCTGTTCGAACGCTTGCCCGCGATATTGCACGATCAGCCCGCTGGCCTGTCGGCGCTATCCATCCGCCTGCGCTACTGGCTGGACGCCATGCGCGATCGGGCCTCGGTGCGGGCTACGCAGAGGCCCGTTGAATTGCACGCGAATGCCCTGGGGGCCAAGCCCGATTCCCAACGCCGCCGCGTGGGTAACGTGGAGTATCTCCACGCCTAAGGTGGCTCTTGCGGTTTGCTGTCCAGAGGCGTTGCGAAGCACCCGGAAAAACGGGTAGACCCTCTTCGGCTATCTTCCAAAAAGCCGAGGAACGATGGACAGGAAGGCCGAACCGGGACTCCTGCCGCAGGGGCTTCATGACATCCTGCCGCCTGATGCGGAATTCGAAGCCGCCGTGGTGGAAAGGCTCCTCGCTGCCTTTGCCGCACGGGGCTATGAGCGGGTCAAGCCCCCGCTGATCGAGTTCGAAGACGGGTTCCTGAAATCGGCGGGAGCCGATGTGGCCCGTCAGACCTTCCGGTTGATGGATCCCGAATCGCGTCGAATGCTGGCTTTGCGCTCGGACATCACGCCGCAGGTGGCGCGGATTGCCGCGACGCGGCTGAAAGCGGCGGCGCGGCCGCTGCGGCTGTCCTACGCCGGTCAAGTGTTGCAGGTTTCCGGCAACCGGCTGCGGCCCGAACGCCAATTCGGCCAAGCAGGGGTGGAGCTGATCGGCGCCGAGACGCCTGCGGCCGATGCCGAGGTAGTTTTGCTCGCTTACGAGGCG
The DNA here is from genome assembly GCA_035620695.1 of Alphaproteobacteria bacterium. Lineage (GTDB taxonomy): Bacteria > Pseudomonadota > Alphaproteobacteria > JAREAF01 > JAREAF01 > JAREAF01. The sequence goes on from DASPGI010000014.1 coordinate 8,939, forward strand.
TTGCGGGAACTCGGCCTCGCCGAGTTGGCGATCGATCTCAACCTTCCGACGCTTGTTGCCACGGTGGCGCAGAATCTCCGGTTCGACGGCTCGGCGGTGGCGCGGCTGCGTTCGGTATTGGATCGTAAGGACGAGGCGGCCGTGCACCCGATCGCGGGACCGCATGCCGACTTGTTCATAGCCCTCTTGCGTGCGTTCGGGCCAGCGGAAGTCGCGCTGGAACGGCTTGGTGCGATCTCGCTGCCTGAGCCTGCGGGGATAGAGCTTGCGCGCTTGGCGGAGGCGGTCGCGCTGATACGCCGCCGCGCCCCCGACCTTGTCCTTACATTCGATCCGGTCGAGCACCGCGGATTCGAGTATCAGACGGGGCTGAGCTTTATCTTGTTGACCTCGATGGCACGTGGAGAGTTGGGCCGTGGCGGGCGCTATCCGACCGAGGGGCAGGAGAGTGCGACTGGCTTCACCCTTTATACCGACACCCTGTTGCGCGCCTTGCCGCGATCCCAAGGCCGCCGCCGCCTGCTTATCGGGCCGGAGCTGTCGGCAGGCGAGGCGAACCGGCTGCGCCGCGAAGGCTGGATCACCGTTGCGGCGCTGTCGCAGGGGGGCGATCTGACGGCGGAGGCTCGGCGTCTGGGTTGCGGTCACGTCTGGACGGGCGGCGCGGCAATACCGATAGATAGCTCCGACAAGCAGCGGTGACGGCATGGCCAATGTGGCGGTGATTGGCGCCCAGTGGGGCGATGAGGGGAAGGGGAAGATCGTCGACTGGCTCAGCGAACGGGCCGAGATCGTCGTACGATTTCAGGGTGGCCATAATGCCGGCCACACGCTGGTGATAGGCGAGCGTATCTTCAAGCTCAGCCTTCTTCCCTCGGGCGTGGTGCGGCCCGGCAAAATCGGCGTCATCGGCAACGGCGTTGTCGTCGATCCCTGGGCCCTGCTCAAGGAAATCGAGACGCTTGGCTCGCAAGGAGTTGCGGTAACGCCCGAGAACCTGATCCTCGCCGACACCGCGAGCCTGATTCTGCCGGTGCATGGAATGGTGGACCGCGCTCGCGAGGAGGCGCGCGGAGCCGCGCGGATCGGCACCACAGGCCGCGGTATCGGCCCCGCATATGAGGACAAAGTCGGTCGGCGGGCCATCAGGGTCTGCGATCTTGCTGAGCCGGACCGCCTTGGCGAGCGCATCGATGGGTTGCTGCTCCATCATAATGCTGTCCTTCGCGGATTGGGGGCGCCGGAGGTGGATCCGGGCGAGCTTCTCGCCGCCTTGCGCGATGTCGCGCCGAAGGTCCTTCCCTATGCCGGCAGCGCTTGGCGGGTCCTGCATGAGGCGCGCCGTGCCGGACGGCGAATTCTTTTCGAGGGCGCGCAAGGCGTGATGCTCGACGTCGATCATGGCACCTATCCCTTTGTCACCTCCTCGCAGACGGTCGCCGGTCAGGCGGCGACGGGTTCGGGACTGGGTCCGGCCGCGGTCGGATATGTGCTCGGCATCACCAAGGCCTACACCACTCGGGTCGGCTCGGGACCGTTTCCGACCGAACTGACCGATGAGACGGGGCGACTTCTGGGCGAGCGCGGGCACGAGTTCGGCGTGGTCACGGGCAGGCGTCGGCGCTGCGGCTGGTTCGACGCCGTCATGGTCCGCCAGGCGGTGGCGATGGCTGGGATCGACGGCGTGGCCCTCACGAAACTGGATGTGCTCGATCCCATCGATCCCATCCTGGTCTGTGTTGGTTATGAGATCCGCGGCCGGCGCTACGAACATCTGCCGCCCGCGAGCGCGCTGCAAAGCGAGGCCAGGCCGCTTTACGAGGAGCTGGAAGGCTGGCGCGAGAACACGCGCGGCGCCCGCTCTTTCGCCGAGTTGCCGGCGAAAGCGATCAAATATGTCAGGCGCATCGAGGAGCTGATCGAGACGCCCGCCGCCCTCTTATCCACGAGCCCCGAGCGCGAGGACACGATCCTCGTCAAGGACCCGTTCGCGGATTGACGTCAGGGCTCAGGAGTCGGGGGGCCGGGGACCAAGCCGACAAGGGCTGGGTCTGCCACTTTCCTGACGCCCGTTGCTGATGCCTGAAATCAGGCGAGCCGCTGCTCCAAGGCGGCGCTGCGGATGGCTCTCTGCAGTTTGTCGAATGCGCGCACCTCGATCTGGCGCACGCGCTCGCGCGAGATGCCGTACTGGCGGCTCAGATCCTCGAGCGTGGTCGGCTCGTCCTTGAGCCGGCGCTCGATCAGGATATGCCGCTCGCGATCGTTCAGCTGGGTCATGGCGTCGCTCAGAAGCTTGCGCCGCTTGGACAGCTCCTCGCGCTCGGCGAGAGCCGTCTCCTGGCTCGGCTTGTCGTCAACCAGCCAGTCCTGCCACTCCCCTTCGCCCTCCACCTTCAGGGGCGCGTTGAGGCTGTGGTCGGGCGCATAGAGCCGCCGGTTCATGCTGACGACGTCGGCTTCGGGCACGTTCAGCCCCTCGGCGATCTTCTTGACGTTCTCGGGGCTGAGATCGCCCTCTTCCAGAGCTTTGAGCTGGCCCTTCAATCTGCGCAGATTGAAGAAGAGCTTCTTCTGCGCCGCCGTGGTGCCCATCTTCACCAGGGACCAGGAGTGCAGGATGTATTCCTGAATCGATGCGCGGATCCACCACATCGCATATGTGGCGAGCCGGAAGCCGCGGTCCGGGTCGAATCGCTTGACCGCCTGCATCATTCCGACATTGCCCTCGGAGATTAGCTCAGAGACCGGCAGGCCGTAGCCGCGATAGCCCATGGCGATCTTGGCCACCAGCCTCAGATGGCTGGTGACCAGTTTCTGAGCCGCATCGGTGTCGCCATGCTCGCGCCAACGCTTGGCGAGCATGTATTCCTCGTCCGGCTCCAGCATCGGAAATTTGCGAATCTCGTCGAGGTAGCGGGACAGGCCGCCCTCGGAGCCCACACTCGGCAGCATCGCACGTGCCATTTTCGAACCGATCTCCCTAGGCCGAGCGGGGAGTTCGGGCGAGCTTGGCCCCCTGTCCCCTCGGCCCCCATGTTGTCCGCATGATAGCTGACTAACGCAGTCAAGTATAGGAATTTCTTTGGAGCGATTCTAAAGTCTTAAGCAATTGACGCATATCCGCGGGAGGTGGGGTCTCGAAGCGCAGCCGCTGGCCGCTGACGGGATGCGCGAAGCCGAGGACGGCGGCGTGCAAGGCCTGTCGTTTAAACGACCGAACCGCTTCCTGGGCTGCCGGGGGCAGCCGCCGCAACCGGGCCGAGGTGCTGCGGCCATAAGTCGCGTCGCCGATCAGCGGATGGCCGATGGCCGCCAGATGCACCCGGATCTGGTGCGTCCGCCCGGTCATGAGCCGGCAGGAGAGGAGTGCTGCTCCCAGCCCGAAAGCCTTGCGCACCTTGTAGATGGTCTGGGCCGGCTTGCCGCGCCCCTCCACCACGGCCATGCGCTTGCGGTCCCGGGGATCGCGGCCGATCGCCCCGACGATGCTGTCCTCCAACCGGGCGGGAACGCCCCAGACCAGCGCCAGATAGGAACGCTCCACGCTGCGCTCCGCGAATTGGCAGGAAAGGTGACGGTGTGCGGGATCGGTCTTGGCCACCACCATGATGCCGGTCGTGTCCTTGTCCAGGCGGTGCACGATGCCCGGCCGTCGCACTCCCCCGATGCCGGAAAGGCTCTCCCCGCAATGAGCGATCAAGGCGTTGACCAGCGTTCCGGCCGGGCTGCCGGGGGCCGGATGAACCGCCATGCCGGCCGGCTTGTCCAGCACAACCAGAGCCTCGTCCTCGTAGAGAATCGCGAGCGGCACGGGTTCGCCGAGCGGGGCGGGAGCCTCGGGCGGCGGCAGGGTCAACCTGAACAGCTGGCCCGGTTTGACCCTCAGGGAGGGGTCGGTTATCGTCGCGCCCGCAAGGCGGACATGCCCCGCCTCGACCAAGGCCTTGATCCGGCTGCGGGAGACCGACTGGAGCTTGCCTGCAAGCCAGCGATCGAGTCGTTCACCCGCCGCCGTCTCATCGGCCTTCAACTCCACCCGTTCGCCCCCGGTCATGGCCGAAAGACTGGACCGTAACCACGCCACCCTCAAGGCCGTCGTCATCATCATGGGGGTGCTGATCGTGCTCGGCGTGGCGGTGGTGGTGATCGAGATCACGCGCCGCCTTTCCAATCTCGGCGCCGAGGAAGGGACACTGCCGGGTGAAGCGCGGGTGCTGGCCCTGCCGGCCGGCTGCGTCGTGGCCGACATGGCCAGCGTCGGCGAGCGGCTGGCGCTGCGCATCGAGCCGGCGGACGCCTGTCCCGATCTGATCTACCTGGATGACGCCGGGCGCGAGGTTGGACGCGTGGAGGTGGCGCCCGCGCCCTGAACCCTCGAGAATCGGTAGCGACAATGAACTTTTGCAGCGACAACGTGACCGGCGCCGCGCCGGAAATCCTCGAGGCGCTGGGCCGCGCCGCCCAGGGTGCGGCGATGCCCTATGGAGAGGATGCCCTGACCAAGTCGGTCGAGCGGCGCTTCAACGAAATCTTCGAGCGCGAGGTCGCGGTCTTCCTGGTCGCCACCGGCTCGGCCGCCAACGCGTTGGCGCTCTCCTGCCTGACGCCACCCTTTGGCGCGATTTACTCGCATCCCTCCGCTCATGTCGCCGTCGATGAATGCGGCGCGCCGGAGTTCTATTCCGGCGGCGCCAAGCTGGTCGGGGTGCAGGGCGCGCATGGCAAGATCGCTCCCGCCGATCTGGATGGCGTGCTGGCCGCCTCCGGGCGCGGCGTGGTGCACCACGTGCAGGCCGCCGCGGTGAGCCTGAGCCAAGCGACCGAGGCCGGCACGATCTATCGGCCGGGCGAGGTGGCGGCGATTGCGGAAGTGGGTCGGCGACATGGGGTGCGGCTGCACATGGACGGCGCCCGCTTCACCAATGCGCTGGTGACGCAGAATGCGAGCCCCGCCGATCTCACCTGGCGCGCAGGGGTGGATGCCTTGTCCTTCGGCGCCTCCAAGAACGGGGCGATGGCCGCCGAAGCGGTGGTGTTCTTCGACAAAGCGCTAGCCGCCGGGATGCCGTATCGGCGCAAGCGCGGCGGACATCTTTTCTCGAAAATGCGCTTCCTGGCCGCCCAGTTCGACGCCTATTTCACCGACGATCTGTGGCTCAGCCATGCGCGCCACGCCAATGCGCAGGCGACCCGGCTGGCCGAGGGATTGGCCCGATTGCCCGGGGTCGAGCTGTTGCATCCCGTCGAGGCCAACGAGCTCTTCGTCGTGCTTGCCGAGCCGGTCATCGCCGGATTGGAGCAGGCGGGGTTCAAGTTCTATCGCTGGATCGAGGAAGGTGCGAACGTGATCCGCCTCGTCACCGCCTTCAATACCGATCCGGCCCATGTGACGGAGTTCCTCAAGACCGCGGAGCGGCTGGCGCGGGGATAGGCTTCGCCGCCCTCGCAACTCGGAAACGACGTTCGTGTCGAGCAGATACATCAGCGCAAGCGCGATGGCTTCCGACGCTTCAGTCTGCCCCGTTTCGGAACCATCAATTCACCCCGAAGCGCGGGCGCCAAGAGGAGTTCCTTCAGATCGGGCTGCTCCCGATCGAAACCGAGCCACTTCCGTTCGGCCGCTGAGCTGAAAAACCCTGTTCTGTCAACGAGGCCGCAGCCGATTGCCGCTCAGCCGACTGCGTTCCGCATCATCGCCATGAAATTGTCGTAGAGACGGCGGGCGTGCCGGTTGAAGTC